>NZ_CP134771.1:4897500-5272500 GCF_031880315.1 Pseudomonas baltica | reverse complement strand
CACCGCACCCACACCGACCGCAACGTGCGCATCGGCGAAGTGGTCAACAGCCGCTCTACCGGCGAACCGATCATTCCGGTATCCCGGCGGCTCAACAATCCCGACGGCTCGTTCGCCGGAGTCCTGCTGGGCACTCTGCGCGTCAGCTATTTCGTCGACTACTACGGCGACTTCAAGATCGACGACAAAGGCGCGCTGGTGCTGGCCCTGCGTGATGGTCGAATCCTGGTCCGGCGCCCCTTCAGCCCGGCAGTCACCACGCAGACCTTGGCTGACAGCGTGATTTTCAAGCGCTACCTGCCAACTTCCAACGAGGGCGTGGCCGAGGTCAAGGCCGTCGTCGACGGCACCTATCGCCTGTATGGCTACCGCGCCCTGAGCAGTTATCCGCTGGTGGTCGAGGCTGGTCTGTCGCGCGAATCCTTCGTCGGCCCATGGCGTCGCGACCTGATCAAGACCGGCCTGTACTTGCTGTTGCTGGTAGGGTTTCTGACCGGCTTCGGTTTTATCGTGCTCGGCCAGCTGCGCCAGCGCATAGAAATGGAAAACGAACTGCGCCAGGCGCACCGCACCGTGCAGGAAATGGCCCTGACCGACAGCCTCACCGGGCTCGGCAATCGCCGCAAGCTCGACATGGTGCTGGCACTGGAGATCCGTCGCGCCAAACGCCAAGGCTATCCATTGGCCTTGATCATGCTCGATGTCGACTACTTCAAGCGCTTCAATGACAAATACGGACACTCGGCCGGCGATGACTGCCTGCGCCGGGTAGCCGACACCCTCAGGAAAACCCTCAAGCGCCCGGCCGACCTGGCGGTTCGCTACGGAGGCGAAGAATTCACCGTGCTGCTGCCCGATACCAGCGAGGTCGGCGCCGGCCTGATCGCTCAGGAAATCGTCGAGGCCGTCCGCGCGCTGGCCATCGAGCACAGCGAACACCCCTTGGGGATTGTGACCATCAGTGGCGGGATCGCCAGTTGCGCCCCCGCGACGGGTGACGTCACCCCGGACGAACTCATCAAGGCCGCCGATGGTTTCCTCTACAGCGCGAAAAACAATGGCAGGAACCGCTGGGAGTCCGTCGATACAAGCAGTAGGGTTGGTGTCTCGCGTCAAGGAGCCCAGCCGCAGTGACCGAATTATTCGCAGATCGCCCTGAAGACGATGGCCTGCCCGGTGCCGAACGGCGTCTGGCGATGATCGCAATCATGACCGCTACGGCCATGGCCGTGCTGGATGGCACCATCGTCAACGTCGCCTTGCCATCGATCGCCCGCGCCTTGGATGTTTCTGCCGCCGCAACCATCTGGGTGGCCAACGGCTATTTACTGGCCGCCGCCATGACGCTGATGAGCTTTGCGGCATTGGCGAACCGGGTGGGATTTCGCGCCTTGTTCGTGGGTGGCGTCACGGTCTTTACTCTGGCATCCCTGGGCTGCGCGCTGTCGACGTCGCTAGACATGCTGATTGCCATGCGGGTGTTGCAAGGCATTGGCGGTGCGGCGACCTTGAGCATTGGCCCGGCCATCTACCGCACCGTTTTCCCGACGCGCCTGCTGGGGCGCATCCTTGGTTTCAACGCACTGCTGGTGGCCGCGAGCACCGCGATCGGGCCCACGCTGGGCGGCACCCTGCTCTCGGTGCTCGGCTGGCAATGGTTGTTCGCGATCAACATTCCCTTGGGCGTCATCGGCGTGACACTGGGGCTGCGCGCGATCCCACAGACGCCCACGCAGACCCGCGAAGGTTTCGACATCACCGGCGCCGGGCTGTCCGCCCTCACCATGGGCGCGGTGATCCTCGCTGCCGATGCCTGCGCGCAACTGGGCAGCACGCTGCAGGCGGCCGGGACCGTCGGCCTCTATGCAGTGATCGCCCTGGCTGCCGGGGGCGCATTCATCTGGCGCCAGCAACGTGCGCGAATGCCACTGCTGCCCCTGGATATCTTTCACTCCTCAAGGTTTTCGCTGGCCGCGCTGACCTCCCTGGCCGCCTTCGTCAGCCAAGGCATTACCATCATCGCCCTGCCCTTCCTGTTCCAGAACGCCTACGGGTATAGCGTGTTCGCCTCGGCGCTGCTGTTCACCGCCTGGCCCATAGGCATTGTCCTGGCCGCCCCGCAAGCGGGTCGCCTGGCCGACCGTTACCCACCAGCACTGCTGTCCACTGCCGGCCTGGGTCTGTTCACGGCCGGGCTGGCGTCGCTGGCACTCTTGCCTGAGCATGCCAGCGCGGTCGATATCTGTTGGCGCGAATTGCTCTGCGGCATCGGCTTCGGATTCTTCCAGAGCCCGAACAATCGCGAGATGCTGGCGAACGTGTCCCGTGAGCGCAGCGGCAGCGCATCCGGTGTACTGGCCATCGTTCGCACGTTCGGGCAATGCCTGGGTGCAGCTGTGGTAGGGGTCATCCTGGCGGTGTATGCCGCCCACGCGCCAGGCAGCGAACATGGGCTGATGAGTCCCGAGCAGGATGCGCAAGCGATGCGCCTGGCGATCGGCGTGGCTGCACTGGCGGCGGCCATAGCGGGGGGTGCAAGCATCGGGCGGATTCGCAAAGACGGATGACGAGCCCGCAGAGATCGTCGATTTGCAAAACGCAAAGCCGATATCCGCTGCTCCCCGCTAAATGCTGAAGCGTTCGGTGATCGCGTACTGAGTCGTGAAGTTGGCGTGCAGCGCCTGCCCGGCCTGGGTGTCGGAGACCGCGCCGAAGCTGCGCTGTGGATCATGGTTGGTAGCGTTCCACAAATACATGAAGCGCCCGCTGGCAGACCACTTCGCCGACGCCGTTGCGCGAACTCAATGCGGCGTTGTGCAGGCCATCATCCACGTCGGCATGGACCAGTGAGGTTACCAGCGCCGTAGCCCCAAGGGTCATGTCGTTGCTCATCGCTTCGGGCACATAAATGATCTGCGTCGTGGGCGCGAACACTTCGAGTTGCTGTTTGGGCAGGTTGAGCTTGTCGCCATTGGCGTCATTGAAGCGATTGGCCCTGGAGTAAGTCAGGTACTGTTCCACGTACCACCCCGGAGCTCCGGGCACGGGAGAGCCATCGTAGAAACGGGTGGACCCGAGGTTCAGCAGTATCGCTTTCCCTTTGGCCCATACCGAACGTCGCGTACCATGCCCGCCTGACCCGATACCTGATGGAACCCTCCCAGGATGCCTTCCGAGCACTCATCTGCCTCCAGCACGCACAGCGACAAGATCGCCCGCGGTACAGCAGCCTTCCGCGCAATAGCGATCTGCATGACCCTGGCGGGGTTGTCGACATTTGCTCTGATGAATTGCGTCCAGCCGCTGATGCCGCTGTTCACCCATGCCTTTTCGATCAGCCCGGCACAAGCGAGCCTGTCGCTGTCGATCAACATCGGCGTGCTGGCGTTGCTGATGCCCTTTGCCAGCGTGGTCTCCGAGCGCCTGGGTCGAAAGCCGGTCATGGTGGCGTCGCTGATTACCTCCGGGGTGATCTGCATCGCCTCGGCCACCGCCGACTCGTGGAACACCTTCCTGTTCTACCGGGCGCTGCAAGGCGCGGCCTTCAGCGGCGTACCCGCCATCGCCATGGCCTATATCGCTGAAGAGATCGCCTCCTCGGATTCAGGCTATGCCGCCGGGGTGTATGTCAGCGGCGCAGCGTTCGGCGGGATGGCCGGCCGGGTACTGGCGGGTTTCGTCGCGGACACCTGGGGCTGGCAGGCCAGCCTGGTCGCCATCGGCGTACTGGGGGTCACTTCGGCGTTGCTGTTCAGCTATCTGCTGCCGCGCTCCCGGCACTTCGTGGTGCAGCATTCGGACTGGAAGCTGCTGCTGGGCAACTACCGGCTGCACCTGCGCAATCGGGCGCTGCAGCGCGCCTACATCACCGGCTTCCTGATGATGGGCAGCCTGGTGATGGTCTACAACTTTCTCGGCTTTCGCCTCACCGAGGCTCCGTTCGACCTCAGCCAGACCGTCACCGGTTCGTTGTTCCTGACCTACCTGGCGGGCATTTATGCGTCCACCTATGCGGGCAAGCTCGCCGACCGCCATGGCCCCAAACGCGTCACCATCGGTTCACTGGCGCTGTGCGCCGGGGGCGCGCTGTTGATGATCCCGCCCTATCTGCCCCTGGTCGTCGTCGGCCTGGTGCTGTTCACCGTGGGGTACTTCGCGACTCACGCCGTCGCCAATGGCTCGGTGTCCCGGCAGGCGAGCACGGGCAAATCCCAGGCCTCGACGCTGTACTTCATTTCTTTCTACGTCGGCGGCGCGGTGCTGGGCTGGGCCGGCGGAGTGGCCTGGGCGCATTTCGCCTGGCTGGGTGTGACAGCGCTGTTGATAACGGTCATTGCCTTGACGTTCGTGCTGGGCCTGGGCAGTCAGGCCCAGCATAACGGGTGACCGGCAGGCTCAGAATTCGTCCTCGGCAAGATCATGGATCGCCATGTTGCCATTCCTGGCTCTTTGCAACGTCAGGGTCATGACGCTGTAGCGAATCCCCCGGGCATCCGCCGTTTCGGAGAGTGTCAGCCCATCGGATCGAGAACGGGTACCGGTCTTCAGGTCCTGATATCTCACATCGTAACGGCCCGCCTCGATGCTCTTTATGGTGAATTTGCCGTTGGCCGGAATGAAGATCTGCCGCGCCGGGCGAGCGATATTGCCGGACAGCGACACCAGTTTGACGAACACATCCGAGTCGTTCTGGCCGTTGTCGATGGTGATCTCCGAATGCCCGCCCGCTCGGGTTTGTGGCTCGCCGTTGAGATAACCCGCCACCATCGGCCATGGCTTGCCATTGGGCGCCGTCCTGGGTCGGACGAAAACCGGCGGCGGTGGCATTTGCCGAGCGACGCTGGCCGAAGGCGCCGTGATCGCTCCCGCCGCCAACGCTTGTGACGAGTACGGCATAGGCCCTTTGGGGAAGGTTCGCTCGTACAGCGGCGCATTGACGATCGCCAGGGTGATTGCCGCCGCTACCAGCCCCATCGCGCCAGCGTGAAAGGCGAAAAAGCGGTTGAGCTTCCATGAGTTTTTCAAGCGAACGGCGTTCGGGCGCTCCTGAGCAACGAAACTCTTGAGACGCCTATCCAGGTCGTCACGCTCGATAACCAGCGCCGCCTGGCGAGAGGTCGGTCTGATCTTGCGGCAAAACTTCAGGCCATCTTCAGCGATGGCGAAGGCGATGTCATGCCGACCCAAGGCATGGAAGCAGTAGGCCTGATAAGCCAGCAAACGGGCGTTCTCAAGCGGCGGATGGGTGCCGCCGAACATATTGTCCAACAGCGCCTGGACGGAGTAGACGGGCCCCCACGGCAAACCCCACCAGCCGAGCAACCAGGTAGTGGCCGAAGCTTTCAGCGCCTTCTTCTGGGCGCACTCACTGCAAAACACCCCGCTGATCGGTTTGCGTATCGTCACCAGCAAAAAGCTTCTGACCGATCGATACACCGCCACCCGTGGCTGCGCCGAGACTTTGCCGCACGCGGAGCATTTGATCGGCTCCGGCGGTGGTTGCGCCGGGGCCGTCGGGGCCGCTGCAGGGGTGTCGTACTTTGCTCGAGCCGCTGAATCGGACAGCGCCTCGAAGGCCTCGTTGAGCGCCTGAAATTGCTCGGTGGTGTCCCTGCCAGGATTACGGTCCGGGTGCAGGACCATCGCTCTGCGCCGGTAAGCAGCCTTGATCTGCTCGTCACTGGCCTCGTGGTGCAACTCCAGGACTGCGTAATAGCCCAGAGGGTCGCGCGTGCTCATAAAACTTCCTTGTGACACCGCCAATGGCGGGACTAACTGATTGAGGGGTATCTCCATAGGTATCTGTAGACGGTGCCGATAACTTTAATCACAGAGTTGAAACAATTGATATCCAAGGGCCAGCTCGCTGCTCCGGTTACTCGCGCCACACGCTCGGCCGCGACGGCCATCCGCATCCTTTATTCGATCATTGCGATTTCATCTGCTAAAACCAATCAATCATTCGAATTGAAAATGGCCCGATCATGAAAGCACTGGACGTGGAAGCAGTTGAGGCCTTTGTCATGGTCGCCGATTTCAAGAGTTTCACGCGCGCGGCCGAAGCGCTGGACACCACCCAATCGGCTATCAGCCTGAAGATCAAACGGCTCGAGGCCGGCCTTGGCCAGCGCCTGCTCGAACGTACACCCAGGCGGGTGCGGCTGTCGGTGCAAGGCGGGGCGTTTCTCGGCGCCGCGCGGCACCTGCTGGCGGCGCATCAGCAGGCGATGGGGTCGTTCGGTGCGCCCGCCCAGCGGCTCAAGGTCGGCATCAGCCACCATCTGGTCGGTGCCGAGCTGCCCCTTTTGCTCAGGCAATTGAAAGACACGCAGCCGCTGACGGTGTTCGAGATCCATGTCAGCACTTCGCGCGATGCCCTGCAGCAGTTCGACGATCGGCAACTGGACGCCGCCGTGGTCTTGCAGCATGACAACCGCCGCCAGGATGGCGAGGTGATCCTCTGCGAGCGCTTCGGCTGGATGACCAGCCGCGACTTCAGCTTCGCCCCCGGACAACCGCTGCCACTGGCGACCCAGGCGCCGCCCTGCGGTGTGCGCAGTATGGCGATCGAGGCATTGGATCGCGCGGGTGTGGCGTGGCAGGAGGCGTTCGTCGGTGCAGGCAACGCGACGGTTGGCGCGGCCGTGTTGGCCGGGCTCGCAGTGGCCGCCCTGCCCTTGCGCATCGCCCCGGCAGGCACCCTGGACGTGACGCGCACATTAGGTTTGCCGCCGCTGCCGGCAAGGGATGCGGTGCTCTATGCCAACAGTTCCGACGTCCAGTTGCGCCAGGCGCTGCGCAGCCTCACCGCGGCGCTCAAAGCCAGCGCGCAATAACTGCCGCCACCAGGGTCAACGCGGCGACGCCCGCCGCGCCAGCCAGCACCTCGGCCAAATGCAGCCACACCCAGTCGCGGTAGCGCGCCCTCAGCCCAGCGCTGCCAGGCCGGGCGCAGCGAGATGCAGCACGTGGTAAACCTGCTGGGCAGCGCGTGTATCCGGCTCGGCCGCCGACAGGGTGAAGCGCACCCGGCGCCAGCCGTGCAGGTCGAGCACGGTCCATACCGCGACGGTGTCGGGCTGCGCGGCGATGGCGTGATTGCGCTCCAGGTCGCCTGCAGGATCGGCAGGGTCGACCGCCACGTTCTGTTCATCGCGGTACAGCGTCAGCGCCTGTCGAGCCGGGCCACGCAGCGCCTGGACTGGCAACCAGGTCTCGATGGGCGGGCGGCCGAACGAACGGATGACACTGTCGAAGCGCTCGCTGGCGATGAATTGCACAGCCGCCGCCGGGTCGGCCCAGAGGTACACAGACCCATACACATTGCCGGTCGCACCGTGGCGACCGGCCTGCTGCAAGACGAAGGCCTTGAACAGCAAACCTGGGGTGGTATCCCACAACGGGCCCCGCTCGGCAGCGCGTTGGCGGATGATCTGCAGATCGTAGTCGGCAGGCAGGCGATGGCTATATTGCATGGCGAACATGGCGGCGTGCTCCTGGTTGGGTTCAGGGACAGGTTGAGCGTTGGGGAGTGGCCGGAACAGATGTCGGGGGTGATAGCTGTGATGGGGTTTGGAAATGATTGAGCAGTGCGATGGCCACGAATGGAACTAACCCCTCGCCCAACCGCCCTAATCCTGTGACGCAAGCTTTCGTCTTGCACTTCATTCCATGATCAGACCCGATAGGCCCTAACCATGAAAAACGAACAGATCGAAGGCATTGCAGAGAAAGTCGCCGGCAAGGCTCAAGGTGCGGTAGGCAAGCTGTTTGGCGATTCGAAGCTTGAGGCCGAGGGTGCGGGTCACGAAGTATCCGGGCAACTGACCAAGACCTACGGTGATGCGCTGGACAGCGTGTCGACCTTCGTCAAGGAAAAACCGGTTGCAGCCTTGGCTATCAGCGCCGCAGTAGCCTTGGTGATCGGCCGTTTGCTGCGTCGCTGATTCAGCCCAAGTGTCGGCCTACAGCACCATCCCATCCCGGGCGATAGTGACGTGGGCTGGCAGCTCCCGAGGCTCGTGCAGCAACCACGCATCCAGCGTGTGCCCGACATGGGTCAACACGGCCTGACGTGGTTGCAACGCTGCAATGATCTGCAACGCCAGATTGAGGTCATTGTGGTTTCGCGGCGCCTGCGCCTGGGGCGGCATCGAGCAATCGAGAACCAGTAAATCCAACGTGCTCCTGCGCAATAAATCCGTGGTCTCCTCAGGCAGACCGACGGTGTCCGTCAGGTAAGCAATACAGCGCCCACCCCCCTCCAGCAAATAGCCCAGCGTTGGCCTGGAATGCACCAGCGGCAATGCGGTAACGCGCAAATCGCCGAACTGACGTGTCTCAAACGCCGAAAACGGCTGGCTGAAATCCAGAATCCCCGGATGTTTGTACAAATCCGCCAGGCCCTCGGAATCCACCGGCCCGTGCACGGGGATCACCAGCCCTTGGCCCCAGCGCAGATGCAGCAAGCCCTGGGCATGATCGGCGTGATAGTGGGTCTGCAGAATGCCGCTCAGGCTGCGCGGCGCAAAGCGTTCAGTGAGATCGGTCAGGCCGCTGTCGATCAGCCAGCGTTGATCCCCACACTCCACCCATGCACAGCATGGCAACCGCCGCCAACGCCCATCATCGCGCGCCGCCCGACAAGCCTGGCACTGGCAGCCATACACCGGTACCTGCCGGGCATCGCCGGTGCCGAGCAACGTCAGGCGCATATGCCCTCGCGATCGATATGGTGAAGCAAACGCGCGACGGTCCCGGTCAACACCCTGGAATTATCCAGCATCACCACCCCCGGATCTGCGCCGAGCAACTGCGAGGTGAACTGCGCATTACGCGCCAGCCGCGCATCGATCTCGTCCACTGATTCACGGCCTCGCGCCAGCAAGCGTTGACGCAATACCGACTGTTCCACGCTGAGCAGCACCACCCGCAGGTCGGGATAGCGCCCGCGGGCCAGCGACAGATGCCCACGCGAGCCATTGACCAGCACGTCCTGGCCGCTGGCCAACCAGTCATCCATGGCGATGGGGATACCGTAATGCAGGCCATTGGCGAACCAGCTGAGGGCGAACGCGCCTTGCGCCTGCATCTGCAAAAACCGCTCGACGTCGACCGCTTGCGCGGCCTCGCCGGCCTCGCCGGCCTCGCCGGCCGCTTCAGCCGAACGGGTGATGACCCGCCGCGCGATCCGACAGCCGCGCTCGGCCAGTGCCTCCCGCGCCGCATCGAGCAGGCTGTCCTTGCCCGAACCGGACGGCCCGATGAGATAGATCAACCTGCCTGCCATCAGAACACCCTCTTCGCTTGCCGCCAGACCTGTTGCACCACTGGCAGCGTGCCGTGGGCCCGAGCGTGGATCAGATCGGCGCGCTGACCGACGCGGATTTCGCCGCGATCATTGAGCCCCGCAGCCTTGGCCGGGGCGCCGCTGACCGTCGCCACCGCCCGCGCCAAACCTGCGCCCTGGCCATCGTCTTCGAGTTGCGCCGCCAGGGTGAACGCCGCCTGCAACAGGCTCGCCGGATAATAGTCGCTCGACAGAATATCCAGCAGCCCTTCCCGGGCCAGACTGGCCGCCGCGATGTTGCCTGAATGCGAGCCGCCGCGCACGATATTCGGCGCGCCCATCAACACGCTCATGCCCAAACGTCGACAGCCCTGTGCGGCCTCCAGCGTGGTCGGGAACTCGGCGATGGACATGCCATACCCGGCCGATTCCTCGACATGCTCGAGCGTCGCATCATCATGACTGGCCACCGACAGCCCACGCGCCAGGCAGATGTCGACAATGGCTCGACGATAACGGTCGCTGTAGGTCTTGGAGTTGGCCACTTGCTCGACGATAAAGTCGTCCATCTGCTCGCCGCTCATGTGGTACTTGCCCATGTAGTACTCGCGGTATTTGGACTCCAACGCGAATTGACGTTGACCCGGCGAATGGTCCATCACCGACACCAACTGCACCAATGGCTGTTCCACCAGATCGCGAAACACGCTGAGGGTGTCCGGATGGCAGACTTCACAGCGCAGATGCAGACGATGCTCGGCGCGGGTCATGTCCGCCGCATTGGCCACGGCGATGGCCTCGACCATGCTCGGCAGTTGCTGCATGCGCTTGCCCTTCGGGTTGACGTCGCCGATGGACAGCGCGTCGAACACCGTGGTGATGCCGGCCGCGATGATCTGCGCGTCGTGGCTCATCACCGCCGACGCCGAAGGCCAGTCCACGCCAGGACGCGGGCTCAGGTGTTTTTCCAGGTTGTCGGTGTGCAATTCCACCAGTCCGGGCAGCAGATAATCGTTGTTGAGGTCCTGCGCACCGGGCAGGCGACTGCGGCGGGTGTCGACTTCACTGATCAGGCCATCACGCAGCACCACCGTGCCGTTGAACACCCGATCAGCGGTAACGATGCGCGCATTGGTGAGAATCTGTTCGTTCAGCATTCGAGCAACTCCTTGGCAGTCAACTGCGCCGGGGTCATGTCCAGATGCCGGTCGCCTACCGTTTCGCGGGCCTGGCGGTCGTGGAAAATACCGATCACCGCAGCGCCGGCGGCCTTGGCTTCATTGATCAGCGCCAGCACCACCTGGCGGTTGCCATCGTCCAGCGAGGCGGTGGGTTCATCGAGCAACATCAGCGGCCATGGCACCATGAAGCCCCGGGCGATATTGACGCGTTGTTGCTCGCCACCCGAAAAGGTCCCCGGCGCCAATTGCCACAAGCGCTGCGGGATATTCAGGCGTGCCAGCAGGTGCTCGGCACGGGCCATGGCATCGGCACGATGTACGCCGCGAGCCAGCGCCGGTTCCATGACCACATCCAAGGTCGAGACCCGTGGGATCACTCGCAAGAACTGGCTGACATAGCCCAGTGTCTGCTGCCGCACCGCCAGCACTTGCCGGGGCTCGGCGCCCACCAGTTCGAGCCATTGGCCTTGGTGCTGGATGCGAATGCTGCCGCCTGCGGGCAGATAGTTGCCGTACAGCGTGCGCAGCAGCGTGCTTTTGCCGGCGCCGGACTGCCCCTGCAACACCAGGCATTCGCCCTCGCGCACCGAGAAGTTCAGGCCGCGCAACACCCTGAGCACCACGCCGTTCTGCGGGTGCAAGGTGAAGGTTTTCGAGAGGTCACGGACCTCGATCAGCGTGTTCATGAAAGGCACTCCAATGAGCGGATCAGGGTTGCAGGACCGAGGCCACCAGCAGCTGCGAATAAGGGTGTTGCGGGTCGTCGAGGATCTGATCGGTCAGCCCGGTCTCGACGACGCGCGAGCGACGCATCACCATCAGCCGATCCGCCAGCAGCCGCGCCACGGCCAGGTCGTGAGTGACGATCACCACGGCCAGGTCCAGCTCGCGCACCAGGCCGCGCATCAGATCGAGCAGGCGCGCCTGCACCGACACATCCAGGCCACCCGTCGGCTCGTCCATGAACACCAGACGCGGCCCGGACACCAGGTTGCGCGCCACCTGCAAACGCTGTTGCATGCCGCCGGAAAAGCTCCGTGGCAGATCATCGATCCGCGCGGGGTCGATCTCGACCTGGTTCAGCCAATCCAGCCCCGCAGCACGCAGCGTTTGATAGTTGCGCACGCCTTGGGCCATCAGCCGCTCGCCGATGTTGGCGCCCGCCGAGACCGCCATGCGCAGGCCATCACGGGGGTTCTGCTCGACAAAACCCCATTCGGTGCGCAGCAAGGTGCGCCGCTCGGCCTCACTGGCGCTGTACAGATCCAGCCATTGGCCATCGCTGCGCCGGTAATCGATGACGCCGGCATCCGGCGGGCAGCGGCCACTGAGCAACGACAGCAAGGTCGACTTGCCGGAGCCCGACTCGCCGACGATGCCCAGCACCTCGCCCGGATACAGCTCGAACGTGACGTCCTGACAGCCCTGTTGCGGGCCATACAACTTGCCCAGACCGCGCACCTTGAGCAGGGGTTGCGCGCGATCGGTGGCGCGGTCGGTGGCTGTCATCTGATGTATTGCACGGGCCGCGATCATTGGCTGTCACTCCCCTGGCTGACGCGCTGGGCGCAGTAATCGGTATCCGAGCAGACGAAACGCTGAGTACCCTGATCGTCGAGAATCAGCTCGTCGAGGAACGATTCGTGGCTGCCACAAATGGCGCAGTCGTGTTGCCATTTCTGCACTTCGAAGGGATGGTCTTCAAAGTCCAGGCTGGCGACTTTGGTGTACGGCGGCACGGCGTACAGGCGCTTCTCGCGGCCGGCGCCAAACAGCATCAACGCCGGGCTCATGTGCAGTTTGGGGTTGTCGAATTTGGGGATGGGCGACGGGTCCATCACATAGCGATCGTTCACCGTCACCGGGTAGGCATAGGCGGTGGCAATGTGGCCGAAAGTGGCGATGTCCTCATAGAGTTTGACGTGCATCACTCCGTAGTCGTTGAGCGCGTGCATGGTCCGGGTTTCGGTTTCCAGCGGTTCGATAAAGCGCAGCGGCTCGGGGTTGGGCACTTGATAGACCATGATCTGGTCGGCGCTCAAGGGCATTTCCGGGATGCGGTGACGGGTCTGGATGATCGTCGCTTGCGCCGTGCGCTCGGTGGTCGCCACCCCTGCGGTGCGGGCAAAGAAGCGGCGAATCGACACGGCGTTGGTGGTGTCGTCGGCACCTTGATCGGTGACCTTGAGCACGTCATCGGCCCCCAATATCGCCGCCGTCAGTTGCATGCCGCCGGTGCCCCAGCCATAGGGCAAGGGCATTTCTCGGCCACCGAAGGGCACTTGATAACCGGGGATCGCCACGGCCTTGAGCAAGCCGCGCCGGATCATGCGTTTGGTCTGTTCGTCCAGGTAGGCGAAGTTGTACGCCTCGTCGCGCCCCGGGCGAGGCTGGGTGGCAGCATTCATTGGCCATGCTCCTTGAAGGGCTTGCGCAGTTTGCGGATCAGTTCGAGCTCGGACTGGAAATCGACGTAGTGCGGCAGCTTGAGGTGCGAGACAAACCCCGCGGCCTCGACGTTGTCGCAATGGGCCAGCACGAATTCTTCCTGCTGCGCAGGCGACTGGATTTCTTCGGCGTACTCCTCGGCACGCAGCGAACGGTCGACCAGCGCCATGCCCATGGCCTTGCGCTCGGCATGCCCGAACGCCAGGCCATAACCGCGGGTGAACTGCGCCGGCTCGCTGCCAGAGCCGACGAACTGGTTGACCATCTCGCACTCGGTGATTTCGATGGCGCCGATGGCCACCGCAAAGCCAAGCTCTTCAGGCTCGATCCACACCTCGACTTCGCCGATGCGAATCTCACCGGCAAACGGATGATTGCGGCCATAGCCACGCTGGGTCGAATAGCCCAGCGCCAGCAGGAATCCTTCATCGCCCCGAGCCAGCGCCTGCAGGCGTTGCGCGCGGCTGGCCGGGTATTCCAGCGGCTGGCGGGTGATGTCGGCAATGGCTGCACCGTTGTCGACCTCTTCCTTGATCAGGCCTTCGCGGGCGAGCAAGCCCAACACCCGAGGACAGGGGGCCTGGGTGGCATCTTCCTGCAACTGCGGGCCAGGGTATTCACCCTCGGCCAGCAGGCTGAAGTCGAGCAGACGGTGGGTGTAATCGAACGTCGGGCCAAGCAGTTGACCGCCCGGCACGTCCTTGAAGGTGGCCGACAGACGCCGCGTCAGCAGCATGTCTGCGGTGTCTATGGGCAGGCTGGCGGTAAAGCGCGGCAAGGTCGTGCGGTAGGCGCGCAGCAAGAAGATCGCTTCGACCAGATCGCCCGCGGCCTGCTTGATGGCCAGCGCTGCCAACTGCTCGTCGTACAGCGAGCCCTCGGTCATGACCCGGGCCACGGCCAGTGGCAGTTGCTGGCGGATTTGCTCGACGTCGAGTTCGGCGACCAAGGTGTCACCTCGACGCTTCTTCGCCAGCACCTTATGGGCATTGTCGATGGCCTGTTCGCCACCCTTGACGGCAACGTACATCAGGCACCTCCCGCAAACGCGACCTGGGTGCTGCGCGGCAGGCCCAGCAATCGATTGCCAGCGATAAAGAACATGTCGATGCCGCGGGGGAAGTCGTTACGCGCTTCACGTTCCTGCCAGAACGCTTCAGTCAGAGGCAGCGCCACCGGGTTTTCGTTCTGGATACCCGGGCCGCGCCAGGCCAGCTGACGTCCGCCCTCAAGGCTCGACAGTTGGACCAGCAGCGTGCAGGACTGATCGGGGTAACGGTCGTTGCCCAGGTCGAAGCCGCTCAGATCATGCAGTTGGCTGTCGTCGAGCAGTGCGAAGCGCGCGTTTTGCCGGTCGCTGACGATGGGGCAGCCGCAGTGGAAAGTCAGGTTGGCGCGGATCGCCTGAGTGTCGAACCTCGGCGCGAGCCACAACGGCGTGTCGATGTCCAACAGCGCAAGGCACAAGCCGTGGCTGGCAGCCGCCAGGCCTTGCAGGTGCGGCGGCAACTGCGCGGCTGGCAGCTGTTGCGCCACGCCGGGGCCCGCCAGGGCCTTGAGGGCGGCGCGAAAACTGCGCTGAGCGTCGAGCACGGGGTCGGCGAATGCGGGCTGTAAAAGAGTGGCAGTCATCAGTTTTCTCCTCTGACCAGGGTGAAAAACTCCACTTTGGTCGCTGCGGTTTCGGCTTCTTGCCGGGCTCGGCGCGCAGCGTGAGCACGCGCCAGGGGTTCGATCAGCTCACTTATCCAGCGCGCCTGTTGCGGGCCTTGCAGGTGGGCATCGGCCAGTGCGGCCAGTTCGGCGCGGGGCTTGTCGCGTCCGGCCAGATAGCTGTAGCCGGTACGGCCATCGGCCAGGCGCACCACGCATCGGGTGACGCTCATTTCGCCGACATTGAACGGCGCACCGCTGCCGCCCATACGCCCGCGAACCAGGGTCATGCCGATCTCCGGCGCGCGGATCAGTTGGTATTCGGCATCGCGCAAGGCCGGCTCATGCGCGGTGAAATCGGCGGCTCGAGCGCGGGACAGCACGCCGATCCAGTACTGACGCAGGCGTTGCTCGGCGGTGGTGGACGGGACAGCGGATGAGACGGGCATCAGAGGCATCTCCATCATGTGACGATCTGGTACTGGAAGCGGTCGCAGCGGCTGGTGGACTGCGCAAGCTCCACGGGATGGCCGTCGGTGTCGCGGGAAAGAGTCAGAACGGTGAGGGCCGGAAGATGACGCGGCATCAGCAATACGCTGGCCTCTTCGCGGCTGGGCAAACGAGCGCCGATCAGGCTGAAGGTGCGGGTCAAGGCCAGCGCCCGCGCCGCCAGAAACTGACGCACCGATCCGCCCTGATAGTCGGCCAGCAGTTCAGTGCGGGAGGCGCAGTAGCGATGGCGAATCAAGCTGACCGGCTGGCCGTCGAGGCGGCGCAGGGTTTGCAGTTCGATCAGGGGCGCCTGTTCCGGGAGACCTAGCTGCTCGGCCTCTTCACGCGTCGCCACGCATTGGCGCCGCTGCAACAGGATCGCTTCGACGCCATGGCCCTGGGCCGACAGCGACTGACTGTAGGCGCTGTCGGCGGACACCGGATACACCAGCGGCCGGCCCAACACCTGAGTGCCTTTGCCTTGACGACGCAACAGGCTGCCCTCACGCACCAGCTCGTCGACCGCGCGGCGCACGGTGTGGCGATTGACCGCAAAGCGCGCCGCCAACTGGATTTCCGCAGGCAGGTAGTCGCCCGCGCTGAAACGGCTCAACTCGCTGCGTAACGTATCCGCAAGCGCTTGGTACATCGGTTCTTGTCTAGACAAGTTCATGGCTAAAAAAGGGTTCACACCCTCTCCCGTCGGTTCGGTAAAAACGCTAGATGAACTGCTTGCGCAGGCGTTGCGAAACGATGTCGATGACGCTCACCACGAAGATGATCACCAGCAACACGGCGCAGGTCTGAACGAACTCGAAGGCGCGGATGTTTTCCCACAGAATCACCCCGATACCGCCCGCGCCGACCATCCCCACCACCGTGGCCGAGCGCACGTTGGACTCGAAGCGATACAGCGCGTAGGAAATCCACAATGGCAGTACTTGCGGGATCACCCCGTAGATCACTTCCTGCAACGCACTGGCACCGGTAGCGCGCACACCCTCGACCGGGCCCGGATCGATCGCTTCCACCGCTTCGGCGAACAGCTTGGCAAGCACCCCGGTGGTGCTGATCCACAGCGCCAGCACACCGGCGAAAGGCCCAAGCCCCACGGCGACCACGAACAGCATCGCGAAGACCATTTCGTTGATCGAACGAAACGCATCCATGACCCGGCGCAGCGGTTGGTGAATCCACCACGGGGTGATGTTGTCGGCGCACAGCACGCCCAGCGGTACCGAACAGACGATGGCCAGCAAGGTGCCCCACAGCGCAATGTGCACGGTGACGATCATTTCCTTGAGGTACGAGCGCCACTCGTGGAAGTCCGGCGGAAAGAAGTCGGCGGCAAAGGTCGCCATGTTTCCCGAGTCGCGGTATAGCGCTATCGGGTTCATTTCAGCGCCGTGCCAGGCCCAGGCCATCATGGCGACGAACAGGCCCCAGCCCAGGTAGCGGCCCCAGGCGCGGGTGCCGGCCGCTTCAGCGTATGCAGCATGCGTAGTCATGAACGATCCCGTTTGCTGGTTGTGGATGAAAGCCCCTCGAGCGCGGCGTCGCAGCACCGCGCAGTCGGGTTCAGCCGGCTTTGGCGTTGCCTTGTTTTTCCAGATCCGAGATGCGGTCCTGAAGCTTGGTCAGGCCGTCGTCGATGGCTTTGAGGCGAGCGGTTTTTTCGTTGGCATCGAGGGTGGTGCTGGCGCTGACTTCGGACTTCTGCTTGAACAGTTCCAACTGGCGGATGGTCAGCAACTGGTCATCGGAGGACTTGAGGAACTTGCCCATCTGCATGTTCTTCAACACGGCCTTTTCTTCGTCGGTATCACCGTAGGTGGCGAAGAATTCGCGGATCTTGTTCTTGTCGTCGTCCGGCATCGATTTGCGCCATACCATCGGGTCGGCCGGAATGATCGGCGACTTCCAGATCACTTTGAGCTGGGCGGCCTTGTCAGGCTGGGTCACGGCCAGGCGGTCCCAGCTTTCAGTGTTGAAGGTGGCAACGTCGAGTTGGCCCTTGGCGACGCTCAAGGCGTTGACTTCGTGGCTGGAGTTGAGGGTGCGCTTGAACGCGGTGGCGGCGTCGACGTTGTTCTTGGCGAACACGTAGTAGCCGGGCACCAGGTAACCGGACGTCGAGTTCGGATCACCGTTGCCGAACGTCAGCTCCTTGGCATGCTTGAGCATGTCGTCGACCGAGTTGATCGGGCTGTCCTTGCGCGCGATGATCAGGCTCCAGTAGCCCGGCGCGCCATTAGCGGCGGCGGTCTGGGCGAAGATTTCACCGCCCGAGCGATCGACGGCCTCCATGGCCGCCTTGTTGCCCAGCCACGCCACATCGACCTTGTTGAAGCGCATGCCCTGAATCAGGCCGGCATAGTCGGAGGCGAAGGTGGCGTTGACCTTGAGGCCGGTCTTTTTTGACATGTCGTCAATGAACGGCTGCCAGATGCTTTTCAGGTTTTGCGAAGACTCGGTGGACATGATGCCGAAGTTGATGACCTTGTCGTCGGCTTGCGCGGTACCCAGCAAACAGCTGGCGAGCAAGGCGGCAGAGGCGAACGCGCGACCGATACGGTTGAACATCGAGTGCTCCTGAATCCAAAGATGAGAGAGGGGCTGCAATCAGGCCTGGGCCAGTACCAGCCGCGGCGGTTTGCCAGCGTTGCGGGCTTGATCGGCGACCAGCAGGCTGGTCTCGACGTCGGCGCCGTACAGCTCATTGAGAAACTCACTGCTGAGCGCATCGCCCTTGCCGTCGTAATGAATGCGCCCGCCTTTGAGGGCCACGGCACGCGGGCAATAGCGCACCGCGTAGTCGACTTGATGGAGGGTGACGACTACGGTCTTGCCGTCGCGGCGATTGATATCGGCAAGGATCTCCATGACGTTGCGCGCCGACTCCGGATCCAGCGAGGCGATGGGCTCGTCCGCCAGAATGACCTCGGCGCGTTGAGTCAGCACTCGGGCGATTGCCACCCGCTGTTGCTGGCCACCGGACAGGGTCGAGGCCCGTTGCTGGGCCAGATCGGCCAGGCCGACGCGGGCCAGCGACTCCATGGCGCGCTGTTTTTCCTCGGCATTGAACAGCCCGAGGGTGCCCCGCCAGCGCGGCATGCGGCCCAGGCAGCCGAGCAACACGTTGTCCAGTACGCTGAGGCGGTTGACCAGGTTGAACTGCTGGAAGATGTAGCCGATGTCGGCGCGCAGGCGGCGTACGTGGCTGTTCAAGCATCCGGATGTCTGTACGTCCCGGCCCAGCACTTGCACCGTGCCGCCATTGCGGCGGTCACAACAGGCGAGGCCTGCCAGGTGGCGTAGCAAGGTGGATTTCCCTGAACCCGAGGCGCCGATCAGCGCGACCATTTCTCCGGGTTGTATAGACAATGCAAGGTCGACCAGGGCGGTCTTGCGTGCAAAGGTCTTGTTCAAGCGGTCGACATGAATGGCTGCGTTCATGGGCTTCTCTGTCTTGTGGTCTGGAGGCTTGCCACGGCCAATCGCCGAGCGGTGCAACCCGTCCATGGCGGGCTGCAGTGCGAGTGACCTTAGAGAGAGCGTGTGGCAGTCCGATGACCCGCAGATGAACGCGAGATAACAGTTTCTTGACGGATAAAGCCGGCATATTGCAGGTATCTAGCCGACATCTACGATGAATGTGGCGACCTGAAAGGCGCGCGGACTAGACAAGTGCGCGCGGGCCCGAAGGCACAGCGATGGAATTGGCATAAAGGTTTTCGGACGCGCGGCGCACGTTTGTGTATCGAATATGCCGGTCGATGCGCGGATCAGGACTGCGCCAGGATGCAGTCCAGCAATCCGGGAAACCGAGCATTCAACTCCTCGGACCGCAGCGAGTTCATGTGCGTGGTGCCGACATTGCGCGTCTGCACCAGGCCGGCATCGCGCAATACCCGAAAGTGATGGGACACGCTGGATTTGGGCCGTCCACCATCCAGCTCGCCGCACGACGCCTCAGGCACTGCGGCCAGACAGCGGACGATTCCCATGCGCACGGGATCACTCAGGGCGTACAGCAGACGCTCGAGGACGAAATCGGATGGTGGGGGATGTTTGAGGGCTCGCATAGTCGGATGATAGCGAGGGGTTTCAATTAAAGCCATATTTCGAATACTATCGAACAAGCGAATCAAAACCTGCCTGGAGTTTTCCTATGTCCGCATTGTTCGAGCCCTTCACCCTGAAGGACATCACCCTACGCAATCGCATCGCGATTCCGCCGATGTGCCAATACATGGCCGACGACGGCGTGATCAACGATTGGCACCATGTGCATCTCGCCGGTCTGGCCCGTGGCGGCGCAGGCCTGGTGGTGGTCGAAGCGACTGCTGTGTCCCCGGAAGGCCGGATCACCCCAGGCTGCGCCGGCATCTGGAATGACCAACAGGCCCAGGCTTTTGTCCCCGTGGTCAAGGCGATCAAGGCCGCAGGCTCCGTGCCGGGCATTCAGATCGCCCACGCCGGCCGTAAAGCCAGCGCCAACCGCCCTTGGGAAGGCGACGATCACATCGCTGAGGGCGATCCCCGCGGCTGGCAGACCATCGCCCCCTCGGCGATCGCGTTCGGTGCCAACCTGCCGAAAGTCCCACAGCAAATGACCCTGCAAGACATCGCTCGCGTGCGCCAGGACTTCGTCGATGCCGCCCGCCGTGCCCGCGATGCCGGCTTTGAATGGATCGAACTGCACTTCGCCCACGGCTATCTGGGCCAGAGCTTCTTTTCCGAGCACTCCAACCAGCGTACCGATGAGTACGGTGGCAGCTTTGAAAACCGCAGCCGCTTCCTGCTTGAAACCCTCGCCGCCGTTCGTGAAGTGTGGCCGGAGAACCTGCCCCTGACCGCGCGTTTTGGCGTACTCGAGTACGACGGCCGCGATGAGCGGACCTTGACCGAGTCCATTGAACTGGCTCGCCGCTTCAAGGCCGGTGGCCTGGACTTGTTGAGCGTCAGCGTGGGCTTCACCATTCCCGAGACCAACATCCCCTGGGGACCTGCGTTCATGGGGCCGATTGCCGAGCGCGTGCGTCGCGAGGCGGCTCTGCCGGTGACTTCGGCGTGGGGCTTCGGTACGCCGCAGCTGGCCCACGAAGCCATCGAGGCTGGGCATCTGGACCTGGTGTCGGTTGGCCGGGCGCATCTGGCGGATCCACACTGGCCGTATTTTGCCGCCAAGGAGCTGGGGGTGGACAAGGCTTCCTGGACGTTGCCGGCGCCGTATGCGCATTGGCTCGAGCGCTATCGCTAAGGCTTGAATGAAAGATGCCGCGTTGATCGCGGCATCTTTGGTTGCATGTCGCCGTCAGATCTTGAAACTCCCCACCAACTGTTTCAACCGCGTGGCCTGCTGTTCCAGATCCGCGCAGGCGCGCAGCGTCGATTGCAGGTTTTCCATCCCCTCCTGATTCAGCATGTTGATCTCGCTGATATCCATATTGATCGCATCCACCACTGCCGTCTGTTCCTCGGTCGCGGTGGCGACCGATTGGTTCATGCCATCGATTTCGCCAATGCGCAGGGTCACGCTGCTCAGCCGCTCGCCCGCCTGGTTGGCGATACCGACGCTGTCCTGACTGTGTCGCTGGCTTTCGCCCATGGTGCTCACCGATGCCCGGGCGCCGACTTGCAGCTCTTCGATCATGCCCTGCACCTGCTGCGCCGATTCCTGGGTGCGGTGTGCAAGGTTGCGCACCTCGTCGGCGACCACGGCGAAACCACGACCGGCCTCACCTGCCCGCGCGGCCTCGATCGCGGCGTTCAGGGCCAGCAGGTTGGTCTGCTGAGAAATACTGGTGATCACCTCGAGAATCTGGCCGATGTTCACGGTTTTACTATTGAGCGTCTCGATATGGCCGCTTGAGGTGCTGATCAGATCGGACAAGCGCGTCATCGCCTGGATACTCTGATCGACGACTTGCTGGCCTTCTTGCGCCAACTCGCGCGCGGAGCTGGCCTGTTGCGAAGCGAGCGCGGCGTTATGGGCGATTTCCTGGGCGGCCGCACCCAGCTCGTTGATCGCGGCCGCGACGCTGTTGGTGCGGTTGGCCTGCTCATCGGAGTTGACCATCGACGAGTTGGAAGCGCTGACAACGCGCAACGCCGCCTCGTTGACGTGCTCGGTGGCCGACGCGACTTCGCGAATCGAGCCATGCACGCGCTCTACGAAGCGGTTGAACGCGGTGCCGAGCACGCCGAACTCGTCCTGGCTGTGGATCGTCAGCCGGCGCGTCAGGTCGCCCTCACCGTCGGCGATGTTTTCCATGGCCCGGGTCATGGTGTTCAAGGGCTGGATGAGTACGCGAATCAGCATCCCCAGTAGCGCGATGATGAAAATCACCGCCACGACGGTCGCGATGATCGCCGAGGTGCGGAACTCGCTGAGCATCGAATAGGCTTTGTCCTTGTCCACCGAAATGCCCACGTACCAGTCCACGGATGGCAGGCCCTTGATCTGGGCGAAGGTCACCAGACGCGTCTTGCCATCCACTTCGACCTCGCTCAGATCAGTGCCGATGCGTGGCGTGTTTTTAGGGTAAAGATCGGCGAGGGTCTTCATCACCAGTTTGCCGTCCGGGTGCACCAGCACCTTGCCGTCGGCGCTGACCAGAAACGCATAGCCCATGCCGCCGAAGTCCAGCGAGTTGATGATCTGCACCACGCGTTCCAACGACAAGTCGCCACCCACCACGCCCAGGGCCTGGCTGCCCTTGTTGGCGGCCGAGACCACGGTAATGATCAGCTTGCCCGAGGCCGCGTCCACGTAGGGCTCGGTCAGCGCTGGCGCGGTGCCCTTGGCCGCCTGATACCAGGGGCGTGTGCGCGCGTCATACCCGGCCGGCATCGCCTCGTCGGGCCGCATGGTAAAGGTGCCCTCGGTGGTGCCCAGATAGGTGTACAGAAAGCTCGAGGTCAGGGCCTTTTGTTCCAGTAACTGGACCACGTTGCCAGGCTCGGGGTTGAGGCCGATGTTCTGCGCGAGGTTCTGGACCAGCAAAATGCGCCCATCGAACCAGTTGCTGATGTTGTTGGCCGTGGTGCCGCCCATTTCATGCAGATAGTTTTCCAGGTCCTTGCGGATGGCGTTGCGCTGCAGGTAGTCGTTGTAGCTGGTGAACAGGGCGAAGGCTACGGCGACGATCAGGGCAGCGGCAATGAGGATCTTGTGGCTGAAACGCAAGGTTCTTTTCATGGAAAACCGTCCGAAGGCTTGAGGCTTGTGCGAAATGGTGGCGGCAAGAAGGTGGTACTGACTTTATCGCTGGGAGCGCGATGGTTTTTCTGATTATTGGGGACGTCTGGAGGTGGTATCGGCTGGCTGGGGGTAAACCTGAGGCGGGATGGAGGAGTGGTGCTGCTTTTGGATTGAGCCTGGGGAGCGCGTCCCGGTAGTGCAGACTGCTATCCGGGACCGCTAGCAACGGGGACCATTCACTTCAACTGTATAAAACAATCTACATCCAATCGAGCAAAGGTCACTGCTAGATTGACCTCACCTCACAACATAGCAACCTGCTATGCAAAGCAGTTCAGCAGGCAAATATCGACTCACATAATAAATGGAGTTTGACCGATGAAAATCCCGACCTGTGTTTCTGCCGCATTGTTTACTGCCCTCGCCGCATCGTCCTCGGCTTATGCTGCAGATGCTGACCAAACGGAACTGATGAACGCTGCGGTGAGCCTTGGCCACAGTTATGATTCCAACTATGCAGCCAAAAACCCGGACGCCATGGCTTCTCTCTATGCGAGTGATGGCGTGCTTGTGTCGCCATCCGGCCCGCTGGTTCGGGGGCAAAAGGCCTTGCATGACTATTATGTCGACCGCTTCAAGTCTGGCGCGCAGGGTCACCAGATCACTATCAAAGAGGTCCACGTCACGGGCGCAGGCGGTTATTCCATCGCCGATTTTTCGGTGAATGTTCCGGGCAAAAATGGCACGCTGCACAAAGAAAGTGGCAGCCTTGTTGCGATCTATCAGCATGACGACAACGGCTGGCATTTGAGCTTGGTCGAGCCTAGCGTTGCGGCGGGTAAACATAGCTGAGCCATCAAAGCGGATGGCGAGAGTAGTAGAATCGCGCCTCACTTTTGAGGAACAGATGCCATGCGCGGCCTTGGTTTGATTCTTACCGTCGTCGGCGTGATCGCCATGATCGCGGCGTTCATGATGGACACCACCCTAGCAACGGCCGATGGTGCCCGCATCAGCAACGTCTCGCTTATGGCGGATCGGCAGCTCTATACGTTGATCGCCGGGATCGTGCTGGTCGCCGGGGTACTGATGGTGTTGTTCACGGGCAAAAGCCTGTCTGGCAAAGGCGACGATGATCAGAAGTGAGCGCGCCGTTGCCAATGCAGGCATCTTGACCCGTTAGAGGGCGTCCTCGATGCGCTCGGGCGCTTCAGCAACAAACGGCCCGAGTGCAGCCTGATTGGTGATCCCGAACGGCACATGCACCGATGGCGCAACCGCACTGGCGGACTTGAGATGCCCTGATTGGTCATCGAAGAAAATGTGCGGTTTAAGAACACCCAGTACCCTGCCCTTCTCGATCCCCCCCAGAAAGAACGCATCGTTGGCCATCACGCCCCAGCTCTTGAGCGTGTTCATGGCACGCTCATGGGAGGGCGCGTTGCGTGCGGTGACGATAGAGACGCGGATCCGGTTCTTGTAGCCGGGATTATGCTTTTTATGCGCCTCTTCCACAGACTGAATTTTGGCAATCCGCACCATGAACTCTTTCAGCGGCCCTGGGTGATGGGGCTGCATGACGTTCTTGACTTCGTGAGCATGGAATTCAGTGAGGCCAGCGGTCTGCATGACCGCCTCCGACTCGTCCCCTGCCAATACACCGTCGAAGTCGAAGGCAATCCGCAACGTCTGGTCGTCTTCGTCATCATCGAACTTGGAGTCGAGCATTTGCCCGGCGGGATGCCCGGCCTTGATCGCAGCCTCGACATCGGCCTTGTCGCCCGACAAGAACAACGCAATGTTGAGCGCCGGGATGTATTCATAAGGTGACTGGCCCTGCATGAAAATAGCCCGAGTCATGGGCAGGCCATAATGCTCGATGGTCTTCATGACTCGCAGCCCGGTATCGGGGTCATTCTTGGACAGCAGCACGACTTCCACCAGCGGATCGGCCGGGTCAGGCGAGAGGTCATTGAGCGACAGCAAACGCTTGATGAAGGGGTATGCGATGCCTTTGGGCAGAGGGTTGTCGAGGTTCGTCTCCTGGAACTTTCGGTACTTCTCCTCGCCTTCACTTTTGAAAATCGCGTCGGATTCCAGCAGGTTGAATACGGCACTCGAGGCCACGCCGATTACCAGGCGGCCATCTAACTCGTAAGGCATTCGGCGGTCCCCGAAGATATTCAGATGGGGTCACCTTATCACGCTTGATTGCAGCGTCTGCGAGTGGTCACGCCTGCCGACCGAGACTGGAGCTGACCAGGGGCGTCGTATGGCGGACCTTCAAGCCTGACTGGCGCTTCGGACAACTTGATGGTTGGCACGAAACTCAGCAGCCATCAGTGCCAACTGCTCAACAGAATCTTCAGGGACGGGTACCAGCCAGCGAAGCGCTTATCGCCCTGCTTGCCGTAGAAGATGGCGGGCCACATCATCGCGAGGCCGAACAGGAACAACGCGGCGGCCGAGGCTTCGAAGTGAATTACCAGCATAAATAGAGCAATGGCCCAGAGGGTAATACCCAGCAACACGAACATCGCAGTTCGATCCCCTATAAGCTGCGTCAGCTGAAGGTATTGCATCGCCGGTATAACCGTCTACCCCTTACACTGGAGCCCGCCGGCCACCTGCCGGACAAGGAACCTCATGCCAGAAGATCAACCGCACTACCTTTGCATTTATCATGGCAACTGCGCCGACGGCTTCGGCGCCGCCTGGGTCGTGCGCAAAGCCCTAGGTGCCGACATCGACTTCCACGCGGCCAAGCACGGCGCGCCTGCGCCGGACGCCACCGGCAAGCGCGTGATCATCGTCGACTTTTCGTTCAACCTCGAAATACTGACCGCCATGGCAGATGTTGCCGAGTCAGTGCTGGTGCTCGACCACCACAAGACAGCACAGGCCGCCCTGCAAGACGTACCGAGCGCGGGGCCATCGCACGAATCGTACCAGCAACACCGCGACGGCCGCCTGCACGCGCTGTTCGACATGAACCGATCCGGCGCTGGCCTGGCCTGGGACTTCTTCTTCCCCGGTCAGCCGCGCCCTGCCCTGATCAATCATATCGAGGATCGGGACCTTTGGCGGTTTGAGCTGGCAGGCACCCGCGAAATACTCGCGAACCTGTTCAGCTACCCCCAGGATTTCGAGATTTGGGATGGGCTATTTGCCGACGAGGTCAGCAGCCTGCTCTCGGACGGTGTGGCCATCGAGCGCCAGCGCCAGAAAACGGTAACCGACCTGATACGGAGCACTCAGCGGCGGATGGTGATCGGCGGGCATGACGTGCCCGTCGCCAATATCCCCGGCATGTTCGCCAGCGATGCAGGGAACATCATGACCGCCGGCGAGGCCTTCGCCGCGTGCTACTCGGATGGGCCCGAGGGGCGATCGTTTTCATTGCGAAGTACCGACCAAGGCGTCGACGTCTCTGAAGTTGCCAGCCAGTACGGCGGCGGCGGTCACCGCAACGCCTCGGGGTTTCGCGTGCCATTTGGGCATGAATTGACTCGATAACGGCGCTGGAGGACTTCAATAAATGAAGGTGGCGATATGTCCGCGGCCGGCTATTGGGGACATTTTTTCACCATTCTCGATCCAAAAGGTCGGAAATTGGCGTTCGGCTCATCATTAGAATAGTGCGACCTGTTTGCAAAATGGAGTACGACTGATGGTTCAGAACAATCAATCCCATGACCTGGCGAACCATACAACGTTTAGCCGCACCTTCCAGCCCGGCGAGTTGACCATTGGATTCATCTCTCCCGCCTGTGGATATCCAGACAGCCCCTTCCCGAGCCTGGCGGACCAGGCGGAGATAGTGCAGCGCCTTGACCAGAGCGATGCGGCCGCACTGTGGCTGCGCGACGTGCCGTTTTACGATCCATCTTTCGGGGACACTGGCCAAGTTCTCGACCCATTGGTGTATGCCGGTTGGTTGGCCGCACTGACCGGCAGGATTGCGATCGGCACTGCCGGCATCGTCAGCCCATTACGCGAGCCGATTATCACAGCTAAACAGCTCGCCACGGCGGATCAACTATTAGGTGGCCGCTTCCTCGCGGGCATGGCCTCGGGTGACCGCGCAACAGAGTACCCCGCGTTCGGTGTCGACTTCTCGAGCCGCGTACAGCGCTACCAAGAGGCAGTAGCGCTCATCAAAACCCTGACTTCAGAGTCGTTCCCACGCCTCAAGACTGAACATTTTGGTGAGCTAAGGGGGGATATCGATCTTGTACCAAAGCCAGCTGCTCCGCGTATCCCTGTCATTGCCATAGGCCGTGCTGGCCAAAGCCTGGAGTGGCTGGCGGAGAATGTCGATGCTTGGATTTGGCACGGGGATCCGCTGCGCATGCCAGAGGCCGTCCCGCATTGGCGAGAAGTGACATCTTCGCGAGGATTTGTTCCGTTTGGCTATGGCGCCATGTTCGATCTGGACACCAATGCTGACGCGCCTCTACAAACGGGACGAGTGCTGCGCGGCGGTCGGCATGCACTGAAGGACTTCTTCGCCCGTCAACGGGAGGCCGGGATCAATCACGTTGCACTGAACCTCAAACCCACACGCCGACCGGCCCTGGAGGTGATCGACGAACTTCAGCAGCATATACTTCCAGCGTTCACAATCGCGCCGGCGCGATAGGTCTTTGCCAGGGAAGCCGAAGCCAGGCGGATGCCAGGTTGGCCAACTGGTATGTTTGAGTGAGGTTGGATTTGATACTGCGTAGACCTTGACGAACCACAGGGTGCTTACACTATTCGCTCAAAAACCGCAGGCATGAAAAAGCCCAATCGTTGCTGATTGGGCTAAGTCATTGAAATAAATGGTCGGGACGGAGTGATTCGAACACTCGACCCCTTGCACCCCATGCAGTGGGCGAAAGGCTCGTAACCTATTGATTATAAATTGATTACCGTCTGTCTGGCCTTCGCCAAAATCGGTCCTTTCTGTGTTTTTACAAACGGAAGCACGCGGCCTCCAGCGGGGGTTTTGCGCACTTCCTGCCCTCCCCCGGCATCTCCGCCGACCTCCTACCGTCCTGGCTGGAGAATCCTCTTCATCTATAATCACCGCTCAACCAAGGAGCGGACTATGCCAGACCCCCGATACCTCACATGGAACGAGAAGTGGCTGATTGCCCCCGACATGATCAACTGCTCGGAGTGCTACGCCGCCCAATTCATGGTGAACCGCGATACAGACTTCGAGCATGGACCAACCTGCACGCGGCGCGGGCCAGGGCAGCGACCCTACATGGAGCTGCTAGTGATGCTCACCGCTATTCAGGATGACCTGCCCGACGGACACTGATCCCCGCCCGTCATCACCGGCTTGAGAATCCTCGGCCACTCGAATACTGTACACCCATACAGTACAAATCGAGCAGCAACATGGAAATCGACGACAGCGACTTCGGATGCCTGGGCATCCCTACCCCTCTGGAAATGGCCAACCAACAGATCGTTCTGCTGGCCACGGAGATTGAGGAGCACCAGGTGGACCTGCGCCAGTGCCGCGCCAACATCGCCAAGCTGGTGGCCATCAACGCTCAGGTGTCGGCCGAGCGGGACAGCGTTAAGCATGAGCTGGCGTGCACCAAGCGCGTGCTGTCTGATACCTACGTGAAATTAACGACGGCTGAGAACACGCTAAACGGATACCGGGCATGGCAGTCGCGACTGGCGGCACATGAAGCGGCCAACCCGCCTGCTGACCACTGACAAGGAGTTGCGCATGACCTTCGAGAACATGATCCTTCCGCGGGCCATCCTCGCCGCGAGCCAGCGCCTGCTAGGCGCGATCGAGGAAGCGGCCACCCCAAACCACACCGTCAAAGCTAGCGCCATGGCCGAAGGGTTCGTCCTTGGGTTGGAAACGGCGCGCACTCTGGAAGCTGCGCGGATCGAGGCGCTTTACATCCTGTTCGATGAGGCTACGGAAAAGCGGCTGAGAGACATGGCTCAAGCTGGGAAGTAACCGATCATTTTCCCGAACTACAGAAGATCTGGCTTTGCCCAAGGTCGGACATGCGGATTAGCTGGAGTATTGGTGGTTGGGGGTTTGCGGGGCCATATGGGTGCTTTTCACCCCTGAAACCCCCTCAAAACCCATGATTTGGTACAAAAAGTGGTACGGGATTGCTATGCTGATCAGCATTAACCACAGCATGGAGTGCGCACTATGGGTCAAGCAAAACAACGAAAACTAAATGATCCCCTTTACGGAAAATTCAATAGGCCTTCAGTTAGAGGATTAATTATCAGTTCTCCGGTAAAAATAGAAACGGGTAGCACTTCGTTTACCGGGGGACTGGAGCCACAGGAACTGAGATTCTCACTATTATTCTGGGACCGCTTGTGTTGGCCGATGAGTATTGTTGAGCCTGCTGATGATAGAGACATTAAATTTCTTCAAAGCGCAGGAATCATGCACAGGCCCGACTACCCTATTTATGGGAAAGTCACTGACGCAATGATAAAGAACCGGCAAGCCATTTTTGAAAAACTCAATGATGAAAACCCAGGAGGATGGGCGATACATCAAGGACAGAATTCTATAAGCGTAACTGAAAATACATCTGACGAAGAGACCGCATCGTTACTTACGCTCCTATCCCTTATACCAATCCCCAAGCGCGACGTTCCAATTGCTGAAATCCTTGAATTCAAAGCACGAAGAAGGCCCGAGCTCCTTGCATTCAGAACGTATATGGACAATATAATATATGAGATTACTAGCTCAAGTGATTCAGAAGCGTCGTTCTCTCATAGGAAACAACAGATCGAAACTGCATGCAGCGATCTGAGAGCGGTGGCCAAAGAATGGCAGTTCCCTGTGTATCTATCCGATTACTCAGCAGGCTTTAACTTTGATATAGCTAAAGCACTCGCCGCTGGTGGGGCTGGATGGAAAGCAGGCGACGCGATATCGCCCGCCGTTGGAGTGCTAGGATCGGCTATTGGTGTTGTCGGGAGTCAATTCAAGCTATCGGCAGCGACCAAATTCAGGCCCGCCAAGCTTCCAGCGTCTCCTTTCAAATACGCTTATCAGATCCAGACCGATCTATGAAATTCGGCGCTCAGGCTGGGGGCCTTGGGGTGGAGACGACCGGAGCCATCGAAGCAGCTCGGATCGAAGCTATATACATCCGGTTCGCCGAAGCGACAGAGCGGCGCTGATCGCCTTGAGCGGGGACAATATGGGGAGCGGCTGAGTGGGTATAGTTCATATGGCACCTGATCCAAGAATTGGAAACTCACTCGAAGGGATCTTTAACCATCCATATTTCCCTGTCGGCGGCTACGCCGTCGAACCCCCGGCAAGCCGGGATAGGAATTTGAACCCTACCAGTGAAACCTACCGGCTCTCACAGGCCCGGTTTTGCTCGGATTTATCAGGATATGTAGGGCCTCATGGGGTCAGCAAGGACCCCGCGGTTACCCTAAATCTGCCATAAGAATCGTAGCCTAATAACCCAATCCGCTCCATTTACAGCCCAGTCCAGCCTACATCTAAAAATCGACCGCTAAACCTGCTTGGATAGCTTTTTCTTGATGCCTTCGTGGAGCAGCTCCAGGTTGATACGTTTCGCATCAATAGCGATTTCTATAAGATTCCTTAAAGAGCTCATATTGTAGCGAACAACCTTATTATCCTTAATTTTACTAGCTATAACTTCAGAGACGCCTTCCAAGTGACGGACATTTAACTCCGCCAAATCTCTGTGGGAGCTAGCAAGATCCAGACATGCCGTCCGACCAACGCTCTCAATTATCTTAATATCTCGAGCCTCAAACTCTGCCGAGTCCACTACCACGATATCGATAGCATCAAGATTTTGATTAGCTGACGCAATCGCTAGAACCCCATCATCGACCTTCTCAGGGGACTCAACGACCCAGAACGAGAGAGTGTTGTTCTTTGTCTTCAAGCAAAGGGTTATAGCGTCGGCGTTGGCAGGATTGAAGCTCATATCCCACTTGGCTTTATTAACCGTCCGAACCATCAAGGCCATCACAAAGCTTCCGTGCGATTAATTGATAAAGGAATTCTTGTATTCTTCGAGCCATGCCGGCTCCAGAGAGCGATTGGCAAGGTCAGTATAGAACTCCGGACACTCCCAATACTCATAGCATCTGACAGCGCACTCACGAACCTCCAATGAAGCGTGAGACAGGGAGGCCAACGCCACCATCCGATTCGCTGGTGCAAAATCCTTAGGGTCGACATGCATTACAACCTTCAGTAACGCCATCAACGTATCAGTATCTGCTTGATTTTCTAGATAAACCTCAGCAAGCCAAAGTTGAACTTGGAAAACACCTTTATCTATCCAATTTTCGACGAAGACCTCAGCCATGGACTTTGTACCATAATCCGAATAGTCCCCAATCAGACAGTCACGAAATCCCTTTTTGAATTTGAGCCGATCAGGAGAGATCGATTTTTCGCTCGTTAGCATGGGCGAATTGGTGCCTGATGCTACAGAATCAAACTGCACGCTTGGCTCAGAAAGAATTTCGGCAACTGTATTTTCACTTTGGACGACACCTGGGAGTATCGAAGCAGAGCCGAAGCTGACGCGAGAACGCAGCTTACTAGAGTCGAGTGAGTTCCGGATCGACGACGAGGGATTAGCCATGAACGCGCCCCTCAACTTCACCCTTGATCTGCTTATGAACATCGAGGGATTTATTTACATAATCCTGAACAACCGCAAAATTATTAAATACGGCCCCACACCCAGGAGTACTATTAACGTCAACCATAAGATGGAGAGACTCTTGCTCCTTATGGCCGGCCATATCAGTGATCTGAGCCCTCACCCTTTGCAAAGCGTATATAAAATTAGAGGAAACACCGGCCACCTCACTCACTACGACATCTCTGACACTCCACTCATTAGTTTGCATCCCAGCGGCAAACGCAAGCTTAGGCCCAAGGAATGAATCTCTGAGTGAGTTGAGCTTGTCAACCGAAACCTGGGCCATCAGCCCCTCATAAATAACGCCCACTCGACTAACTTCAGCAGGAAAAAGCTTGATCATCTCAGCTACAACCGGCAACCCTTTTTCAACAAACTGCTGAAAGGACAATCCTGCTGCGGGATTACCAGGCATCGGCATTGCTATAACATCTAAGCGATCACTAAGCAGATTAACCATAATCCCGCTACCCATCGACTGCAAAGAGATTCTCGGTGTAGTTTGCCCGATCGCCGCGTTGAGCTCCTGAACTTGATTTGGAAGCATCTGAAGCTTAAAAAAACTTTCAAAACACTTGCGCATATTATCTTCAGTCACACCATAGCTGGCAAAATCGCCAAACAGACTAACTTGAAACTTAAGTGTAGTTTCCTGAGACACAACCCTCTCCTTATGCATATCCATTTGCCATCGAAAATGCGAACTGTATACCACGAATCCGAACTCTCAGCATAGCGCAAGTGGTCGTGCACCTTTGTCGACTAGGCGTGCTGTATGGGCGTACGCAGCCGGTCGATCAGACTAACGACACCCTGCCGGCCCTAATTCGCTTCTCCGTCAGTGCAGCTCGACGATCGCTTTAACGGTATTGGCGCGTGACAGACCTCGGCGTAGCTCTACAGCGCTCTCAGGGCTGGGTGTCAGCGTTGGGCGGCGATCTAGTCAATAATGGCAGATGAGATCGCCGCCCAAGATCGCTTACTGGACTGCCGGCGCTACGGCGTCCAGAGCTTCCTGAGTGGCAGTCAGTACCGCTTCGGCCCCGGCCAGCTTGGCGGTCAGGTCGTCGCTGTCGGTCACACCGAAGATGGCCTTCACCTTCTCGGCGAACGCTACGACGGTGTTCAGGATGGTCAGGGCTTCACTGATTTTGTTGATGATGCTCATGTGGTGTTTCTCCAGTTGGGTTCAGCGGATACGGGCTAGAACGCCCAGTTGAGGGAAATCAGAAGTTGGCCGGCGCCGGTTGCGATCCAGGCCTTGCCCGTGACCGCTACGGCCGTGCCCCAGGCGTCGAGGTTGAACCGGCAGTAGAGATCAGGCAGGCCGTTGTCAGCCGTGAACGCCGCCCAACTTGTAAGCAGACTCATAGAGCAGCACTTCCTGCGGGGTCATGTATTCCCAGGCGAAGTCCTCGCGCTTGGGGCCGCCCGTGCAGGCCGCATACCGCTTCCAGCCGCCAACCCGCACGCCGGCATAGATCAGGTTCGCCCGCACAGGGTCGCAGCCGGTGACCAGCAGCATTTCCTTGAGCAGTGCGTCGCACTCGGCGCGGGGCAGCGCCTGGGAGCAATAAAGCCAGTCGTGCATGACGCCGGGGATGCGGGAGTCCACCGTGTTGAAGATCGGCTCGGCGAGCCAAGGGATCGAGGCAAGATCGGTGATGAAGTGCTGCGGGCAGACGTGCTGCTTGCCTGCCTTGTCCGTGTAGATCAGGTCGTCAAGCAGCGCCCACTCGCCCACCTTGTAGGGGAGCAGAGGCGGCACCACGGAAAACTGGCCCGGGCCGTTGCCGACGTACGGGAGATGCCACGGGGTGGCGATCGCCGTCATGCGAGCGCCCGCCGCACGCCTTCTGCGATCGTGGCCGGCGCGTAGGGATTGCCGCCGTTCTCGTGGATGATGATGGCGGTGACCATGCCTACCAGTACCGCAGGCTTCTTGATGTCGATCGGCTGATTCGACTCGACACCAACGGCGTGGGCCACGGCCTTGATATAGGCCTCGGTGTCGTTCTCGTTGCCCGGCGCCCAGCGGCTGATCGTCTCACGCACAGTGTCGATACCAGGTGCGCCGATACCGGGCATGCCGTCCTTGCCGCGATAGTTGATCAGCAGCTTGCCCAGGGCCCGGATACCGTTCTCGGGCGAATCGAACAGGGCGAAGCGCGGCGACAGCACGCCGACCTCAAGGCCAAGTTGGCCCTGCCAGTCGTTGCGCGGGTTGAAGTCGATGTTGCCGGGGTTCCTGTTTCGAACCCCGCGGGACGCATTGGGCATGGCTTTCTCCAGGCAATAAAAAACCCGCTCAAGGCGGGTGCGGCTTCCCTATTTAGGGAATCAGGTGGCGGCGGCTTCCAGCGGCGGCAGTTCGGCAATGAAGGCTTCAACCGTCGGCGTTTCGCGGGTTCCCGCATTCACTTCGGTCAAGGCCTGATAGACATAGGCCCACACCTTCGAGCGCCATGCGCGGAAGGCCAGGCCATCCGACTGGAACTTGGTCACCGCTGGCTCTTCGGCATAGCTCACTGCGGTCATGATGTTGTCGTAGCCGCTGGCCTTGGCCGCATCGTCTAGGTGGGTCTGCACCTGTGCTTCGAAGGTGCTCTGCAACTCTGCTTTTGCTGCAGCCGCCTTGGTCGCCGCGGTGCTAAGGCTCGACCAGTCGATTTTTCCGCTCATGCTTGAGGTTCCTCGATGGCTTCGGGGTCGGGATCTGTGAGTGGCAATGGTGGCGGCAGCGCTACGGCCCCATCGGCAGTGACCAGCAGCGGCGCCGGGAATGCCTGCGCAGGGCTGTAGTTGGTAGGCAGCGGCAAGATCAGCGTCAGTTCGAGCTCGCCATCAGTCTTGTGCACGTCTCCCACGAACCACTGCGAACTTATCGCGCTGGCCGGCAGCGTGTCGCCATCGGCCATCTGAGAGAAGTCGAAGGGCTCGCCATTTACGGTGACCACCGCGCCGGTCACGGACAGTTCAAGCGAATCATCACGTCGTACTGGGGAAAGATTGATTTTCATTAAAACCACCGTCCGATTGCTACGAAAGATATTTGCGCTGTCGCATTAAGGCCCATAGCGACTAAGCGCGATGTAAAGCTAAGGTTACTTGGGGTGGCATCCGAGGCAACCCAACTGAACGAGACAGTCTGAGCAATAGGCATCATCATCACGCGCGGAGTGCCTACGAACGCTACCGGGAAACTCTGGTAGGCGTTTGCGGCGTAGTAAATCCCAGTGGCACTATATTGGTTATTAGTAGTTTGTACGGGGGAGACCCCAATACAGATCATCGTCCCGTCTGCGAATTTAGTGTAGCTGCCGTTGGCGTTGGTCCCTGTCTCGATGACAGCGCCTGTAGGTATGCCGCTTGCCTGGGATACAGCGCCGACGATGTTGGAACGCCCGTAGCTGCTACTATCCCACGCAGTCCAAGTCGAGCCGGTGTCGGTGCTGTACCGGGAGAAAACAGCAGTGCTCAATATATCGTAAGCTACCTGCTTGATTACCGTGGAGTTTTTGGACACCTTTATAAAAGCATATGGCGTTGCAGCGTTGGTACCAGTAGCGCCGTATATCAGGTACTCACTTGGAACTATGATGGTATTCCACGCTATACCCACGGCCAGAGTTATTGCATCACCGCCATTTGCCCCGAAGTCGCCCACCTTCAAGACACGTCCTGCGGTGGTATCGGTAACGGACGTCGTCAGGTTCGCATTCGCCGCCGTACCCAAGGCATTGATCCGTGCCTGAATCTTGCCGAATGCCACCAGCACGGTATCGGTTGCGACCACCGCTGCGTTCGTGGTCGTCACGAAACCGGTCAGCACTGTGCCCCGCACGTTCGCCGCCAGCGCTGTGGCCGCTGCCGAGATCTGCGCCTTCACCGACTTGATATCAGCCCCCACCGCCTGGGCCAGCGCGGTTATCCGCGCGATCAAGCTCACGGCTTAGGCCTTGGCAGTAGCGTAATCGGCCGCGAAATCGTGCTCGGTATCGCCGATATCGGCGGTGCCCACCGCATCAATGTTGGTGCGTGCCTGGAGTTTCTGCGCGGTGGTGAACGTCTGCGCGGCGTCGACGCGCACGCGGTTGCCCAGGCCAGTCGCGATGGTCGCGGCGAAATTCGGATCGTTCCCCAGCGCGGCAGCGAGCTCGGCGAAGGTATCGAGCGCAGCGGCGGCGCCGGCAGTCAATTCAGTACGCAGCGCGTATACAGCATTCCCCACGAAGGTGGTGCTCTTGTCCGCCGACCAGGTGACAGAGGTTGCGCCAGCGCCCGCAGTATCGTCGATCACTGCGCCGGAGGAACCGAGCAGGCCGTACAGCTCCGAAATGGCGGCGACAATATTGTTTTTGGCAGTCGTGGGCAGCGCGGTCAGATCGCCGATATTGGTCTTCAGCAGTTTCACATCGGCGCCGATAGCTTGGGCCAGAGCGATGATCTTGGTTTCGAGCGACATGGATTTATCCTTTTGCGAGTATGTAGTAGGCCAGCGGGTCAGGAATCAGATCGTCAGCGACGTAGAGCTTCAGGTCGGTGCCGAAGGTGATGCGGTTGTTGGGGTCGGCACTGATCTCGGCAGCGCCTATGCCTGGCGGCCCCTGCTCACCCAGGGTCACGATCGCGTCACCAGCGCGGGCGCCACAGTTCGGGCCGCCCACGGCACCAGTGAAATAGCGCGTCACGGTAGGCCCGGCGAAGGTGATGTCGAGGGTGTAGGTGAGGTCGTCGCCTACCAGCAACGCGGTTTGCTCGGCGGTGAGCACACGCTCGATGGTTCCGGCGGCGGTCACTGCCAGACCATCGTCCTGCGCCAGCATCAGGACCACTTCATCGCCGCGCCAGATCGTCATGGCTGCCGACGACTCGGAAAGGTCGACCGGCCTGCGGTAGATAAGCTGGCCACCGGTGGGCCGGAGCCCTGCCACCGATAGCGAGTTGATTTCCAGCGTGTCGGCGGTCAGGAGCTTGGCGGTGTGCGGTAGCTGCCGATCGGGCTCGCGGTTAGCGTCAGGCATCCCCTGGACGCCACGCACCCAGACAGGCCAGGTCGATTCGAGGCTGTGGCTAGGCACAGTGAACACTGCCGGGGAGCCTCTGATAGCCGTGATGTCTCGGTAGACCCAGACCGGCTGCATGATTCGAATGATGTCGCGGTACGTCGCTCCCGGAATAACGGGCAGGTCTTGGCGGGCCGGCTGCATGGCTGGCTGCTCCTTGTTCAGGGATGTTTTAGACCCAGTTGACCGGTGTGCTTGAACCGATAACCAACTGCTGAGAAAAGGGGTGATAACTGCCGTAGTTGCGCACGGTCGATGGGTACGCGCCGGCCTGTGCGACCAGCCCGTCGATGGTCAGTCCACCGATGAACTGGTAGGCCTCAGTATTCTTCCGGTATGAAAGGCCCAGCAGATTGTTGCTGTAAAAATCAAATTTCCATTGGCGAATGGAAATGCCAAGCCCGGAAGAGACCAACACTTTGTTGGCCTCATCCGTCCAGAGGCTGCCGTCGCCCAAGAAACCGACGGCGCCATATCCCTGGTTGGGGTAAGTGTTTTCTTCACCGTCGAAGATCTGCAAATTCGTGACGGTATCGTTTTCCACCTGGCTAACTGTCGAGAACGTTATGGACTTTGCCCAGGTCGTCCCAGCCGACTCCCACGACACGTTGAGTGATCCGCCACTACTGCCGCCACCGGCAATATGCCCCGCGCCAGGCTGTACGATATCGATATGCCCCGTGTTGAACTCGCGCTGGATTTGATCCGTATCGGTGACCCAGTTAAGGCTCACCATCGACCGTGAAGCGGAGAGCGAACATTTCAGGGTGCACGGCATAGGCTCCTCGCCCACAAATCCCACGGCCACAATCCACGATTGCAAGCGTGTGAACTCCACCGGCCCGGGGAAGAAGTACAGCCCTGCGTTCGGCTGAGACTTGAGCGTGACCTCGGTGCTGTATTCGTAGGTGACCGTATGGCCAACCTCCGCGCCGTTTTCATCAACAATCGGCTCGCGATCCTTTTCAATCATGGTGCTGCCAGCGGACTCGATCGAGTAATAGGACTGGTTTGGGTAATCGCCATCCACACGAACTTGATCGGGCCCGTAGAGCAGATCCTGGGTAACCAGCAGCCCTTCCATGCTTCCATCTAGAGAGAGCTTCAGGAATGCATAGGCCCGCGGCATCGAGTCGATACTGGCCTGTCCTTCGTTGTTGTAGGCCATCCAGGCAAGCACCACGTTCTGCCCGGTATCGCTGACAGCATGGAGCCGCATAGTGACGTTGCTCTGACCACCAAGCTCTACAGAAAACTTGGCTCGGTCCTTGGCCGACAACTGGCCGATCGGCGCGCTGAACGACCGGGTAAAGGTCTCCGCCGGACTCCCGAACTCGCCGAAGCGGGTGAACACCAGCGAAAACGTTGACGACGCGGCAGATATCGTCCGGGTGCCGAAGTTCACAGCCCAGCGGTTGCCATCTTTCGCCTGGTAAATCCAACCGATTTGCTGGTTGTACAAAATGCCCGCTGTGGACAATGCCCGCCCTGCCCAGTACTCGCCGCCTATCGGCGTACGTGCTTCCTCCTCGGCGCTGAGCGGCTCGATACCCGTTACGACGATCCGATGGTTGTCGCCCGGGCCAAAGGCCGCCGTAACGGAAGTAGAAAGCCCCGCATACTGCCGCTCCTCACCGTTCGGCAGGACGAGCGATCCGTTCTTTATGCGTCCGTGCCAGGGCCAGACCAGAGTGCGCTGCATAGGTCACCTACAGAACGGTTGTGGACATAATGCTCCAGCGCCGGACACCCGAGCCGGTGTAATACGCCAGGCGATACATGACCGCGCTGTTGGCTGGAATGTTCAACGACGTGTTGTCCTTCAGCGGTTGCCCATTGCCGGAAACGGTGATTGTCACCGCGCTGCTAGAGTCGTTCCTTATCACCAAATCACGCGTTGCGGTGTAGTAGGTACTCAACGACGGAAACGAGATCGAACGCGCCGTGGCGTCTGAGATAGTCCAGTACGTCAGCGGCTGAGAGGCATCGTAGACAAGATCTACGGTCGCGTTGGTAACATCCGTCACCGCCTCATACGAGGCACTGAGCGAGCCGCTTTCCACCAACGTCCAATAGGGGTATCCGTCAGCGCCCACCCAGCAATGAAACTTGAAATATTTGCTCTCGGCGGGCTTCACCGGCAGATTGCTGAAATTGACCAGCCCGCCCCCATCGGGGTGGGCCACGATCAATGAAAGCGCAGAGGCTTGTACGTTCTCGGCAATCAGCTCGACTGTATAAAGCCCGGGCGTCTGTAGGGCTGGAAAGATTAAAACCCGGTCCAGCGCACCGGTAACACGCCAAATCGACACGGTGCCGTCGGTGGGCAAGGTGAACTCGCTCACGTCGGTGCCGGAGATCTGCGCAGTGCCAGGCAACGGCAGTCCCCAATCGGCCACCAGGTTGGTACCCGAAGCAAGCCACTTTTGCCCGGTCGAGGTGTTGATGTAGTGCGCGCCTACGCTTGGGGGCGAGCTGGTGGGGTTGGTAATGCCAGTGACGATGTGTTGAACGCTTGCCATGCTATGCCCCTGAAAGTTGATTGCCCTGGTCATCGACCAAGGTGTTGCCATCCGAATCCACCAAGCCGCCGTCCGGCGAAGGCGTTCCGCCCCCACCGTCGCCTTCGAGCGCCGTCACCCGAGCAGACAAGGCCTCGATCGCCGCGTTGATCTGCATCAGCGTTCCCGCCGTGATCCCGCAATAGACAATCGTTGCCGGCGGCCATGACTGGGCAGTGGTGCCCTCTTGCCCGCGAGCAACAGTCACCGCCCCACCGGCCACCGTCGCCTTCACGACCTCCCAGTCGTTCTGCTGTACCGGGTTGGCAGAGTTCACCAGCGTCAGCAGGTACTCCCCATCGCCGAGGCGTTCCAGCGCTGCCGCTGGGATAGGCAGCGACGCCGTGGCGGCCGTCATAGGGTTCGAAAGCTGAGTGATCCAGTTGTTGATAAAGCGCATTCACAGCTCCTATGGCGTCGAGGCCGTGACCGGCTGCGCAAAGTTCAAGATCACCTCGGCGCCGTCGTTGTCGGTCATCTTCAGTGTTTTCAGGGCGGGGATATTGAACAAGCCGTCGCTGCTCAACAGCCCTTTGGGCCAGTACTCGCGCACCGTGTAATCCGTTTCGGACAGCGGGCTGGCAATGCCGCCGCCCGTGCTCGGTACGTTGGCTGGGTCCCACGTCCCTACACCTTTCTTTGCCGTGAGCGTGCCCTTGGACGGGAGCAGCGACAGGGCCGTGAGCTTGCGGGTGACCCCGCTAAGGCGATCGAGGTCGCTGGCAATTTGGTTGCCCGAGCCGCGGCGCTCGGCCTCAATGGCCGTGCCAATCGCACGGCGTTCGCTTTCCAGGGACATGGTCTAGAGCTCCAGGTAATCGTTCGGCACCGCGACGCGATAAGTCGTGGCGATGGGAACCGTCTTTTCGTCCCGGTCCACGTCGGCGATCTCGGTAGCGGTGATCTGAAACCGTCGCGTGAAGACCGGAAGCGTCGGGTCAGCGTTGTCGTAGTTGCCGGCGAAGCCATCGACAGCGTCGTCATACACCGGCGAACTTTTCTTGCCGCCGAGCTGGGTCGGTAGGTTCGCGCCTGGCGGGTTCGCCGCTTCTGGTTCAGGTTGCGGCTCCACCACGAAGGCCGGCGCTGCCAGTGGATCACTGACGTCGCCACCGCCGCGCATGACCGCGATAGTCAGCGTGGTGAGGGCTGTGCCGGCGGCAAGGTCGAACGTGTCGTACACGTGGCAGCAACGCGCGCGGGCACCTATACCTTGATCCGCGATAGCCAGCGTGTGCACCAGGTCGATATCCATGGCCATGCTGGTGGGCACCTCCCAACTGATCTTCGTGGCGCTGTGCGCTGCGATGATCGTTGTCTTGGCCTGCGCCAGCAGGCACTCAAAGGCCGACGCCCGCTGAACCTCGTCCCGTTCATCGACGTGGCCATTGCTGCCCGGGTCCGCGCCGGTGGCATCAATTCCGAAGGCCGTGCTTTCCCAGTTGTCGGCCAGATCGTTGGTGTACTCGATCGACAGCGATTCGCGGCTGATCACCTCGCCGGCCTGGTCGACGCTGGTCTGCGCCACCACCGTCATGGTGTAGTTCTCGGTCACCGCCTGGGCCCAGCGGCGCGCACCGGTCAGGGTGAAGCCCAGCAGGAGATCTGCGTAGTTGTTGACCCAAGGTTGGCCGTTGCCGCAGGGATCGGGCGTGCTGAGAATCACGCGGTACCAGTCTGGCACGCTCGCGATCGTGAGCCCCGCGCTGCTGGACGCCTCTTTGATCATCGCCACGTCGGGCAACTCGGTGCTGTCCGGACGCCATAAGCAAAAGCCCTGGGTGCCGGTGAAGCCATCCGTATCAGGGTGCCTCCAGCTGTAAAGCTGATTCAGCTGCTTGAGGCGCGAGAACCGATAGCTCGCATCGACGATCACTGTGTTGGTGAGGCTGGTCAAATCCGCGTAGCTCACCTGAACTGAGTCATACACGGTGGTGCCGGCGCCGAAGGTGAAGTCAGCGGCATCTGATGCATACCAGGTGCTCAGCCGCAGATCGCCATCGGCGGATGAGTCCAGGCTGGATTGCACCGCGGTTAAACGCTCTTGCGCATAGTCCCATCGGCTACGGCCTTCAGGATCTTCGAACACTTCCAAAGACCAGTAGGACGGGATGAGCTCGTCCACCGCCGCCACGCTGAGTTTCTCGATGCGCTGCTGCAGCTGGTCGCCACAGTTGCACACCAGCAGGCGCGTCAGCGAGCCCCATTCTGTCGTGACGATACGCCCGGTAAACCGACGCTTCGCGATGGAGACACCCGAAGAGGTTGTCTCGTAATCGATAGTCACCACCCGGCCGACCCAGTCCATGGGCAGGACCGCGCCAGCAGTCAGCTGCAACGTGAAGCTGGCCACGCCCGCAGCGCCCCGCTCTCGGTCGACAGTGACCTGACCCGAGAGCCTGCTGCTCATATCGACGTCGCCGACCATGACACGAAGCTGCCAGCGAAATGCGAGTCCGGGCACGATCGGCTGCGTAACGCCCGAGCCAGAAGTCTGGCTGCCGAGACCGTTGAGCGGGCCAGAATTGATAGGGCCGCCGTTGAGCATCAGACTTCTTCCCAGGTGATGGTCCAGCCGAAACTGCCTTGGCCGGAACTTTGTGTTTTTGGGGGCTTGCTGGCGAAGACGCTGTAAATCGGCATCCAATGCACCATGTACTTCGAGGCGCCCACCACCAGATCGGCAGTGGCCACGTCAGAAACAAAGCTGCAGCCCGTTTCGACCCACTGCGTCCCGACCAGGGCAAATGCCCATGGCGCCTGGTCATCGCGCGGCGTGCTGGTGAGTGCGAACTCGCGCGCATCGCCGACGATGCTCTCTTGCGACGTGAGCCGAAGCTCAAGCGGCTGGCTGTAGTCAAGGCCGTCCAGCCCGGGGGGCATCCAGCCTTGGCCGCTGATGGTGCCGGCCGATTTGCCCCAGTGGGTCATCTTGACGCCGGTACCGTCGGACAGACGAATGACAGATTCACCCAATAGCGGCGTGTCCGACTGATCGGGCGCGCCAGCGTGCAGAACAATGGGGATACCGCCCAAGGTCACCAATGGAAGGCTCATCCATTACTCCAGAAATGAAAAAACCCGCCGAAGCGGGTCTGCTGAGCGAAGTAATCACTCCGTTATGGATCAAGACTTTCCGTACTTGATCCGCTGATTCCGTATCAACCGCTGGAAATCTTGCTGTGGGGCCTGCAGCTGGTACGTCTCCCCACCCATGTTCAGCGTAAAGCTTCCAAGAGATTCGGAGGCTTGGGGATTTGCCATATCGAGAAGCGCTTGGCTTGGCGCAGAAACACTTGGAGCGAGCCTCGCGCCGACCTCTCCGCCCACCGCAAACCCTGGAAGGCTACGCTGGTTTATCGATCGCAAGAGATCAGTTCCGTAATGCCTGACTGCCGCTGCACGAACGACAAACTCACCATTGGATAACCGGGCGAGAATGCTATCGCTTGTGCCGGTACCGGGACCGCGAACCATGTCACCGGAGGCAAACCCCGGCACAGTCGAATCGCTTGAGGTGTTCGAAGCCAGATCCCCGGACGAGGTAGCGACAACGCTTACGGGCACCGTCAACCGCTTCCGAAGGTCCTCAGCCATTACTGAAACAGCGGCCTGCGTCTCGGAAACGGAGCTTTGATCCAGTTCCGTCTGCACCGGAACATCAAGGTCGTCGGTGGAGTCAGCCGGCGCCACCGGATCGACTTCAACCGGGATATCGCCCTGATCGTCGATTTGATCCTCGATGGAGGCTGGCGCGCCAGGAGCCACAACCGGTTGGACCTTAACTCCCAGCTCATCCTGCGAGTAGCTATCTTTGCCAGGCACATAAGAAAGTTTCTTCGGCTGAACCGCCGTCACTGGCGTAGCCGTTTGATCAGTCGAAGTCGTGCTGCTTACCTTTTTGACCAAATCATTGGCCAAGTTGGTTCCTGTCGCTACCCCGAGCTCGGGAGATGGCTGTTGGCCAAGCGACAGCTGGAGGTCCCTGAGCTGCTTTTTGACCTTGGCCAAGGCCTCCTCTGATAACTGCGGCGTGATCGTGATTACTTTCAGGTCGGCAATTTCCGCCTTTAGAGCCTTGACCTTGTCCGTAGCAGTTTTGAAACTGTCTTCGGCCTTATCCAAATTGATTTTGTCGGCCGCAGTTTCAATACTCTGAAGCTCCTTCATGAAGCCTTCAAACCCATAGGTGTTTTCACCTGATTGGGCCAGGCTTTGAAGCATTTTCAGGGCATCATCGGCTTTCTTTTTCGCGGCAGTGGTATCGCCAGCGCGCAGAGACTGCTGAGCGCTAACCTTTAGGTCCTGCGCTGCGCCGTAGCTTGCTTCTTTATCGCCAGACGAATTGAGATCCGCAATAGCTGCAGCGTATTTTTTCTGCGTATCGAGCTGATCTTTCTTGGCCTTTTTCACAGCGGCCAACGCAGTCCTTTCGGCGGCTACCTGCTTATCAAGCTGGGTTTTCAGATCTGTTTGCAGGTTGGTCTGGATCGTCACCAGTTCTTTGCTATTGGCCTCAGCGGCCGCGACGCGTTCTTTCTCGTACGATGTTTCCTGCTCAAGCGCCTTGCCATATTCGCGCGCTTTTCTTGCAGCTGCGAGCGCATCTGGATCGACCGGACCAGAACCCCCATTCTTTTCTGCGTCGGCCCTGCTTATTTGCTCGGCAAGCTTCGAGTAGTAGGTCTGCGCGTTTCTCAGGCGCTCGACGTATGACTTTCTCTCAGCTTCCGTCATCGCCTGAATAACAGCCGGCTGAGATATTATCGTGTCTTTGTATTGCACATTTTTCGCGATCAGATCGGAGATGCCTTTCTCGGTCTCCTTCTGTACGCGATTAAACTCCTCCATCTCTTGGTACATGCCATACAGCTGACTCAGCTGGGATATCAAAATCCCATACAAGCCTCCCCGGACGATGCCACCTGCAGTGGAATTTAAAACACCATTCAGCTTTGTCGCTTTTGCGGCCGTTGAATCCATCGCAGTCCCCGCCAGCCCAAGCTGCGCGGCCGCCACCGCCGTACCACCGGAAAGGACCGTGAACGCCAAACGCGCGGCAGAAAGAGCCGCACCAACAGCTTTTGCCCCGACGCCAAAAGCGACAAAGCTCAAAATCCCAGTTTTTAGATTATCGTTTAGTCCATTGAAGGCATTGATGATATCCCGAGCCAACGCCACTAATGGGAGGCCGGCTGCAATAGCTTTGCCGAACGATATATTTAGATCCTCCAACGCAGCGTTGAATTTTTCAACTTGCGCCTGAGGGGTCTTGCTCATCTTCTCGTAAGCTCTTTCCGTAGTTCCGCCCGCCGCCTCCATATCTTTAACTTGGTTCACGAAGCCGGCGTAGTCCTTGGTCAGCGCCAAAATCGCAGTTCGGCCTTCAGTTTCAGGGATGATCTGCGCAAGCGCATCAAACCCAAGCTTTTTGGAAGCGATCTGCTCAAGCGTGGCGGATAGGCCCTTCCACTCGATCCCAAGCTTGCCCATGGCTTTTCTGGCCTCAACGGCAGGCGAAGCAAGCTGGTTGATGGCGCTGCGCAAGGCGGTAATCGCAATCGGCGCCTGAATGCCTTGAACAGTCATCCTGGCAATAGCTGCACCAACCTCCGAGAAGCTAACGCCTGCGGCTGCCGCCGTCGGCAGAACCTGGCCAAGACCAGCGGCGAGCTGGTCGAAGCTGACAACACCGTCTTTGATGGCCACGAACAACTGGTCGTATCGCAGGCCCAAGTTGTCCATGCTTTCGCCATAGGCGTTGATGATCGACACACCTACGCCAGCGGCAGTTTTCGTATCACTCATCCCTGCCACAGCGGCTTTGGTCGACTGCTCCAGCACCTTCATGGCATCAGCTGTTGCTACACCGCTACCGAGCAGGTCATAGACTGCAGAGGCGCTCTCCTTGGCGGACTTCCCCATATCTAGGCTCAGGCCACGGATGCCTTGGGAAAGCCCGGATAGCTGCTTGTCGCTCAAATCAGTGATAGTGCCGATAGCAGCGATCTGTTGCTCAAAATCGGCATAGGTCGAAAAGCCCTTGGAGGCCGCAAGAGCAAAGCCGCCAAACGCCACAGCACCGGCAAGGATCTGGCCCCGAACATCGCTTAGGCTGGTGTTCCATATCTTGGTGGCTCCAGTAAGCTCGGCTGTCTGCGCGGACGCTGCCGCTAGGCTTTGGCGCAACGTGTTCTGCGCGATCGCGATTTCGGTGCCGGAAAGCTTCCCGGTCGAACGCAACAACTGAAAGTCGGATTGCAAGCGCGCAATCTCAGCGCTGGTGCTCGAGAACTTGGCAATACCCAGATTGACCTGGGCATCTTGGATACCCTTGTCACGCTGGCCAACAACAAGCTTTTGCGAAAGATCCGACTGCAGCCGACGCTGTTCCCCAGAGAGATTCCGGGTATCGACTCCCGCGGCTTGAAGCTCCTTGCGCATCCGCCCCAACTGAGTCGTCTGGCTTTGCTCCTGCCGCTCCAGGACTTTCAGCTGGTTCACGGAGTCCCGATATTCGCTCTGCAACTGCCGGGTCGGTGAGATCGTGGCGGCCATCTGATCGCCCAACGCCCGAACAGCATCGCGCGCAGTGGTGATGCCTCTACCCGTTTTCTCAAGAGTGCTTTCGAGCTCTCGGAACGAATTGATCTGGCGAAGGGGCTTCTCTACCGCCCGAACCATTTCGGCATACTCTTTCCGGAAGCCGCCGACATTCTTGGTTGCCGAGTCCAGATCCGCCGTCAGTTTCAGTTCGATGTCGCGCACGAGTACTCACTTAGCGGCGTCGATGGCTGCTCTGTAATAGGACCATGGGTAGTAAAACGCGTTGGAATGGCCCAGCTTGATCAACGCGTTCAATGACCGGTCGAGGTTTTTCAGGCTCTGGCCTGGAGGGCATTTGTCAGACGCCCCAGTAGGCCGAAAAAATGCGGGTTCAGCCCCTTGCAGGTGTCAATCACAACCTCCACCTGGGAAGGCCTCAATTGGTCGATCGCCTCATCCGTGAGGTCAGTCATTCGCAGGATGTCACTGATGGTGCAATCCTTGAAAAGCACTGCTGATACGGTATCCAGCGAGGTCGGCTGACTGGCTTCCTCAAGCCATTTGCGAACCTGCATAACCGTGAGTTCGCGGCATATAACCCGCAGATCACCTATCAGCAGCTCCTTGGAATTCGTTTCTTGAATCATGCAGCGTCTCTCCAAAAGGCCCAGCCCGCCGGAGCGGGCCGGCACGCGTTACACGCTGGCGGTTTCCTTCATGATCTTCATGTACTTCGACTTGCCGGCGCCGACCTTGGCCGGGTCGGAAAGCACCTTGGCGACCACTTCAGAGCCCATGAAGTCGTCGGTGCTGATCCAGTCGGCGCTCGCGGCCGGGCTGAGCTGGCAACGGAAGTACTGCAGGTTCATGCGCAGCTTGGTGCCGGCGGCGTTGGCACCCTCGAACAGGATCTCGTATACCTTGCCGCTGTTGGTCAGTGCCTCGATTACGTCGACGGCCGCAGCGCTGTAGGTGACCTTGATTTCGGCGTCATCAGCGATTGCGCCCGCCTCAAGGATTTCCAGGCCGGCGCCGGTCATCTGGTAATCGTCACCGTCCACGTAAGTGGTGCCACCGGTGGAGGCAGTCACGCTGGTGATGATCAGCGGCATCTTATCGAGCAGGAGGGTGCCGCCTTTGGTCGCAACGTGGGTCTCGTCGGTTACCGTCGCGGCAGGAACCTTGGTGACGTCGCCCCAATACATGGCCGCCAAGTTGGAGGTGTACAGCTCCCGCCAGTTCATGGTCAGGCTCATGCTGGTGATACGGCTGAGCGCGTCATACTCGCCACCCTGCGGGGTAGTAGTGTCGGCCAGGGTGATGTCGGATTTCTCGATTGCCTGGACCAGCGTGGACACCAGGCCCACCGGGGTGAAAGCGCCGCCGACGCCATACAGGCGCATCTTGACCAAGCCGCCGACCACGAACGTTTCGATATCGCGTGCCATGTTTTACTTCTCCTGCATGTCGCCAGCGATGACGCCCAAGCTCTTCAGCCAGGCGCGTTGCTCTGCGGTTACTTTGATGGTGGCGCCTGATTCCAGGTCCACGCGTTCGTGGGTATGTGGTTTGAGCAGCTTCACTTCGAAGCGCGGAACAGCGCGCTCCACCGCTACCGCAGTGCCTTCTGTTTTATCGGCCATGTCGTGGCTCCTGGATGATGGTGTGCAGATGCACCGGTATCAGCACGCTGGCGGCGCGTACACCTTCGGCCGGCGGAAATGACTCAGGCGCACCCACCGTGATGCCCGATATCCCCTTTGGCAGCCAATCGGGCAAGATCGCCATCTGAGGCATCAGGCACCGCAGCAGATCGTGCTCTAGCTCCTCAGAGGCATCCTCGTAATCGTTCAGGTCCACATTGACCGCCCCGACAACGTTGAACCCCGAAAAAATCTTGATTGCGTGCGGCCCTGGCTGAGGCGCAAGACCCTTTGCCTTCTGAACGACGATTAGCGGGAAGGCGACGCCCTTTTCCTGCAGGACCTCGTTGAACCAGCCGCTTTTGACGTTGGCGCCGACGGCTGTGAAATAACCCGCAGCGGGCACGATCGTTGAGAGCCGCTGGATCAACGCGCGACGGCCTAGTGTGATGAGATTTTTCATCGACCCTCCGAAGGCATCAGCGAGAAACGATTGATCAAGCCATCAGCGCCCATGTACTCGTTGAGCACGTAGCGCTTGCAGCCAATGGTGAGCAGATCGCCTTTACAGGGGCTCGGCACTTCGCGGATGCGTAGGTCCACTGCCAGCTCTACGACGGTAAAACCGCCGCCGTCCGGTGATCCGACGTTGCGCTGTAGCACCGCGCCTACAGAGAAGGGCGTCGCACCTTCCCTGGCGTCGTACAGCGCCCCGCCCTTTTCGCCGAAAGTCTGGAATAGCTCGTCGTCCGCATCCCCGAAAGCGTCGTCGAACTCCGAGCCGGCCATTACTTGGTAAGCTTGATGATGGCGCGCGGGAGGGTGCAAAGGCTGAGCGGGTTGCTTTGCGCCTCCAGGTCTACGCCCTTGTTGTGGCGCAGCGGCTCCTGGCTCGCATAGAACGGCACGCCAGTGGTATTGACGGTCTCCATGTAGTCCGCCGGTGCGTAGTTGGTGATGAAAAGACCATCAACGCCTACCGGCACCAGGTAGGCGGTGTCAGGATCCATGAACAGGACACCGCCCAAGTTGCCGTAGAACTCTTCCCAGTTCACGCCACCGAAGCTGAAGCCATCCAGGCGATGATCGTCACGCAAGAATTGGCCATCGTTCCAGCGGTCGAAAGCTTTTTGGACCGAGTCATGGTTGGTGAACGAGTCGAACCAGTTGCGGCCCGCAATACCCAGCCAGCCAGCGATGATGCCGGTGCCGCCGATCGCGTCTTCTGCCTTGCGTTTGGCATCGGTCACCTTGGCCAGCAGCTTGGTCTCGCTGGCATTCATCGAGAACGCCACGGTTTGCTGCTCAATCCCAAACCGGGCATAGAGGTCCAGCAGAACGCGGGTACCGTCCGCGTCATAAACCTTGCCGGTGATAGCGCCGACACGTTGAAAGCGAATGGTCGCGTCTAGGCGCTTGCGCATTTTCAACAGGCGTTTCTCAACCAGAGCTTGCACGGTTTCCAGCTCGCTCTCGGTACCGAAAGCACGGATGCCTTGGACCTCATCAGCACGGATCACCGCGCGAGTCGGCAGATGGATGGTCTGGAACGGGATCATGTCGCGGCCAGGGCCGGTGGTGGGATCGCTCGGCGCACCGCGCTCGGCGGCAGGCACCAGTGTGAGGCTATCGTTTTCGCGCTCGATGAAGACCGCAGTCGTGGTGACACCTTCCTCTTCGAAAAGAGTATCCAGGCGAGTTGGTACCGCTTGCCCTTCTACAGGCTGGTTGATAGCGGTGGTGAGAGCGATGCGACCAAACTCATCGCCCGCGAAAATGCTCAAATCGGCCATTCCGTTCTCCAGAAACGAAAAAACCGCCGGGAAGGCGGTTTGAATTGTGAGTGGGTCTGCTTAGCGCAGGATGATTCCGGCGGCAGCCAGGGAGGTGCGCGCGGAATCGGTCAAACCGACGAGCAGGCTTTCGATGACTTCGCAGTCACGCACAATGCCTGTGCCGCGCTGATCGGCGTCCGGGCTGGCTTCGCGCCCTTCGTAGAGGATCGCGATCTCGACAGCTTCCCCAGCAGCGGGAGCAGCGAAGGCGATGTACTTGCCGTCGGCGCCCACCGATAGGATCTGGCCAGCCGAGAAGGCAGTGGCGCCCGCCAGCAAAACAATCTGTTCGCGGGAGCGCTCGCCGCTCGCCTCATTCAACAGGAATGCAGCAGTGCGAGCACCCTGAGTGACGATGTCATATTTCATTTCTTCGCTCCTTTGCGGCCGGCCCAAATAGATTTGGTGGAAAATTCTTGCTTGCCTTTGCCAGCAGCGGCGGAAGCGGCGGCGGCAGCCGTCGAATCACGCTGGATGCTACCCAACGTCACGCCGCGGTCCTGTGCTGCTTTGAACAGCGACAGCCCAGCAGCCTCGACGGTCAGGCCGCCGTCGATGGCGGCAGTAACTTCGGCTTCGAAGCCCGGCTGCGACAGTGCCTGAATACCGGCGATGCGACCTTTCTCGCTAGCAGTCGCGGTTTCGGCTGACTCCTTGCGGATAGCATCGACATCGACTTTTTCGGGCGCGCTGATTTCGATGACCGAGAGATCGCCACCAGCAGCAATGGCCGCCTGCAGCTCAGCAGTGGTGCTGACTTTCATAGCTGTGTTTCTCCTGTTGATTGGTGCTGCCGGTTTGGCAAGCTCGGTGACCACGCCCTCGAGGGAGCCCAGTCGATGCGCGAGACCTGCCGACACGGCGGCGGCTCCTACGCGGAGCCCGCCATGGTCACCCATGCCAGGCACATTCTCTGGATCGACGCCAAGGTTGCGGGCTACCTTGCCTACGAAGACATCCTCGAGCGCGTCCACGGTTTCGGCGACCTTCGCGCGCCCTTCTTCGGTGGACATGTCTGGCCGCTTGTTCGGCGCGTTGCGACTGACGATCTGGTAGCTGGTGCGACCCGTGCCCTTTTCGCTTTCGACCACCGCTTCCACCACGACACCCACACTGCCGGCTATGCCGGTCTCATCGATCACGATTTCATCAGCTGCCGAGGCGATCCAGTAAGCGCCACTGGCTCCGCTGCCACCGATGTAAGCCACGATCCGCTTCTGCGCGCGGCCCGCGTAGATCATCTCCGCCAGCTCATTGATGCCGCTAGCCACACCGCCGGGGCTGTCGATGTTGAGCACGATGGCCTGCACAGCAGGGTTATCCAGCGCCGCACGGATATCGGTGGCCAGCACCTGGGTGCTCGTGGCTCCGCTGATCTCGGTGAACATATTCGCGTATCGGAAAATCGGACCAATCACCGGAACAACCGCCACTCCATTCTGAATGCTGACCGACTGGCTGTTATCCAGCTTTCGCCCGAGCTTCGTTTCAAGGGCCACTGGATCGCCCATCCGCTCCGCAATGGCCAAGAGGTTGTCCAGGGCATCGGGGAGCATCAGCCAAGGCTGAGCGCTTGCCAGCTCAAAAGCTCTTGGCATGGGTTATTCCTCTTCTTCTGGCGGGGGTTCCGGGGCGGGTGCAGTAGGCGCTGGGGCAACGACCACTGGCGTGGTTCCGTTCTCGCGCCGTTGCTTCAGTTCGCGAGCGCGCTGACGGTTGACCAACTGCCAGGTCTCGCCAGACATCGCTGCCGTCTCCATGGTTTCATTGCTGATTCCGACATCAATCCGCGCTTGCGCCGCCTTCGCTTCCTTGAGCTCGTCAATAGCGCCCCGGGCTGGACCAATCCAGATGGACTGTGTGTAAGCGCGGCGAATGGCCGGGTCACGGTAACCCGGTGCGCGGATCCGGCCGGAGGCCACCGCCTCGTCAAAAAACAGCTCGTAACTCGGTTGGCAGAAATCGCAGACCAGCCACCAGCGGCGCATCGTGTAGAAGCGCCAGGCCTGAAGCATCGCCGCGCGGGCGGCGCTATAGCTGCTGCTGTAGTGCAGCATCAATTCTTCAAGCGGAAGCTCCAGCGCGGCGCCGATTTCCTTCACGATCGCCGAGAAGAACGGGTCAAACTGGGCGTTTGGCCTAGCCGGGTTGGCAATCATGGGCTCTTCGCCCTGTGCCAAGTCGACAATGGCACCCTCGCCCAGCTCTAGCGGCGCCGGGCCTTCGTTTCCGGGCATCGCATCCTCGTCACCGAAGGTGGCTTGGCCTTGGTTGTTGCCATTGAAGTCGTCATTTTTCTTGATGAACACCGTGAACATCGCGGAAATAACGGCGGCCATCAATTCGGCGCTGGCGTACCGCTCGAGCTTTTGTAGCGGCTCAAGAATCGGCGCGAGATACGGTGCGCCGCGCTTCATGCCCGGGCGTTCCTTGTCGCACCACACCTGCAGCACGCGACGGCGGCCCGTTTCGGCGCCGAATACCTCGACTCGCTCCCACCGCAGCGGATATTTCAGGAATTTATCGTCCGGATAGCCGTTGCAGATCTGGTACGCCACCGGCGCGCCGTAAGCATCGAACTCCACCCCTTCGACCAATCGCTCATTGTCGGGGCATCCAAAGGGATTGCTGACGCGATCCGTCTCGATCAGTTGCAAGCGGGTGTTGTAAATCGTTCCCTGACGCTCGATCCACGGCGTGGCCACGAAGCAATCGCCGCCAGTCATAGCCGAAACAAGTGTCAGCGCTTGCAGTTGATAGTGATTGAGGGTCGCTTCGGCATCGCATTCCCTAGGGTCACCTGCGTAAAGCTCCCACTCCCGTTGAATCTGCGCGTTGAGAGCGTCGGCCGCTTCCTCAGTGATGCCAAGCGCTTCATGGTCGACCTGCGGCCGGCAAATCAACCCGGTGCCCACCACGTTGGTCCGCGTACGGACGATGGCAGCGCGCGCGATCAAATGGTTGCGCATGGCGTCGCGGGAACGCGCTACCAGCGTCTTACGCTCTGTAGTGTTCAAGTCCCTCGTGGGGCTGCCAAGCCCGGGAATCCAGCTTGCCATGCTACGGAGCATGCGGGATGCGCCGCGCCAGCGAGTTTCACTTCCACCACCACCGCCCTGCGCGCGGGGTTGGCTGTGCACCAGGTTGGATACTGTGCGCGTGGCTTCACGCACCATCCGCTCTTCTGGAGTGGTACGTGTCCACCAAGCCATGTCAGATCCTCATGTAGCTGATTCGGTTGCGGCCGCGACTGCGGTTGGCTTCGGCGGCCACATCGGCCGCGTAGTCTTTTTCGAGAGTACGGAGCGTCCCGAGATCGGCCCGGGTCACTTGACGCTCGCCGTAGCGCACACTCTGCCCACCCTTAAGGATTTTGTTGATTGCCTCCTGCACGGCGGCCAGGCGTTCTTGCGCAACTGTCTTCATGTTCATCCTCGAACCCTGCTGCGGGTCCCGCGTTGCGGTTGTGGTCGCTTGGTGCCGGCGAGCATTTCCAGATCCAGGCCGAACCGGTGCTGGCTGATACGGAGCGCGGCGAGTGCATACACGAAACAGTCGAGCGCCTCGTTCCGGCGGCCTTTGGCCGTCCAGCGGTACACCCGCTTGCCCTTCTCAATTTTCAGCTCTTTGGTTTCAGCGGTGAGCTGCTTAAGTTCGTCCTCGCCACAGATCTGGTCGTTGGCCGGCAGGTGAACGCACCCAGGCACCGCCGCACCAGAGGTGTCCGGCTGGATTTTCAGTCGGCTGTAGATCAGCTCTTTGGCGTTTTCGGTACCGACCTCGGTGAGGTAGACCTTTTTGGCGTTCCGCGACTTGGGCCAGTTGGCGATCGGCTTGCCGGGCACGTTCGCGCCCTTGACTGGAATAACCCAGGTGTCGCCCAGAGCCCGACTTTCGGCGTAAACCTCGTCGGTGTAGTGGCCACCGGAGTCCCAGCACCAGCGCTCTACGCCCATTTTGGTTCCATCGGCGCGGACATAGTGCTGGCGGCAGCGGAGCCGGACCTTTTTCCGCAATTCCTCGCTGGCCGGATCGCCCATGAGCACCCACTTGTCTACCAACCACGCCTCTTCGCCAACACCAAACGCCCAAACACGACCCTCGTAGCGGTCGTCCTGGGTGTCGATGGCGCCCATCAGAGTGAGCCCGCGCAGCGGCACCTGCGGGAACACTTCGCGGCGTCCGTAGAGCAGCTCCCAGTCGACTTTTTCGCCTTGGTCGTCTTCCCACGTCTCGCCGAGCGTGGTGTTGACGAAGGCGATCAGGTTTTCCCGGTTGTCCTTGACCTTGTCGAACTCAAGGACCATTTCTAACCAGGTGGTGAAAGTGCTATAGGCAGTCCAAACGTGAAAACTCACGCTGCGGGGCGTGGACCTCAGATCGTCGTCAGCGCCGTACCAATCGATGCCGTCGCGCGTCCAGACTCCTGACTTTTCGCAGATCCAACGGCCTTGGTGTGCCGCTTCCACCATCTCGTGGTACAGAACGACGCATTTGGTGTGATCGCAAACGTACCAGGCCTTGGTGATCTCGCCGTGAGCATCACGCTCCCACTTGATGCCGAACTCGCAATCCTTGCCGCCCCACTTCAAGTCCTGTTCCCTGCCGCAGTGAGGGCACGGGATGTGAAATCGTAGTAAATAGGGCGACTCTTCTGCGGCTTTTTCGATCTGGCAGGTGCCTTTGATCTTGGGTGTAGAGCCGCGAATTGATTTTTTGAACGTGGCGCCTTCCAGACGCTTGTCACCGAGGAACGTTGGGGCGCCTTCGCCTTCGACGTTTTGCTCGAAGTTCGACAACTCGTCGTACACCACCTCATCGGCGGAGATACCTCGATAGTTCCGGCTGGCCTTGCCGCCGCGGCACCAGAGCATCTTCTTGTTCTGGAACCTCTTAGAACTGAGCGAGCTGTCCCGGTGTTTTTTTCCGTACCACGGAGCCAGATCAAGCAGCGTTGGCACGTCCCGAACCATTGTTTCGATGTGCTGCTTCATCAAATCTTCAGCATCGGGGTCGGTCGGCGAAAAAACCGCAACGCTTCGTCGCTTGTGCTGGACCTTATAGCCGACATTCGCCATCAGCATTTTGGTGTAACCGACCCGGGCAGACTTCATTAGGTTAAAAAACTGGATGAGGTCGTTGCCCATGCTGTTGAGCAAGGCCACCTGGAACGGCGCCGTCTCCCACTTCCCCTCCTGATAAGAGGATTCAGACGACAGATAGAAATGCGTGTTCGCCCAATCCACCGCTGTTAAAGGCGGTTCTTTAAATAGCGCCGCCAACCCAGCTTTGACCGCCTTGCGCAGGTCAGTCATCCAGGGTGGCAAGGTACTCATCGAGGATCTCGGTCAGATTGTCGCCCAGGTCGGCGGCGATATTTCGAGCCAAGGCGATTTCTCGCTGCATTGCCTCGACATGACGGACTTCGATGTCCGGGTGCTTGCGCTTGACCTTGTGTGCCACGGTGTCGAGAACGGAACCGATCTGCGCCACCACCCTGGATAGCGCGAAAGTGCTGAAGTCGACCGGCACCAACTGGCGGGCCGATACGGCGTTCTTGTTTTCCTGACCTACACGCTGCGCCGCGGTGAGCCCGCGACGCTCTTCCAACAATTTGTATTCGATCAGCGGATCAATGCCGGCGGGCTGCTCGTCGGCTGCCGCTTTTTGCTCGGCCAGTTTCAGTCGGTTGTCCAGGATGCAGCGGACGTCGTAGAAGTTTTCTCGACCGATCCGGGCGACCGGCTCGACCTTCCACTTATCGAAAGCCTGGACACTAATGCCGAGGCTAGCGGCCATGGTGACCTTGTTCAGCCAGTGCGGTTTCGGCTCCATTTACCTCCTCCATTGACGAGGCGGGGAGCTTCCGCGAGCCGGTTGGTGTTTGGTTGGTATTTCCCGGGGTCAGGTTGGTGTTTTTTTTGACTGAACCCCTTGTAAACCGGGGGTTTCAGCGCTCCGACAAAACAACAACCAACCCCCCTTTAAAATTCTCATACATAGTTGAAGACCGGGGTTCGAATTACCCGCAACCCGGGGGGCGGGGGCAAAGGACCCTTTGTGGCACGTCAAGCCCCCGAGCCGTCACGCCGTAACACTTCGTATGGCTCAACAGGATTGAATCCATCGGCCGGCCCATTCAACGGTTCGTTGCAAGCGAGCAGCTCGCCGATGGCGAGAAGTACAGCTCAATGATCCGCTCCGGATTGGCGCTTGATCCGTCCCCCCGACTTGCGGCAACGTGTATGACTTGAATCAACTCCGCCCGCGAGGGAGGGATATGCAAAGGAATAGCCATGGATGATCTCCAACAGATACTCGCTTCGCTGGGTGAACTCGAGTCAATTCTCACGGAGCACGACTGCCCAGAACCGAACCCCAGCGCACTAAGCCGTGTGCGCTTGCTTGCGGCACAAATGGCAGGCTACGACTCCTATGTGTCAGCAGAAGCAGCCCGAATTTCGGCGTTGGCTGGCATCTTCTACAGCGATCGAAACCATGCAACGCACCAGGGCGGCACTTCAGCTTTACTCATAGAAATTGCCTACGACCTGCCGAACCGGATTCGCGGACAGATTGCTCACCTGAGACGAATTCAGAAAGAGCGCGATGAACTCAACGACGACGAGTAGCGAGTGCACGGTCGAAGGCTTTCTCAAACTGAGCTGCAAGCTGGGCATCTGCCTCACGCTCGCCGATGCCGAAGAAGTCGAGAGCCCGTGCATAGCCGGGCTTGCTGACGAATGCCAGCACCATACGGATATCGGTTCGCTTCTTGCCGATCCGTTCGGCAATGCCGATCGCATTACGGCCTTTCCTCAACACGAAGTAGCGTGTCAGGTTGCCCACGCTGCGCCTGCTTGTCGTACTGTTCTGCAGCCGATCGCCTTGGGCACCAAGGCCAGACAAGATCTTCTGCAGTTGGCCGCGCCCGATGTTGCCGTAGCTATCGAGCGCCGCGCCCCTGCCGGGCACCAGGAACTTGCCCTCGGACAGAATGCCGCGAGACCGCAGTAGTGCCTCGCTACGCTTGTTGTTCCGTGGTCCGCCGTACACCTCGGGGGTCAGCCACTTAGTAGCTGGTTGGGCGCCGTCAGCTTCGTCCTTGATCCACACCCTGGCCTCCATCCGCTGCTTGGTGGCAGGGATCAGGCGCAAGCTGTTCATGGTGTAGGGGGTGGGCCTGTCGAACACAGACCGCATCTCATCTTCGAGTCTGGCCTTAACCAGTTTGGCTGTCTCGGTAAGAGCCAGCACTGTGGCAAACGGTATCTGGCGCCGCTCGATGTCGGTCAACTCGGACAGATTGTCGGCGAAGCCGCGACCTCGAACTGTGATCATGATCGTCTCCAGGTGTAGAGTGCCGCATGCTCAAAAGTGTCTAGAGGCGCCCCCTGAACCAGTCCAATCATATCGGTATGTAATTTATACGGCCATTGGCCCAGAGATTGCTTCTGGCCCTTAGTAAAAAAAAACGCTGGAAAACTGACACATCGGACTCCCTGACTCTTTTATTTCCCATAGTGACGCACTGCCTCGAGGTGAACATTGACAATCTCATCTATTCACAATTTAACCCAAGAAACTGTGTTGATTCTTCGGGCGCTTAAAGAACTGAAGAAAGCGTCAGGCGGACTCGATCCAGTGGTTTCGGAAGCGCTCATAGAACTAGCTGCCGCCACTGTAGATCTTCAGGGGAAGCTCGAAAAATTAATTAGTATTCAATCATCAATACGGCCTGAGGTAGCCAAGAAACCGCATCTTCGATTAGTAGGATCAGATCGGCCAGCTCCTTAACCTAAGGCTCGTGGCTCCGTTTGATCTGTGCGTCTACCTGGTCAGCGCAAGTATCGAGCAGGTTGATAGCCCGATCTTTCAACGCCCACAAATCGCCGTTCAGGGCTAGGTCGTCCTCGGTTTCACTGACCCGTTCGCACGGCACCATCTTGGGCGACTCCAGCCTTACCGCCGTCGTCTTTACCACTACCGGCTGGGGCTTTCCCGCGCAGCCCGTCAGGCAAAGGCTGAGCAGCCCAATCACGAACAGGCTTACTGTTGCGCTTGAGTTCTTCAAAGTCTTTCCTCGCTTGTTTGGCCTTATCTTCGCTGGCCTTGAGTCGCTTACTCAGGTCGACCGAGTAGTCGGCATTGCGCTTGGCCTCAGCACGCAAGGTGGTGATCGTGGCTTCGCTTTCTTTATTAGCGACGACAGCGTCCTTGGTAGCCTTTGCCTGGATCGACAGGTCACCCTGTAGCGCGATAAGGCGGTATTGCTGAATTCCCACCAGCAGGATGCCCACCAAGGCAATGATCACAGCGATCGCGATGGCCTTGATCGTGTTCATATCGAGTCCGCCTTCCGACCAAGCAACCGCGTCACCAACTCGCGAATTGCCGTCACACCCAAGAAGCCAATCGTGCCACCCGCGGCGATCGACAAGCTGGACGGCCAAGCCATCCACTCGATCACGTTGGACGCGACGAGGCTCAGCGCGCCGCAGATCAACGATTCGAAGAACATGCGGCGCTTGCTGGTTTCCTTAGCATCGTAGAGGACACGCAGAAGGGATACGACGGCGGCCATAATTGCGCCCTGCCATAGTGGATTCGAAAGGGCCAGCCACACCTGAGCCCAGAAGTCAGGATTTTTCTCAGGCATGGGGATAGTCCGACTGTCCTCCCTTTCGGGGAGCTGGAAACGGAAAAACCCGGCGCAAGGGCCGGGTTTAGTGTGTTCTGACTGTCGCTGCGTATCACCGCACGCAAGATCGACATGATGGAGTTAATTTACGGCCAAACGGCCAACATGGTCAAGCGGCGTCTACGAAGATTTGTTCGGCGTCGAAGATATCAGTGGCATGGATCACCGCAGCCTCTTCCAGCTGCTCCAGACGCTTGTGGATGCCAGCACGCCAGTTGCGGCGGGTACGCTCAGGCGAACCGTCAAGATCCCAAGTGTTCATGTCGTAGAACTCGGCGGGCAGCACGATCATGTCGGTGGAACGCTTGCCTGTCTGTACGCCCTTGAGCATAGGAATTGCCCAGGCGGTCAGCGCCTTGTACACGAACAGCTGAGGCGCGGGGGAAACGATGCGCGACACCAGGCGCCCGATCGCGGCCACCTTGTTGGCCTTGTGCGTCGAGTACTTGGCCACCAGCACATCCCACTGGGCCGGGGCCAGCTCGCGGTGAAGCAGCGCGTACAGGCAGCAGTCGTAATCGAACTTGTCGCGAACCGAGATCGTGCTTCCGGTGCCGCCTTGGCGCGCGTCGGCATCGATCAGCTTCTGCCAGGACTGCTTGGTGCTGTTGTCGATGTTGTCGGCGGCCAGTACACGAACCAAGGTGCCCATCACGTCTTTATAGATGCCCATCGATCAATCCCCTGTGAAATTCGTTTTGCCGGCGCCGCGGCCGTTGTTCTGTTGGTACTGGGCAGCCGCACCGCTCCTCAGCACCGGGCGCTTCAATTGTTCGATCTGGTGGTCAGCGGCCTGCAGTCGGATGCTCAGCTGCGTCACCAGAACCTCCAGCGGCAGCGCTTCACCTGTATCGGCCGAAACCCAACCGGAGGCATGGCATTGCACGCAGGCTAGTTCGTGGAAGACGCCGCGCACAACGGCACGACCACCGCAGGCTGGGCACTTGGCAACGTTGAGCTGTGCGGCGCGGAATTCGGGTCCGTGGCTCTTTTTCATGCTTTTGAAACCTCGCCTATGGTTGATTCTTGAATTGCCTCGCAGCCCTTCTGCGGTGCGGCTTCCAGCCCGATGCTGGACTCTTTGTTTTCGACTCCCTCCAACCCGTGAATCACGGCAAATCCCTTGGCGTCTAAATGGGCGTGCCACTTCTCCAAGGCTTCACGCTTGCGGGCTTCCACGGTGGTGTGGATGTAGGCCTGCACGTTGTGGCCCATGGCGTGGTTGATCAGCATCTCGCCGATCAGGAAGTCGATGCCCAGGTCTGCCCAGCCAGTGCGGGCCAACTTGCGCAGGTCGTGGCTGGTCCAATCGCCCTGCCCCAGCTCGGTAAATATCTTGCTGCCCTGCCCTTCGCTCATCCCCTTCCCGTGGCGCGCCTGGAACAAGTATTGACCGGTGTAGCCGCCGTTGGCTTGGGTGGCGCGGTAGCGGCTGAGCAGCGCGCACACTTGGTCGGTCAGCGGCAGCGAATGCTCGACACGGGTTTTGGTGTGCACGGCCGGCAGGTGCCAGGTACGGTCGGCCAGGCTGATGTGCGACCACAGCGCCATGCGGGTCTCGCCTACGCGCGTGCCGTGGCAGAGCATCATCATCGCCAGCATGCCGTGGGCCGGCTGCCGGGCGAACGCATCAGCCAGCTGCTCGAGCAGACCCTCGACCTGCACGCCACGCAGCCGCGCGGCCTTCGCCTTGATCTTGGTCTTGGTAAAATCGCTGAACTTGATACCGGCCATGGGATTGGCGGGGATCATGCCGAGCACGAATGCCTGACGGCAGGCCAGCACCAGCAGCGCGAAGATCAGCCGGACGAACTCAAGCGACAGGGTCTCCTGCAGCGGCCACATGAGCTTGGTGTCGAGCGTTGCGCGATCGATCTCGGCGAAAGACAGGCCGCCCACGCGCGGGATCAGGTGGCAGGCGATGGCGGACTTGGCCGTGGCCTTGCGCTTGGCCGACAAGTGCCGGTCGCGACCCATTCTGTCGCTGTACCAGGCCAACAGCTCGCCAAGCGTTGCCCAAGGCGAAACGGCGGCATTGGCCTTGGCATCGGCGCCGAGCCGCTGACGGGTCTCCGGCAGCGCCGCCAGCACGGCCTTGGCCGACAGCTCGGGGTAAGAGCCGATGCGAAGCCACTTCTTGCGCACCACCAGGCTCCAGGTGCCGCGCGGCCGGGACTCCGTGAACCGGAAATACAGGCCGGGGTGGCGAGGATCGCGCATCAGTACCGCTGCCGGATCTTCGGCGCGGCGGCGCAGTTCGGCATCGGAGAACGCAACGATCATGGTCATGCCGAAACCCTCGTGGGCACGAGGCGCAGGTAGGCCCTCAGCTGTTCCATGGCGTCGAAGTGCCCACGGCATACGATGGCAAGATAGCCTTGAGCGTTGAGAGCCTGAATCCGGGCATGCTGCTCAGCCGAAACCGGTGCATCTTTGGGCGGCGTGGCCTTGAACTCGATGTACAGGCCGAAGTACCCGCCGCGGGCCATCGGAAGCACCAAATCAGGTATGCCCGCACGAACGCCCTGCTTCTTGAGCTCCTTTGCCACAGCCACGTGCCGGTGTCCGCCGTTGGGTACGTGGTAGATCAGTGCCGCTACATCAGGCATACGGAGCTCGATTTCGAGCATCAGGGCGGCTTGCTCTTTTCCTTCCCAGTCGATGCGCGGCGCACGTACGGGCTTCACCACGTAGGGCTTCAAGAGGCCACCTTCCCTTCGCGAATCAAGATGTCCTGGGTGCGCATGACGCCCTCGGCATGCAGCAGCCGAGATTCTTCCCGATCAACGCCGCGCCGGCTGCCGCCACGCCCGTCGACGTAGTCATGGCAGGCCGAGCAGGACCAAGCACCCTGGAAGTCGTTCGGCTTGCAGCTCATGCCGTTGGTACCCGCCAGGCGGTAGTGAGCTAGCACGGTCGTTTCCGGGTTGCCGTTGCACACATCCGGCACTCGGATCTGGCACTCGCGGCCACGGGCGGCCTTGGTGAGCTGACTCTGGCGGATTCTCATGGGCGGCATTCCTCAAGGTCGACGATTTCGAAGGTGCTGGGCCACATGCGCGAGCCGAAGGCGCTTGCCTGGTCGCGATCGGCGAACACTGCCATGGGAGGGGATGGCTGATCGCACAGACCAATCTTCCAGCTGCAGGGGTAGACGGCGTATCGCATGTGGCCGGGGGCCGGCAGCAGGTTCATTGGCTCAGGCATTGCGGGCACCTCGTTGCTTGCGAAGCTCGGCCAGGGCCGCGCGGGCCACCTCTGGCGTGCTGCTGGATTTCTGGTGGTGGGTCACGGCCAGAGGCATGGATTGCAACGGTAGACCGGCCAAAATGCGTCGAACCGCGATGGCATAATTCCGCTCGAACAGCTTCAGGCTGAGATCGGTGGCCAGGCGGTTCAGATTCTCGAATCCACACTCTTTCGCTGCATGCCAGACGGCGTCGTGAGACCAATTGCCCTGGCCTGCCATGCCCGGGTGAGCGTTGCGGCAGGCTTCACGGTGTGCCTTGCCCAGTGGCGGTAGGCCCAGCATCTCGGGGGATGGCTTGCACCACTCGATGAACTGGCCGGGGCTCGGGATGAAGTCGCCGGGATGCTTACGGACCTGCGACATGCCAAAGGCGATCTGCCCAGGGGTGCACACCTCCGCCTCGATGAAAGCCTGAAACCATTGGCGCTTCGAAGAATGGTATGTCTCCTTGTCGGGCCACGCCTGGCGCCACGCGGAGCGGATCGAACGCAGCTCTTTGAACAGCTCGTTGATGGCCGCCACCAGAGTGTTTTGCTCTTCGGAAACCTGAAGCGCACGAGGGTTTTCGGATGCCGGGATAAAATCACCGGACCTTGCCTGATCACACAGACCATTGGCGATCTTGGAAACGCTTTTCATCACGCAATCCCCCCTGGCGCCCAATCGGTATCATCGTCGTCAAAGTCCTGCGCTGTGGGCTTGGGTTGACGGAACGGCGTAACGTTGGTGGCGGCGGCAGTGCGAGCCTTGTCTCGCTGTACCCACTTGACCAGCATCTGCACCCATTCCTTCTGGGTGTTCACCTGGCCACCGGACTCGTAGTGCGCGGTGAAGGACTTCCGGACTTCCTCGGTGAACAGGCTCGGCGCCAGGCCAGCGTGCAAAACGTAGGTCTTCAGCAGAGTGTCATCGGGCACCCAGTTCAGGGTCATCTCGCTGGGCATCCGAGGGTCGACGGCCTCGTGCGTAGGGAGTGGGTCTTTATTATTCTCTACATCTTCTTTAGGTAACGCGCCGCTAACGTTACGAGCGTTACCTTTAGCGTTAGCGCTCTTGTGGTTTGCCACACGCTTTGCGGTGAGAAGCCTGTTTTTGGCGGTCTTGCCGTTGTGGCGGTCGAAGTGCGGCAGGCTGATAAGGCCATCGGCCTCGGCCATCCAACCCACCGATTTCATGTGCTCGCAGAAACCGGTAACGCCCACCATGCGGTCGAGTAACTTTTTACTAACGCTCGGAGCGTTACCGTTTTCGGTCTGCTGATCGAACCAGCCCCACACGCGCATCAGCTTGCCCACCACAGCATCCGGGTCAATATCGGCCAGGTCAGCGATCTGGCAAACCTCGGGTTTGTCCATGGTGGTCAGTTCGAATTTGATCCAGTCGCCGGCCATTACAAAGCCTCCTGCAGCATCTCGCCCAAGCGTGTGAGGCCTTTTGGCGTAACAAGGGGTTGGGCAACCGCACGGGGCTCACCAGTCAGTTCGTCTGGTTTGAGTTCGGTGAACTTATGCGTCATGAATCCTTGATCGATCCTCTTCTGATCGGCCGTAAGGCGTTTTTTCTTGCCGCGCTGGTAGATCCAGTCACGGTCGATGAGCCAGGCAATGAACCGGCGCGGGGTCACCTGCAGAAGCTTCGCGGCATCGGTCAAGCAAACCGCCCCATGTGCCGCAGCGAGGCGCTCAATAGCAGCAACCTTGGGTGCCTGCTTGAGGATCACCAGGTGTAGACGTTCGTTCTGCTCTTCAAGATCAGCAGCGAGACGGAGTGCTTCGGCTTTCGTTTGCGGGATCGCGAATGCGGCAGTCTCGACCTGCGCTTCCAGTTCCTGCCAGCGATCAACCAAGCGCGCCGTGAACTCTGGGCTTAGCTGGGCGACAATCACATAGGTGTCGCGCTTGCCGATCCAGTAGACCTTGATCGAGCGAGAGCGCCCAAGGCTGTCCGGTTCTTGTTCGTCCCCCACTGGGGGTTGGACGATTGTGCCGCGCGCGATGAGCCGATCAATCGACTGCTTGACCTTGTCGTGCCTAGACCCGAGCAGTTCAGCGATCTCGCGGGACGACATGACATGACGCGTCATGTTCTGATTGATTGCGAAACCTGACGAATCAGGCGGGGTATTGCGGGGAGCGATCTGGTTATGCATAATCGACCTCAGTTTGATGCTTTAGAAAGAGCCGCCCTGCCAGGCGGTTTTTTTGTGCCCGCGATTTGGTGAATCAGGCGACCTTCACAGATGCTTTCAGCTGATCCAGTGCAGCCTCGGCATGCGATATTTCGCGCAGGATGCGCGCGCGCTCGACCTGATCAACCCTGCCGTCAGCCATGGCGTTGTGGGTTTCGATGGTGACCTCGGCGATTTCCAAGGCGACGTGCGAGAGCGCTTGATGAACATCAATCGGGGCTGGCTGATCTTTCTTCACCAGGTCAAACCCAAACGCCTCCGCCCATACCTCAAGCGGCCGAAAATCCTCGGTAAACTTCATGATTCGATGCAGCTCCTGCACGTTCATGCGGTGGCTGTCGTAGTCGGGATTTGCCTTTTGCAGCAGCAGCGTGCGCGAGGCGAAGTCGGCGCCCTCGGCAACATTGGCGGATCCGTGGCGCTCCACCACGTCGTGTATTGCTCTCATCAGATTCAGCATGTAACGAACCTCTGATTTTTACGTGGTGGCGAATCGCCGCCTTTGGGAACATGGCGTCAATGGATCAACAGACAAGGACGTTGCTTCAGGCGGCCATCTCGGCCCATGGAAAAGTCGGGCAAAGGATTTCCTTTTTAAAGGCTCCAGCGGTTAGGGCCTCTGCTCGCTTGGCGACAACAGGAGACATGCCGTGCTTGCCACGAACCCAGCCGGAAACGGTGCTTTGGTCGACCTTGAGCTTTTCAGCGGTGGCTTCCTGCGTACCGAAGAAGGCAACCAGGTCCTTGAAAATGCTGTTCATGCTGCCCCTCCATATGTGAATACCCATATCGTAGATCATAGGTATACCTCTTTGCAACGATATGGGTGCACCAGTAATAATCTTTCGATGGAATATAAAGAACGAGTCAAAGCCGCGCGCGCCCACGCGAAACTCACACAGGCTCAGCTTGCGAAAGCTGTGGGCATCGACCAGGCGTCAATATCCGACCTGGAGAGAGGGCGATCCCAGCGTTCTTCGTACAACGCATCTATTGCCAAGGCGTGTGGAGTTTCAGCGATCTGGCTAGAAAGCGAATCCGGGCCAATGGTCGCCGCAGCTCAAGCTGAGCCCAGCAACGTGCGGGATACGGTTCAGCCTAATATGGCTTACCGGTATCCAGTCATTAGCTGGGTCTCTGCGGGCTCTTGGGAGGAAGCCGTTCAGCCATATCCTGACGGTTTTTCAGACCGTTATGAGATGTCAGATTATGACGCGAAGGGAGCAGCGTTTTGGCTTGAGGTCAAAGGCGACTCAATGACTGCACCCGCTGGGGTCAGCGTCCCAGAAGGGATGATGATACTGATTGATACTGAAGCCGACGTGAAACCAGGAAAGCTGGTCATCGCCAAGCTGCCAGCGAGCAACGAGGCGACCTTCAAGAAGCTCGTTGACGATGGCGGGACGCGATATTTGAAGCCTCTCAACCCGGACTACAAGATGGTCGAATGCGGCCCAGACTGCCGCATCATAGGTGTTGCAGTTCGAATGTCCGGCGTGCTGTAGGCACTTCGAGACCTCAAGGCCCGCTGCTTGCGGGCTTTTTTGTGCCTTCTGGAAATCCGCTTGCGTAATTCCTATTTCATAAATACTGTATGCATATACAGCATCGAAAAAGGAGTTTGTTCATGCTTGCCCAGCCAGCGTTCACTAAAAAAGATCCCGGAAGCTATGCCGAAATAGGCAGCAGACTTCAAAAAATAATTGCCGACCCTAAGGTGCAAAGGCTCCAGGAGGTGACCGTGTCTCGCCTACCGGATGAGCGGCCAGAAGAATGGCGGCGTGTGCTAGACGATATCTCTGGAACGCATGGAATCCGAGTAGATGAGACCGATGAGGCGGCTGTAAAAATTGGCTGGCGCGAGTACTGCGAAGCCTAAACAAACCCGCCAAGCGCGGGTTTTTCTTCGTGCGGAGATAGGGCTACCTATAAAATTATGTGTTTACCCATAGACAGGAATTATGTGTTCACCTATATTTATCTCCATCGAGACGCCACGGCGGATCGGGACACGACTGGTGAAGCCGCCAGTTAGCACGGGGTCAGCGAAATGGCCTCCCAGCCCCGCGAGGGATCGACTGGAACCAAGTTCTTTAAGCAAGACGGATTTCACTGGCTGGCCTTGGCGACAGGGCCAGACGGGAAATCAAAACGGAGAGCCGCCATGATTCACCCTCACCCCAATTCGCCCGGCAAACCAACCATTGCCGCTCCCACCCTTGAAGGCAGAATTAAAGCGGCCCTAATGACACTGGCGTGCCAGGGAGAACCAGGGCTGGCAACGAAGATGGCTTTGATGCACCCATCCACAGAGCTTGGCGCTAGGGGTTGCAGCAAATACGCCACGGTAGTTGTTACTCAGATAATTGCTGCCTTAATAGAAGCTCTGCATGCACAGCGCTCTGAGCAGATTCAGCGAGAACTAGCAGCATACCTTGAGCAGTTCTACGAGCCTCAATGACGCCATGCCACATCCCGTTCTCTAATTCGATCACATCCCCCGACTCAATATCCCGATCCGATTCGTATGTTTTCGGAAGGTGCTTTCCGAAGTCCCGATCGTGTTTCAACTTGTAGGTGCGCATTGCGCTTCGCCCTCCTTTGCAGGCTGTGTTGTGTGAGAGCGATCAGCCTAGCGCAAGGCCCGTCGCCTGGGCAGTGGTGAGCTGGCCGCCGGCCAGCGATTTCACTGGCTGGCCTTCCAACGAGGGCCAGATGGGAAATCACCCACCCTGAGGTATCGATATGTTCGGCAAACTTTTTGGCAAGAAAGGCCGCGAGGCGCGCGCAGCAATGGGCGTCATCCAGAACCGCGACTTGATGCAGGCGATCGTGTACGGCGCCTTCTACGTAGCCGCAGCGGACGGCGATATCAGCGAGGACGAGCTGAGGAAGGCCGAGAAGCTGATCGCCAACACTCCGCAGCTGAAGGGCTTCGGGCCGGAGCTGTCCAACACCATGGACCGCGCCGAGAAGGACTTCCACGACGGCGGACATCGCATCCTGCGCATGAATGCCGAGAAGGAGCTCAAGGACCTGGCGCACTCGCCGGAAGAAGCCCAGATCGTCATCAACGTGATGCTCACCATCGCCGAAGCCAGCGGGGACATCGACGACAAGGAAATGGCCGTGCTGGAAAAGGCCGCCAAGCTCATGAGCCTGTCCCTGAAAGATTACCTGTAATGCCTTTGTTCCGCGGAATGGTGGAGCGCCTGCGGGCGTTCCTGATTCTTATCCTGCTCATCGGTGTGGCGCTCATCGACGCGGTGTTGCGGGTGATCAGCATGTGCGCCGATGGATTCCGGGCTGTTCTCATTTTCTCAGTTGATCTATGCCCGATAGCTAACAGGGTTTAGGACGAGGCTTATCTAGCTCCCATAGTTCTGTGAAGGTGTATTGATTCGGCGACCACCGGATCCATTTGGCACTGCAGATGGTACAGATCATAGGGAGGCAATCCCGGTCACCAGTCCTGATCATGGGGCCAGCTCTCTCCATCCTATACACGTCAGCAAACCCATGGTATTTCGGATCACTTGCCTGCAATGCGATGCAACCTATGCAGAACGCCATTGAAACTCCAAAAAACAGCCAAAAACATCACTTATTTTAGATCATACAGCCAATCGAGTGTTACAGAATCGAATCACTACGCGCCTAGGCGCGCCTCCGTCGACTTAAGAGGACACGACCATGTAAACCACAGCCAGCCGGCCCCGCCTAATGCGGCGCCGCTCAGAAACACTTGACGTACGGTGGTACGTAGTCACGAAAAGGAAAGCCCGGGCGACACCGGGCTTTTTTACGCCTGCCGTTATTCGCCAGCACCCTGGATAGGGTTCTGACCAATGCCTTCAGCCAGGGAGAAATGCATGCACGCACTTATGCACCAGCGCGTAACGGTCCTCGAGGCCATGCGCGCCCGAATGAACACCAACACCGTCGACCTCTTCACCCGCATCGGGAGACATTCACCAGTGCAAAAGATTCGCTATCAGATCGTGGGCAAGGGCCAAGGCGCCTACCACATCAAGGAACTGGCCACCGGCAAGGTGGCTGGTTTCCGCAGCACCTGGAAAGCGGCGAGCAATTTCGCTCAGGAAATGGAATCGCGCGCCGACGCCAAAGCGCTGATCGAAGGCTCGGGATTCGAATCATGATTGTCGGCCTGAAGTGAGGCGCATCAACAACCAGGTGCGCCAGCGCCGTCGGAAAGAACAACTCCATCTACCACCAAGCGGGCTGATGCCCAAGGAACCGTCGCCATGCCCACCCCAACCGACACAGCCGAATTCCTCGAAGAGCTCAACGGCGGCGCCTTCGCCAGCCAGATCGGCCACGCCCTCTCTGAAGTAGCTGCGGGGGTTATTGACCACGGCAAGGCCGGCAAGCTGGTCATTACGCTGGACTTCAGCCAGATCGGCGAATCCCACCAGGTGAAGATCAAGCACAAGCTCGACTACAAGGTGCCCACCAAGCGCGGCACCCGGAGCGAAAACACTAGCCTCGACACCCCGATGTGCGTCGGCTCCGGCGGCAGGATCACCCTCTTCCAAGAAAAGCACGACCAGCTGTTCAGCCGCGACGAAGCCCCGATCAAACCCCGCAACTAATCTAGCCAAGGAAACGACGAATGTCCCTCACCAAAGAAGCGATCCAGCTCATCACCGATACCGCCCTGGCGGCGGCCGGCAAAACCCTAGAAGCGCAGACCCCCATCGTGGTGCTGCCGAACGAATACCAAGTCGTAGCGCTGGAGAAATGGCAGGCCGGTCGCAGTCGCTTCCGTGGCATCTACTCGACGCACTCGCTGGCTGACTTCAGCGCCTACGTTGCCGACCGCTCTATAAAAACGGCGAAGGGATTCATCGACCAAGATCAGATGACCTGCATCCTGCTGTTCAACCTAGGCGACGAGAAAGCGCCTGGCCACGCAGATGATCGGGCAGTGCTGAAGCTGAAGCCCTCCGCAGGCTACAAGGCGGCACAGGAGATCGGCGGGCGCGCCATGTCCCAGAAAGACCTCAGCGACTGGATCGAGGACTGGCACCAGTATCTGACGCCTGTCGACGCCGAAGGGACCGCTATTCCGGTGGCCAAGGCCATCGCCGCGGTGCGCACCATCACGGTCAAGGCCACCAGCGAATCCGAAACTAGCGTCGGCGAGACCAGCGCCAGCCGTAGCGCGATGGACCAGATAGAAGCCCGCAGCAAAGAAACCCTGCCGACCGCGCTGCTGTTCAACGTGATTCCGTTCGAAGGTCTGACCGAGCAGCAGATTCAGTTGCGTATCTCGGTGATCACCAGCGGCTCTCAACCGGTCCTGAAGTTGCGCTGGCTCGGTGAGGAAGTGCAGCGTGAGGATATTGCTCAGGAGTTCAAGACGGTGCTGCAGCAACAAGTAGGGGCCAATGCAACACTGGCGCTGGGCGCGTTTGACGCGAAGTAAGCCGATAATAACTTCCGGGGGATCACTCCTCGGACGCCTACAGTGTCATTCCATTATATCGATATTTACTTGCACAGAATAGGTTCGCCTGGACGCCACATTCGGCTTCTAGGCTGACCTACCTTAAGAGAAAGCTCAGCGAAATACTCTGCAATACGTACACTTCCCTCATCCGAACCCGGCCAAAGCATAGGGATGGAGAAGTTGGTCAAACGTTCACAAAATGTGATGTAGGCCAAGAGCAGAAAAACCCTGACATAATTAGCCGGGGAGGCAAAATCGCTCCTTAGCAAATGCAGGATCAAATGCCGATTAAAACTATCCGAGGCGCCATAACTCGGTTTATACAAAACCTCTTTAAAGAATATTCTAAATGCATTGATCACATCGCACTGTGGATTCACATGTGAAAAAAAATCTAAGCTCACGTTGTCGGCGCTTGACGAGCCCGGATAAATACTCACACCAGGAGCTTGGCTTTCTCCGTGCTTTATGATCATTTCACCGAGACGCTTCCCAAACTCTTCAGTTCTGACATTCGAATCTGAATGCCCCAAATTGATCTCTTGAACGTTTCTCAGCCCACCTTCAATAACAGGCAATAGCGCCATTATTGCGACATGATCCATCTCCATAAAATATGCTTCGACGCTCTCATAAATAATTTGTAAGTAAGGACTGAGCGCGTGACTCTTTTCAAAGTATCGGCGCATGTAAACAGAAGCCACCGCCGGGGTAAATATTTCAACGAGCCACAGGTCTGCTGCCGTCCCCCCTGCTTTTTGAACACTGTGAATCTGAGACTCCATATCTCCAAATCCCATAAAAAGCGGCAGGGGTATTTTGCTTTCTAAGGCACGCAGCTGGCTCGTGGTAACCCGCCCAAGCCTTTTATTAAGATAAGACACACTTCTAGTTGGCACAAACGCTTGTTCTCCGAGCCCCTCAATTAAAAAACCAGTAACGGCTCCAAACTGGTAGGAACGAAACTCAAAATTTAATCCTCGCTTCGCAAACATAGAAGTAATAATTTCTTCTGAGACGAATTCCTGTTTATACAACGACTTAAGCGCTTCCTTGAGCATGCCGCCCCACCTTTTTTAGCTTCTGGATTTCACATTATTAATACCCCAATAACTTGACCCGCGCCAGATAGGCAAGGACTTTTCATGTATGCACACCAGAAAAAGCACCAGCATGATTTTAAAACACAGTACAGACTGGGCTTCGATCCTCAAGATGAAGAGATCGTGGTGGACTTCTTCTGTGGTGGCGGCGGCGCCGGTACCGGGCTGGAGATCGGCCTGGGCCGCGCGGTGACCGTGGCCAAGAACCACAACCCTGCAGCGATCAGCATGCACACCGCCAACCACCCGGCGGCCCGGCACTACACCACCGACGTGTTCGAGGGCGATCCGGACGAGGAATGCGGCGGCCACGCCGTGGGCTGGTTCCACATGAGCCCCGACTGCACCCACCACAGCCAGGCGGCTGGCGGCCAGCCGCGCAAGCGCGAGATCCGCAATCTGTCGTGGATCGGCCTGAAATGGGCCGGCAAGAAGCGCCCTCGGGTCATCAGCTTGGAAAATGTGAAGCAGATCCTGCAATGGGGCCCGCTGATCGCAAAGCGCGACAAGGCCAGCGGCCGAGTAATCAAGCTCGTGACGGTCACCGACGCCAAGGGCAAGCAGACCATCAAGCATGTGGTCGCGGCGCCTGGCGAGATTGTGCCGGTGCACGAGCAATTCCTGGTGCCAAACCCGAAGCGCCGCGGCACGACCTGGCACCGTTTCGTGGCTCTGCTGGAAGGCATGGGCTATGCCGTCGAATGGCGTGTGATCAAGGCCTGCGACTTCGGCGCGCCGACCAGCCGCGAGCGCCTGTTCATGATCGCCCGGTGCGATGGCCAGCCAATCGTGTGGCCAGGGCCTACCCACGCCCGCCAGCCCGCCAAGGGCCAGCAGAAGTGGCGCACGGCCGCCGACTGCATCGACTGGACCGTGCCGAGCAAAAGCATCTTCGGCCGCAAGAAGGACCTGGCCCCAGCCACGCTGCGGCGCGTGGCCAAGGGCCTGAAAAAGTTCGTCATCGACAGCGCTGACCCGTTCATCGTGCCAATTGCGAATTGGTCTGGCGAGCTGGCCCAGTCCGCCAACGAGCCGCTGCGAACGGTGACCGCCTGGCCGCGCGGCGGGTCGTTTGCCATGGCCAGTCCCATCATCGCGCCGGCTACGCACCAGGGCAGCGACCGCGTGAACGACCCGCTCGAGCCGCTGCCGACCGTGACATGTGCCAACCGCGGCGAGCTGACGCTGATCAGCCTTCTAATGGTGGGCGTCGGAGGCCGCGCCGGCCAGACCGAGCCCCGCCCCGGAAACGAACCGGCCTACACAATCACGGCCAAGGCCGACACCGCGATCGCTGCCGCGCATCTGGTGAAGTTCCGCTTCGATGACGCGGGCAAGGCCCTCGACGAGCCGCTGCCGACCATCACCAGCGGCGGCAACTACCAACGCCCGGCCGGCGCCGCGCACGCCATGGGCGTCTGCACAGCCTTCATGGCGCAGATGAACGGCGGTTTCAACACCACCGACGCCAAGCCGCTGGACGAGCCTATGACCACGGTCACCAACACCGGCAGTCAGCAGCAGCTGGTGTCCGCCAACCTGGTGCACTTGCGCGGCAACTGCGATGCGCGTGACGTCGAGGCCCCACTTCACACCGTCAGCGCCGGCGGCACACACCACGGTCTGATGACGGCGTTCATGGAGCGCCAGTTCGGCGCCAGCGTTGGGCAGGCCATTGATGAGCCAGCGCCAACTATCACAGCGGGCGGCGGCGGCAAAAGCTCGCTGGTTGAGCTGAAGCTTTCGCCCGAGCACGAGGAAGGCGCCCTGCGCGTTGCCGCGTTCCTGATCAGCTACTACGGTGCCAGCCACGCAAGCGACATCGGCGAGCCTTCGGCGACCATCACCACCAAGGACCGTCTGGGCCTGGTCACCGTCATCGTCAAGGGCACCCCGTATGTGATCGTCGACATCTGCCTGCGGATGCTGCAGCCGCATGAGCTTTACCGCGCCCAGGGCTTCCCCGCCGACTACATCATCGACAAGGGCGCCGATGGCCGGAAATTCACGAAGACCGAGCAAGTGCACATGTGCGGCAACAGTGTCAGCCCACCGCCCATGGCGGCGCTGGCACGGGCGAACGATCCATGGCGTAAGAGCGCAACTAGAGCGGAGGCAGCATGAATCCATCGCATGAGCTTCACCTAGGCGATTGCCTCGAGGCCATGCGCGCCATGGCCGACAACTCGGTCGACAGCATCGTCACCGACCCACCCTATGGACTGACTAGTCGGAGACCTGGCGGCAGGAGCGCAGCCACAGAAGGTGCGGTCATGAAAGGATTTATGGGTCTAGCGTGGGACGGCGATGTACCGACCATTGAGATTTGGGCGGAGTGCCTGCGGGTTCTCAAGCCCGGCGGACACCTGCTGGCTTTCGCGGGTACCCGAACCCAGCATCGTATGGCTGTCCGCATCGAGGATGCGGGGTTCGAGATCCGCGACATGATCGCCTGGGTGTACGGCTCAGGCTTCCCCAAGTCGAGGAACGTCGGCAAGGATGTGCAAGGCATGGCCGGGTGGGGAACGGCGCTGAAGCCATCCCTAGAGCCGATCACCGTGGCCCGCAAGCCGCTGATCGGAACCGTTGCCGAAAACGTCCTCACTCACGGCACCGGCGCCATCAATATCGACGCGTGCCGCGTTACGGCGATCGACCATGACGCCTTGGCCAGGAACTGGGAGCGACCCACCACCAGCGACATGCGCGGCGGGAACTACGTCGGCGGCCGATCGGCTGGCGTGGCGCTAGCAACTGAAGCATCGACCCTCGGGCGCTGGCCGGCGAATCTGGTCCACGACGGCAGCGATGAAGTACTAGCGGCATTTCCGGACGCACCCGGCCAGCTGGCACCGGTGAGCGTGAACGATACGCCCCGCGCAGGGCAGAACGCATACGGTGCGATGTACCGAGGACGTGCCGGCGAGCCTTCAGCCGGTAGCAGCAACGACGGCGTGGTTGGTTTTCAGATGAAGCCAGGGTCTCGCAGGATCGATGCGGGGTCAGCGGCGCGCTTCTTCTACTGCGCCAAAACAAGCCGGGCCGATCGCCACGAAGGCCTAGAAGACCCTGGCGCCCAGTTCGAACAGGGCAACACGCTGCGCAAGGTCGCGCTCACCAACACCAAGGGCAACAACCACCCAACGGTGAAGCCTACCGACCTGATGGCCTACTTGCTGCGCTTGGTCACGCCACCCGGCGGCACGGCGCTCGATCCGTTTATGGGCAGCGGCAGCACTGGTAAGGCCGCCATGCGCGAAGGCTTCAATTTTATCGGCTGCGAAATGGACGAAGCCTATATGGCGATCGCCCGCGCGCGCATCGAACACGAACTTGCAGCAGTCCAGCAGCGCCAGCAAGCCAAAGCCCAGGAAGAGCAGCAGCTCAACCTGTTCGCCTCATAACACCGACCCGGAGCGAATATGACCCGAATTTACGTTTGCGGCCCGATGACGGGCCTTCCCGAACTCAACTACCCCGCCTTCGCTGCCGAAGCAGCGCGCCTCCGGGCCCTGGGTTATGAAGTGGTCAGCCCTGCCGAGATCAACCCCAGCGGCGGTATCTGGCAAGAATGCATGAAGAAGGACATTGCGCAGCTGATGACCTGCGACCTGCTGGCCAAGCTGCCAGGCTGGATCGACTCACGTGGCGCCCGGCTGGAAATCCTACTGGCCCAGCAGCTCGAAATCAAAGTGGCCATAGCCAGCAGTATCACAGAGCAGTGCGCGGAGGCTGCATGACCCTGCTCCCCTACCTCGGCGCCTGGTTCGCCGCCTCATGCATCGCCGGCCCGCTCATAGGGCGCGCCATTCGCCATTCTGCAGTCGTCGCCCGATAACTCCAGATCAACACCCCCTTCTAATTTGTCTGCCGCTTTGGCGGTGAGGTATTCGCTATGCCTGAAGAAAATTCGCAGCGTCTCAATAGCGCCGCGCGCGACGTCATTGCTGAGCGTCTTCGCCAAGTGTCCAGCGAAGGTTATTCACTATTTCGCGACGACATTTATATCAATGGCCAGATGGCCGATGCGGCAGCCGCTTACGCTACGTGCGCCGGTCAGCCCAGAAGCATGACGACCCTTTGGCCATGGGGTGCGGAAACATTCAAGCCCGGTAGCGACCGTCGGCGCGACCTGGTGAAGGCGGCGGCCCTACTTTTGGCAGAGATCGAGCGACTCGACCGGCTGCCGCTGATCAAGCACTGGCCAGTGCGGCGAGATGAGAACGGCATGTTTCAACACCCGGACATGCCCGACTTCGAAGAAGGTGACGGCGCCAAGTGCAAGGCGTGGATCGCCGAACAGAGTTTGGAAGTGGCGATGGTTGAGCTCGAATACCACAGCGACGAGACAATTTCAGAGCGTTACTTCGAGGCGGGCGATCCAGACTGCAGCTACTGGGAGCCCGATCGCCCCGATGGTAAAGGCTGGTTCTGCCTCGCGATCCATGATTCCGATGAAGGCCCCGTCTGCTGGTGGGCTCGCCGAGTGGTGACGCCATGACCCAGCCCAAAGAACGCCCCATCCTGTTCTCGGCACCGATGGTGCGCGCCATCCTGGAAGGTCGAAAGACGGTCACGCGCCGCGTGTTAAAGGTGCAGCCGCATATCGATGCAAGCGGGAATTTGTGTGTAGGGCAGTACAACTACGGCCAGGACCTGGACCGCACACCGATGACGAAGCACTTCGTCAAGAGTCATTACCCATACGGCCAGCCCGGTGACCGGCTGTGGGTGCGCGAGACTTGGTTGCCAGATCCAGATGCCGACCACGCTGCATGGTATGGCCATACCGAGACTTACTACAGCTGGGCTGGCTGCGGCAGCAAAATCAAGGATGTACCGCCAGCACTGCAAAATCCTGGGCAATGCCTTTACCGAGAGGGATGGGGAGGCGGCGGCATGATGTGGCGGCCCAGCATCCACATGCCGCGCTGGGCCAGCCGCATCTTCCTGGAGATCACCGACGTGCGCGTTGAGCGGCTGCAGGCCATCAGCAGGGCCGATATTCGTGCCGAAGGCCTGGAGTGCCCGTCGGAACTCGCAAGCGACGACGTCTCACCAAACTATCGAGACTGGTATCCGGCTGCATGTCGGGGCCTGTGGGAGGCAACCGGCGGCGACTGGGTCTCGAACCCGTGGGTTTGGGTCATCGAGTTTCGCAAACTCTAATGGGGGAGTGTGCAGCCGCTACTGAGGCGCGGAAGAACGCCACAAGGTGATTCAGACAGTTGATAACGTGACCTGCCTGGGTTTCCGCTGTGTCTGGGAAAATAAATACGCCAACCATTTTTGGAATGCTTGGTGCTGACGCGTTCGGGCCGCCTGCCAGACGGCCGTGGTCACCGACTCCACCGGTAAACACATCATTTCCACGGTAGAGTCTTGTAATTCCTCGAGCAGGCATCGGCTACCGTAGTCTACTAATACACCATTGAGCATCACGAACCCCGCCTTCTGTTGTATGGACTCTTCGGACCTACGTTTCGAACTTAAATTCCCCAGCCCAGACGTTCCCTGACTACTCGAATCCATAGTCTATGGATCCGACTGTATGGCGACGCGTCGTTGTTCCGTATGCGCGAAAGCAAAACTCTGCAATCGGAGCACGCCCCGCTGCGAGCTCGGGGCGACCTACAGTCCGCTGAGAAAACACCAAATATCCATTGGGCTGTGGATCGAGTTGCAACCTACCGCAACCCCGCCGCCGAACTTATCCCAGTTCATTTGTGAACTATTAACCCCTTCTGCCGCCACTGGGCGGCTACCAGGTGCACGATGAAAAAAGAACTGATCAAGATCAGCGAGTTTCAGCGCCGCAAGTGGGGGGAGAACGGCACCCCGCTCTGCTCTCAGGCGATCCGCAACTACCTGCGCGACCGGAAGATCCCCGGCGAGCGCATCGGAAATATCTGGTACGTTGACTGGGCCGCTTACCTGCGGCTGACGGGTAACCCCTTGGTCGACATGGTGATGAAAGGAGCCGCCTGATGGTGCCGCGCCCGCGCAACAAGGCCAACAAGGGCTTGCCGGTGAACCTGTACTTCGATGCGCGCCGGGGCTCGTATCGCTACCGGCGGCCCACGGACGGCAAATGGTTTCAGTTTGGCGCCGACCGCGCGCGCGCGATCGACGCCGCCCAGCAACTGAACCTGACATTCCTGCGCGGCGGTGACTTGGTATCCGCCGTGCTGGACGAACACAGCATCACCCTCGGCGGATTCCTCGACGACTACGAAAGCAAGGTGCTGCCGCAGCGCGAGCTCGCCCAGGCCACGCTCGACCTGTACAAAGTCCGCTTCAAGCAGATCCGCGCAGCGCTGGGGAGCATGGTCATTGATCGAATCACCATCCGCATGGTGGCTGAGTTCCTTGAGCCGCTCACGGCACGCTCGGCGAACCAGGCGCGCGCCCTGCTCGCCGACGTGTTCACGCATGCGGCCGCCAAAGGCCTGTGCCCCGATAACCCGGCCGCCAGCACCATTCCCAAGATCGAGAAGAAGCAGCGCAAGCGCCATACGGTCGATGGTCTGACTGCCATTCGAGGCAAGACCCCGCTGTGGCTTCAGAACGCGATCGACCTGGCGTTGATCACCGCCCAGCGCCGTGGCGACATTCTCGACATGAAATTTGAAGACGCCCGGGATGGCTTCCTGTTCGTGGTGCAGAACAAAACGGCCAAGGCGGCCGACGCGGGCTGGCTCAAGATCAAGATCACGCCTCAATTGCAGGCCGTGCTCACCCGGTGCCGTGATGACGTGCTATCGCCCTACCTGGTCCACCGCCGGCCCGAACGGAAGAAAAAGCGCGAGGGAAAGGACCACTGGACCAAGGTCGACGAGCGATTCCTGACCAGGGCGTTCAAGGATGCGCGCGAGGCGGCGGGTTGCTACAAGGGATGGAAAGAGGAAGAGTTGCCAGGCTTTCACGAGATCCGCGCCCTGTCGCTGCACCTGTACAAGCGCGCCGGAAAGGACGGGCAGAAGATAGCTGGTCATGCCAGCGAGGAGATGACGCGCAACTATCAGCGGGATCACGCGGACGTGGTCTGGTCTGAGGTCGAAGCGGACTTGGATATCAGCGGTATTGCGGGATAGTTTTGCGCCAGTTTTGCGCATATTTTGCGCGGGCACAAAAAAGCCACTTTCAAGAAGTGGCTTAAGTGTCTGATTTTACTCAGGAATAAATGGTCGGGACGGAGTGATTCGAACACTCGACCCCTTGCACCCCATGCAAGTGCGCTACCGGGCTGCGCTACGCCCCGACCGAGCGTAACTCTTACAATCAAGCCCTGAAACCTTAGCTCCAAAGCCGCTCCCAAACCACTGAAAGCGCGAAAAATATACCTTAACCATTTGAAATATGGAAGGATTTTTTCCGGATTTATTTCTTCAGCACCGACAGCACATCTTCAAGTTCCGAGATGGTCTGGCGGATCAGTTGCTTGTATTGATTGCTGTCGTCCTTGGCTTCATCACCCGACAAGCGCAAACGAGCACCGCCGATGGTGAAACCTTGTTCGTACAACAAACCACGGATCTGACGGATCATCAACACATCCTGGCGCTGATAATACCGGCGGTTGCCGCGGCGCTTTACCGGGTTGAGTTGAGGGAATTCCTGCTCCCAATACCGCAGTACGTGGGGCTTGACCGCGCACAAGTCGCTAACTTCACCAATGGTGAAGTAGCGCTTGCCAGGGATCGGCGGGAGTTCGTCGTTATGACTTGGTTCCAGCATATGCCTCAACTCGGGCCTTCAACTTCTGCCCTGGACGAAAGGTGACCACACGGCGAGCCGTGATCGGGATTTCTTCTCCCGTTTTTGGATTGCGGCCAGGCCGCTGGCGTTTGTCGCGCAAGTCAAAATTGCCAAAACCGGACAATTTGACTTGCTCGTTATCTTCGAGAGCGTGCCTGATTTCCTCAAAAAACAGTTCGACCAATTCCTTGGCCTCCCGTTTATTCAGGCCCAGCTCCTCATAAAGACGTTCCGCCATTTCAGCTTTCGTCAGAGCCCCCATGCGCTACTTCCTTAACGTGGCGTTCAACCTTTGTTCGAGCGAGGTGAGGATGTCTTGCGTCGTGGAGTTCACCTCATCGTCATTAAGAGTGCGCGATGGATGCTGCCAGGTCAAGCCAACTGCAAGGCTTTTTCTATGCGGATCAATACCTTTACCCTGGTAGACGTCAAACAGCCTGAGGTCTGTCAGCCATTCACCGGCCTTTTCACGAATCACATCCAGTACCGCGCTGGCTGGCACATCGCGATCAGCTACGAGCGCCAGGTCACGACGCACTTCCGGGAAGCGCGAAAGTTCATGGAATTTAGGCAGCCGGCCCACAGCCACTTCAGCCAATATCACTTCAAACAGGAATACCGGACGATCCAGCCCCAGGCCCTTCACCAGCTCTGGATGCAGTGCGCCCAGATAGCCAACTTCGCGGCCGTCACGCTCGATACGAGCGGTCTGGCCGGGGTGCAGTGCTGGGTGCTTGCCGGGCGTGAAGGTGAATTCATCCAGTGCACCGGCAAAGCCGAGCACCGCTTCCAGATCCGCCTTCACATCGAAGAAATCGATGCCATCGCGACCTTGCGCCCAGCCTTCCGGCAGACGCGAACCGCAGACCACACCGGCCAGCATCGGCTCTTGCTTGAGGCCCTCGAGCTGGCCCACAAAGCGCAGGCCACTCTCGAACAGCCGCACACGATCCTGCTGACGATTGAGGTTGTGCTGCAATGCCTTGACCAGGCCCGGCCACAGCGACGAGCGCATCGCCGCCATGTCGGCAGAAATCGGGTTCGCTAACAGCAGCGGTTCAACGCCTGGGTTGAACAGCTCGAACCACTTCGGATCGATGAAACTATAAGTGATTGCTTCCTGATAGCCACGCGCAACCAACAGGCGGCGCAGCAGCGGCAAGTCGCCAGCAGCTTCTGCTTTGGCTTGCGGGGCCAAACGCGCTTGCGGGTAACGGACCGGGAGGTGGTTGTAACCGTGCAGACGGGCCAGCTCTTCGATCAGATCGACTTCCAGGCTGATATCGAAACGATGGCTTGGTACGCCGACGAGCCATTGGCCTTCACCCTGAGAAGCAAGGGTCAAACCCAGGCCCTTCAGGTGGCGTTCGATATCTGCGGCCGGGAACTCCATGCCGAGCATCTGGCTGACGCGTTCGGCGCGCAGCAGCACAGGCTCGATCTTTGGCAAGTGGCTTTCGCTGACCACTTCGATGATCGGACCAGGCTCACCACCCGTGATTTCCAGCAGCAGGCCAGTGGCGCGCTCCATAGCTTCACGGGTCAGCTGCGAATCGACGCCACGCTCGAAACGATGCGAGGCATCGGTGTGCAGCCCGTAGGAACGAGCCTTGCCGGCGACGGAAATCGGCTCGAAGAAGGCGCACTCAAGGAAGATGTCCCGGGTCTTGCCCGAGGTACCGCTGTGCTCACCACCCATCACGCCAGCGATGCCAAGAGCACGGCTATGGTCGGCGATGACCAGGGTATCGCTGCGCAGGGTGACTTCCTGGCCGTCGAGCAAGACCAGCTTTTCACCCTCTTCTGCCATACGCACCCGAATACCGCCGTCGATTTCGGCGAGGTCGTAGGCGTGCATCGGCTGGCCGAGCTCGAGCATCACGTAGTTGGTGATGTCGACCGCGGCATCGATGCTGCGCACGTCGCTACGGCGCAGACGCTCGACCATCCACAGTGGCGTAGGCTTGGCCAGATCGACGTTGCGGATCACACGGCCGAGGAATCGCGGGCATGCGGCTGGCGCGACGACTTCAACGGAGCGGACTTCGTCGCTGACCGGGGCCACAGTGGCCACCACTGGACGAGTTACAGGCGAGTTGTACAAGGCGCCGACTTCACGAGCCAGGCCTGCCAAGGACAGGCAATCGCCGCGGTTCGGGGTCAGGTCGACCTCGATGCTAACGTCGTCAAGCTGCAGGTACACACGCAGATCTTCGCCCACCGGTGCATCGACCGGCAGCTCCATCAGACCGTCATTGCCCTCGCCCACTTGCAGCTCGGACTGCGAGCAGAGCATGCCGTTGGACTCGACACCACGCAGCTTGGCCTTCTTGATCTTGAAGTCGCCTGGCAGCTCGGCACCGATCTTGGCGAACGGAATTTTCAGGCCCGGGCGCACATTGGGCGCTCCGCACACGACCTGGAACGTCTCTGCGCCATCGCTGACCTGGCACACACGCAATTTATCGGCATCGGGGTGCTGCTCGGTTGAAAGCACTTCGCCGACCACCACGCCACTGAAAACGCCCGCGGCCGGGGTCACGCTGTCGACCTCCAGGCCGGCCATGGACAGACGCGCCACCAGCTCGTCCCGGGACACTTGCGGGCTTACCCAGCCACGCAGCCATTGTTCACTGAATTTCATCCTGCTCTCCTGAAAGATTCGTTACGGCTAGCGAAATTGCGCGAGGAACCGCAAGTCGTTGTCGAAGAACAGGCGCAAGTCATTGACGCCGTAACGCAGCATGGCCAGCCGTTCGGCGCCCATACCGAAAGCAAACCCCTGGAACTCTTCAGGGTCGATACCGGACATGCGCAGCACATTCGGGTGCACCATGCCGCAGCCCATGACTTCGAGCCAACCGGTCTGTTTGCAGACCCGGCAGCCTTTGCCACTGCACATCACGCACTGGATATCGACTTCAGCCGAAGGCTCGGTGAAGGGGAAGAAGGACGGACGGAAACGCACCGCCAGTTCCTTTTCGAAGAACACCCGCAGGAATTCTTCGATGGTGCCTTTCAAGTCCGCGAAATTGATATCGCGGTCGATCAGCAGTCCCTCGACCTGATGGAACATCGGCGAGTGGGTAATATCCGAGTCGCAACGGTACACGCGACCTGGGCACACGACCCGGATCGGCGGCTTCTGCGACTCCATGGTCCGCGCCTGCACCGGAGAGGTGTGGGTACGCAGCAACATGTTGGCATTGAAATAGAAGGTGTCATGCATCGCACGGGCCGGGTGATGGCCTGGGATGTTGAGCGCTTCAAAGTTGTGGTAGTCGTCTTCGACCTCAGGGCCTTCGGCAATGCCGTAGCCTATGTGAGTGAAGAACTGCTCGATACGCTCGAGGGTACGGGTCACCGGATGCAGACCACCTGAGGTCTGACCGCGGCCCGGCAGGGTCACGTCGATCTGCTCGGCAGCGAGCTTGGCACTCAGCTCGGCTTCTTCGAACGCAGCCATTCGCGTGTTAAGGACTTCTGTGACACGTTCCTTGGCATCGTTGATCAGCGCGCCGACTTTCGGACGCTCATCTGCCGGCAAATTGCCCAGGGTCTTCATCACCTGAGTCAGCTCGCCCTTCTTGCCGAGGAATTGAACCCGGATCTGCTCCAGGGCATTGATGTCTTCAGCGTGTTGCACGGCCTCCAGAGCTTGAGAGACCAGCGCATCCAGGTTTTCCATGTACAGACTCCAGATACAAAATAGGGGAAGAGCTAAAGGCTCTTCCCCTATTTATGACGTTTAACACCGTCGAGCGCCGAAGCGCTCGCCAGTGATTGTCGTGGGTACTTAGGCCAAGGTGGCTTTAGCTTTCTCGACAATCGCAGCAAACGCCGCTTTTTCGTTCACAGCCAGATCAGCCAGAACCTTACGGTCGATCTCGATGGAAGCTTTTTTCAGGCCAGCGATGAAACGGCTGTAGGACAGACCGTTAACACGAGCACCAGCATTGATACGAGCGATCCACAGAGCGCGGAACTGACGTTTTTTCTGACGACGGTCGCGGTAGGCGTATTGGCCTGCCTTGATGACCGCTTGTTTGGCTACACGGAATACGCGCGAACGAGCGCCGTAGTAACCTTTAGCCAGTTTCAGAATCTTTTTGTGACGCTTACGGGCAATGACGCCACGCTTTACACGAGCCATGAGTAAATTCCTCTATTCTTAACCAAAAATTAACGAAGGCGCAGCATGCGCTCGACTTTTGCAACGTCAGACGGATGCAGCAGGCTGCTTCCGCGCAATTGACGCTTACGCTTGGTCGACATTTTGGTCAGGATGTGGCTCTTGAAAGCGTGCTTGTGCTTGATGCCGTTGGCGGTTTTCAAAAACCGCTTAGCTGCACCGCTTTTAGTCTTCATCTTTGGCATGTTCGGATACTCCGCATTCAGTTGATAAACATAACCGCAAGGCCTGCCGTGCCCTGGTGGTTATTTCTTTTTCTTGGGGGCGATGACCATGATCAGCTGGCGTCCTTCCATCTTCGGCATCTGTTCAACGGAACCGTACTCCAGCAGATCTTGTTCGACCCGCTTGAGCAGTTCCATGCCCAGCTCCTGATGCGCCATCTCACGACCGCGAAATCTCAAGGAAATCTTGGCCCTGTCCCCATCACTCAGGAAACGTACCAGGTTGCGAAGTTTTACCTGGTAATCCCCTTCCTCCGTCCCTGGACGAAACTTGATTTCTTTAACCTGAATCTGCTTCTGGTTTTTCTTCGCCGCGGCGATCTGCTTCTTTTTCTCGAAGATCGACTTGCCGTAGTCCATCACACGACAGACAGGCGGTACCGCGTCGGCAGAAATTTCTACCAGATCCAGCTTCGCTTCTTCAGCGATACGAAGCGCTTCATCAATCGAGACGATGCCAATCTGCTCGCCGTCAGCGCCAATTAACCGAACCTCGCGTGCCGAGATATTCTCGTTGATCGGGGCCTTCGGTGCAGCTCGTTTATCTTGTCTCATTTCACGCTTAATAGTAATTACTCCGAATCTTGGCGACCACGCCGGGAAACCGCTTGTGCGAGGAACTCGGTGAATTGGGCGACGGGCATGGAGCCCAGGTCTGCGCCTTCACGGGTACGCACAGCGACAGTTTGCGTTTCAACTTCACGATCTCCGATGACCAGGAGATACGGAACCTTGAGCAAAGTATGCTCGCGGATTTTAAAGCCGATCTTTTCATTTCTCAAGTCAGACTTGGCACGAAAACCGCTTTCCGTCAGATTTTTTTCCACGGACAGGGCAAAATCGGCTTGTTTATCAGTGATATTCATGATCACCGCCTGAGTCGGCGCCAGCCAGGCCGGGAATGCGCCTTCGTAGTGCTCGATCAGGATACCGATGAAGCGCTCGAACGATCCGAGGATCGCACGGTGCAGCATCACAGGATGCTTGCGGCTGTTGTCTTCGGACACGTATTCGGCGTCCAGACGGATCGGCAAGTTGAAATCGAGCTGCAGTGTACCGCACTGCCACACTCGACCGAGACAATCCTTCAGCGAAAATTCGATTTTCGGGCCGTAGAAGGCGCCCTCGCCGGGCTGCAGGTCGTACGGCAGGCCAGCATGATCCAACGCAGCGGCCAATGCCGACTCGGCGCGATCCCACAATTCATCGGAACCAACGCGCTTTTCAGGGCGAGTAGACAGCTTGAGCTGAATGTCCTTGAAACCAAAATCGGAATAGACGTCCATGGTCAGCTTGATGAACGCCGCCGATTCGGATTGCATCTGCTCTTCAGTGCAGAAGATGTGGGCGTCGTCCTGGACGAAGCCACGCACACGCATGATGCCGTGCAGCGCGCCTGAAGGCTCGTTGCGGTGGCAGGCGCCGAACTCGGCCAAGCGCAACGGCAGCTCGCGGTAGCTCTTCAGGCCCTGGTTGAACACCTGCACGTGGCAAGGGCAGTTCATCGGCTTGATGGCGTAGTCGCGGCTCTCGGACTCAGTCGTGAACATGTTCTCGGCGTAGTTGGCCCAGTGCCCGGAGCGCTCCCACAGACTGCGATCGACCACTTGCGGGGTCTTGATCTCGAGGTAGCCGTTTTCACGCTGCACCTTGCGCATGTACTGCTCAAGCACCTGGTACACCGTCCAGCCTTGAGGATGCCAGAACACCATGCCTGGCGCTTCTTCCTGGAGATGGAAGAGGTTCAGGCGCTTGCCCAGCTTGCGATGATCACGCTTTTCGGCTTCTTCGATGCGCTGAATGTAGGCGGCCAGCTGCTTCTTGTCCGCCCAGGCAGTGCCGTAGACGCGTTGCAGCTGTTCATTCTTGGCGTCGCCGCGCCAGTAGGCGCCGGACAGCTTGGTCAACTTGAACGACTTGAGAAAACGGGTGTTCGGCACGTGCGGACCGCGGCACATGTCGACGTATTCTTCGTGGTAGTACAGGCCCATGTTCTGCTCATCGGGCATGTCTTCGACAAGGCGCAGCTTGTACTCTTCGCCACGCGCCTTGAACACTTCGATGACTTCGGCGCGCGGGGTGACCTTCTTGATCACGTCGTAGTCGTGATCGATCAGCTCGCGCATGCGCGCTTCGATAGCGGCCATGTCGTCGGGGGTGAAAGGGCGCTCGAAGGCGATGTCGTAATAGAAGCCTTCGTCGATGACCGGGCCGATGACCATCTTGGCGGTCGGATACAGCTGCTTGACCGCATGGCCAACCAGGTGAGCGCAAGAGTGGCGAATGATCTCCAGCCCCTCCTGGTCCTTCGGCGTGATGATCTGCAGGCTGGCATCGCCCTGGATCAGATCACAGGCATCGACCAGCTTGCCGTCGACCTTGCCGGCAACGGTGGCCTTGGCCAGACCGGCGCCAATGGAAGCGGCAACGTCTGCAACAGACACTGCGTGGTCGAACGAACGTTGACTACCGTCGGGAAGAGTAATGGTGGGCATGGCGCCTCCTCTCCTAGTGGTGACCCCTACCAAAGGTCACGTGGGTTGGGATGAGCCAGTACAAGATCCGCATCGGGCCTGCTTGATGGCAAACGCCTGCCTCACAGTGGCAGTTGTCGCCAAGCCCAACGAGTACGAACCAGAGTGACTGGATGGTGCGAAAAAGGGTTAAGCCCGCAACAGAACGGTGCCTTGCGGCGCCCCAGAGCGTTGCGGGAGGCCATCCTAGCATAGATAGAGGCGCGGATTGCGCGCAGGTGTTGTTACAAGGCGCCACAACAGTGCAAAAAGCCGCCGCACGGTGAACTTGCGCGCCACTGCCTGGTTCTGATGTGTTGAATAATCCTCACCATCCTTATCGATAACAAGGAGCACTTCGCATGCGTCTTCAGTCCCTCATCACCCTGACCGCCCTCGCCGCCATTCTGCCATTCGCCAGCGCCCAGGCGGGCACGTGGCCAGCGGGCACCAAGGACACTTTCCTGAAACAGTGCGAGGACACCGCTGGCCAGCACGTATCTGCCGCCATCGCCAAGCAGCATTGCACCTGCAGCGCCGATGCCATCGCCAAGAAACTCAGCGATGCTGACATAAAAGCGTTGACGGGGCCGACCGCCCCCAGCGAAGAGTTGCAGGGCAGAATGATGGCTGCCGTGAGCGCCTGCCAAGTACAAAAATAGCCCGCATGGGGCGCAAAAATGGCTTTTTGCGCCCGATTGCAGACAAAAAACTGCCCTGTAGAGATTTTTTTTAAATAATTTACGGGTTTTTTTTCACCCTCGGTCGATCGTCAACCCCCTGTAAAATAAGGGCTATTCGCAAAACCTAGGTGCCGACAGAGTGATTACGCTTCGCAAATACTGCATTCAGGGAGCTACACAGCCGGCATTTAGACTATGATAGCTCGGTGTGCCCAGTTGGCCTGAGCAGCACAGCACTACTGAATATTATGTTTCTTGGAGATTCACCATGTCTAATCGCCAAACCGGCACCGTAAAGTGGTTCAACGATGAGAAAGGCTTCGGCTTCATCACTCCTCAAGGTGGCGGTGACGACCTGTTCGTTCATTTCAAAGCTATCGAATCCGACGGTTTCAAAAGCCTGAAAGAAGGCCAGACTGTTTCCTTCGTGGCCGAGAAAGGTCAGAAAGGTATGCAGGCTGCTCAGGTTCGCGGCGAGTAATCTCCCCGAAACTGAAAAAACCCGTCTTCGGACGGGTTTTTTTATGCTTGTAATTTACCTAAAACTCTTCCAGGGCCGGTCTTTCGATCAACCGCAGTTGACGCGTGCCACCACGCCCTGAGCGTCGACATTGAGATTCAAGCGCTCCGAGCGATACTCCAAAGTCATGATGTCCCCAGGCCGAAGAATACGTGCCGTTTGCGCTCCCGAGCGTTGCTGAGCCTGTTGCAGCAAAGCCGAACTGGCCATCTGGCCCACGGCGAATTTTGCCAGGTCGGAATCGCAGCGGCCATCAGTCGCTACGACCGGCGCGGATGCAGGATCGGCAACCGGCGACTTGTCGGCCCCCCCGGTAGAGCAGCCAGCCAACGCCAGTACCGCGAGCAAGGGAAGGGATGAAACGCGCATGCAGGGCATGAAGCCTCCTAGAGTGAAATTTGCCTTTCGTGCGACAACATCACTGCCGTCATGTTGCAAAAGGCCCCAATTTTGCCCGAGATAGACGCCTTGCATGACGGCGCAATCGTGTCAGGATGTTTACCAACCCCGCAAGAACTCAATAGACATCGATGTAGTCTTGCCCGGGATTGGTCCAGTGCTCACGCAGCGCGTTGAAGATCTGCCGCACCCATACCTCATCACACGCCGCAACCTCACCGACACAGCCGGACCCCGCCGACCAGGTCTCAAAGCGAAAGCACAATCCTTCGATCGCCGCCCCACCTATCGCATCGACAGAAAGATAGGCCATCCCCGCCGAACTGACCCGCAGCTGGTTGTGCACCGAATCCTGGCCGCTGGCGATCAATAGACGGACCGCCGACTCGGTAAATTGGTCAGGCTCTTTGAGATCGATCTGCACGACAGTTTTCCTGAATTCAAAAAGCCCCAAGTGTGGCATGTCGTCGGCGTGATGCCCACGTGCAGGTGCGAAACCTTGCGCAAAATGGTTTACTGCACCCATCGGATCGGCATGGCCGCGCCACGCCACCCAGCGCCCCAAGGCCTCGGCCACAAGGCACCGCCACGCACAGCAGGCACTGCGAGAACCCCATGGCAAACGTAACCATACACTCCCGAATCGATGCGACGTGGCCTCAGGGGCAGTCCAACTACAGCCCGGGCAACCCCGAAGAACTGGCGATCATCGGTATCGACCTGCTGATTCGTGAGCTTGGTATCGAGGCCGCGCACTTGTTCGTCGGCAAGCACTTCGAACGTTATTTCGCCCAACAGCACGTGTCCCACACCCAAACCTCGGGTGAAGTCTCTCACGCGAGCTGAGCCCTCCCGCCATCTGGCGCCCGCCCATGCGAGCGCCAGGCGCTACTCCTCGATTTTCCCTATCTCCTTGTTCACCCTGTATTTTTTTCCCAACTCCTGCAGCAAAATTGCAAAATCGCTGTCTGAAGCGCTTCTTGCCCTCCTCCCTGTTGCGAAAAGTTCTGCAGTGAAATACTGTATGCACATACAGCAACCCAAGGAGCCGCTTCGTGGCGAAAACTTCTGCAGCCCCCGCTCTCAGCTCTTTTGCAGTCATGGGCACCCGCATACAAAAAATCATCAACGGCACCAACGCGCAAAAATCCAAAAGCGCGCTGATCTTCAAGCTACCGCAAGAGTCCGACGACGACTGGGGCAACCTGCTGGAAGAGATCGCTGAAAACGACAACGTCACCCTCGCCCACCGCGATGACGGCGGTGTACAGCTGTTCTGGACCGTTCCCAAGGAAGACTGAAACACGCCTTCAACGATACGGCCCGTCAATACCCTCCCGCTTTTCGGATAACCATGAAAAAGATTTTCCTGGCAGCGCTGATGCTGCTGACCCTGTCTGCCCAAGCCTTCGCCGATGTACGAATCGGCACCTGGAACCTCGAGCATCTCAGTGTCCGCCCCAACAAGGACATCCCCAGTATTGCCAAGGTCGCCCAGCACGTGGACTTTCTCGCGGTCCAGGAAGTAATGAGTGAGGAGGGCCTGCTCGCCCTCAAGAATGCCCTGGAGCAAGTCACCCACGAGAAATGGTCGATGCTCGCGTCGGATGCCTCGGGGCGCAGTTCATACAAGGAAATGTACGGTTTCGTCTGGCGCGACAGTGCAGTGACCTACCTGGACGGCGCGACCACTTACATTGACCGTCGCGATCTGTTCGCCCGAGAGCCCTTCTCGGCCCGCTTCAAATCCACGGCGGATAAAAGCGCGTTCGTTGCCGCCACCGTGCATATCGTCTACGGCAAATCCACCAAGGACCGCTCCAAGGAAATTACCGCCTTGGGTGACTACTGGGACTGGCTCGGCCAGACCTATACCAAAAAGCCAGCAATTCTGTTGATGGGCGACTTCAACACCAAACCCATATCGCCGGCCTGGGCTGATATCCGCACCCGCGCTTCGCCACTGGTCACTGACGGCGCCAGCACGCTATCGGTCAAGGATGGCAAGTTCGCCAATCTGTACGACAACATCATCGTTGCCAACGACAGCCCGATCAAAGTGAAGAGTACGCAGATCTTCAACTACCCGGCGTTCCTTGGCATGACCCACGAGAAAGCGCGCAAGACCGTGTCGGACCACGCGCCGATCTTTATGCAAGCGCAGTTCACCAATACTCTGGCGGTCGGAAAAAACTAGGAGGGATGCATGCGTTTTACAGTATTGCTGGGCGCAACGCTGTTGTGCCTAGGGGCCATGGCTTCAGCCGAAGCGAAGGACATCGCCCCTGCCGATCTCAAACTGTGCAAATGGGGGGCGGGTATCGCCGCTCAGGCGCAGCAGGCAAAACTCAGTGGCAAGACGCTTTACAGCACACGCAAGCACTTGCTGGAGAAAAAATACCCCAATCCCGCGATGAGCAAAATGGAGGTGGGCATCACTAACCAGACGTTTGCCAGCAAAAGCCGCGTCAAACCTGCCGTGGTCAGCAAGACCTACCTGGATGGCTGTATCGCCCACGAGAAGCGCCAACGCGCTGCCGCCGCCAGGTCAAAGCCCAGAGCCGAGCCGACCAAGTCCGGGGGCAGCAAGCACGCTCACTGACCGGCAGGCCCCGCATGATAGTTGCGGTCCACGTACAGCAGGCCGGGTGAATCGGCCTCGCAGAGGATCGCCACTGCCTCACAGATCAACAGGTCATGAGTACCCACCTGCAAGGTCTGCACTATCCGACAGTCGAAATTGGCAATGGCTCCGTGCAGTACCGGTGATCCGGTCTGCAAGGTGGTCCACTGCCCTTTGGCGAAGCGCTCGGCCATGGATGTCTTGCCCCCGAATACCTGCGAGATCTCCTGCTGCTGCGATGCCAGGGTGTTGACGCACAGCACGCCGTTCTGCACCACAGCGGCATACGCCGAGGCATTGCGGTTCAGGCACACCACCAAAGTCGGCGGCGTATCGGTCACGCTGCACACCGCCGTAGCGGTAAAACCGGTTTCCCCGGCCGACCCATTGCTGGTGACCACGTGCACGGCAGCTCCCAGGCGGGCCATGGCATCACGAAAGGTAGCGATGGCTACCTGTGGGGTTTCAATCAGTTGTTCAGTCACGATGCACTCGCTTGATGATCGGCAGGACGGAAATATTCCATGAGGGAGAACAGCACACAGACGATCAACAGTACCACCACCGAAGCGGCAGCGAGCGTCGGCGTCACCTGCAGCAGGATATCGTCCCACATTTGCTTGGGCAGCGTGGTCTTGAGCCCGCCGCCGATGAACATCGCCACGGTCAGTTCTTCGAACGATTGCAGGAACGCCGTCACCAGGCCGGCGAACAGCCCACCCTTGATCAACGGCAACGTCACCTTGCAGAACACTCGCCACGGCGCGGCGCCCAGAGTAGCGGCAGCCTGATCGAGACGCCAGTCATAGTGCTTGAACGTCGCCAGTAACACCACGAAGGCCATGGGCAAGGCAATCACGGTGTGTCCGATGATGATCCCCAGATTGGTGGCGACCAGTGACATGTGCGCGAACAAATAAAACAGCGACACCGAGATGACCATAGGTGGCACGATCATCGGCGTCATGAACAGCAGAAACGCCACGCCACCCAGGCGACTGCGGCTACGGGCCAGGCCGAACGCCGCCAGGGTGGCGAGCATTACCGTGATCAGCGCGGTAACGATGCCGATACCGAACGAGCGCAGGGTCGCCCCCACCCACAGCGGCGACTGCAGGTATTGAGCGAACCACTTGAAGCTCAGGCCTGACGGCGGGAAGGTGAGGAAATTCGATGAAGTGAAGGCCATAGGCACAAAGGCCAGGATCGGCACGATCAGGACCGCCATGACCAACCAGGCATAGCTCGACAGGATCCAGCCCGCGTCGCGTGCGCCGAACAGCCGCAACCAGGCCCGCGCCAGGCCGTCGCACAGATTACCCATGGTCGCCGCCAACCCAAGCCCCAGTCGGCGCGTCAGGCCGTCACGCTGATGGCGGTCACTGGAAGCACCGGACAAGGTCGACAGGCCGAAAGTCCGGTCATAGATGAAGCAAGTGGCCAGCGCTGCCAGTACCAGCATCACCGCGATGGCCGCGCCCATCTGCCAGTTCTGCAGTTGATTGATCTGCACGATGATCAACTGACTGAGCATGGTGTCCTTCGCCCCACCCAGCAAGGTTGGAGCAATGAAAAAACCCAGCGCGCTGATGAACACCAGCAAACCGGCCGCCGCCACCCCCGGCATCGACAACGGCAGATAGATCCGCCAGAAGCGTTGCGGTGCGCTGGCTCCTAACGTATCCGCTGCCTGACTCAGCTGTCGATCGATTTGATTCATGATCGGCAGCATCACCACCACGGCCAGCGGCAACAGAGTATGAATCATCGAAAACACTACGGTGGCACGCTGAAACAACAGCTCGCCATGGGTAAATCCCATGACCGCCAGCAAATCGTTGACCACACCGTTGCGCCCTAGAAACACCAGCCAGGCAAAGTTCTTCACCAGCGCGCTGGTCCAGAACGGCAGCAGCACGAACAACGCCGATATCCGCTGCCGCCTGGGGCTCATGCGGGCCAGCCAGTACGCCAGCGGATAGCCCGCAAGCATGCACCAGAAGGTGGTTTGCAAGGCGATTGAAAACGTCACGCCCAGCGTGCGGGTATACACACCACCGGCGAACACCTTGTGGAACGCGGCCAGGGTCCATGCGCCGCTGCGTGGATCCTGAAGACTGACCACCAGCAACTGGAACGATGGATACAGTAGAAATGCCGCGAGAAACACCACGCCCGGGACTACCAGCCAGATCGCGCTCAACGCATGCCAGGGTGCCCGAGGGGCCTTGGACCCTACGGTTTGTATCGCCAGCTCAGTCATAGCGACCTCCTGCAGGTGGATTCAAACGTGCCGATTGGCAGGCCGCGCCAGGCCCAGGTGGTCACGCAGGGTCTTGCCGGTGTATTCGCGCTTCATCAGCCCGCGCTCCTGCAGCAAGGGCACGACCTGCTCGACGAAGTCCTGCATGCCGCCCGGCATGGTATGGAAAATCATCATGAAGCCGTCCGCCGCACCGCCGTCGAGCCATTCCTGCATGTGATCGGCCACCTGCACGGCGGTCCCACGGAAGGTCACGTTGCCACGCTCGTAGCGCATGCACATTTCCCTAAGGGTCAGCTTCTCAACGCGGATCATGTTGACGATGTAATCGAAGTATGCGCGATGGAAATTCGACGTCGCCGGGATGCGCTCTTCCGGAATCGGCTCGTCCAGCGGCAGATCGGACAGATCGGTTTCCAGGTCCTGGGCCAGGCGCATGCGGCCGACGTCGGGATGAATCATGTTTTGCAGGTGCTGGTACTTGGCTTCTGCCTCTTCAGGGGTCGCGCCGATGACCACCGACAGACCGGTGAGAATCTTCAGTTCGTCAGGAGAACGCCCGAACTTGACTACCCGGCTCTTGAGATCGTCGTAGAAGACCTTGCCCTTTTCCACGGTCGGATCGGAGGCGAATACCACTTCAGCGGTTTTCGCCGCGAAGTCCTTGCCGGTTTCCGAAGCACCGGCCTGGATGATGACCGGCTTGCCCTGCGGTGCGCGGGCGATGTTAAGCGCACCGTGGACATTGAAGTACTTGCCGTCGTGGTGCACCGCGTGTTGTTTTTCAGGCAGGAAGTTCAGGACATTGGCCTTGTCATGGACGAAGGCATCGTCTTCCCAGGTGTCCCAGAGCGCCTCGACCACTTCCATGAATTCCTTGGCCTTATCATAGCGTTCAGCGTGGGGCGGCAGCTTGTCGAGGCCGAAGTTGCGCGCCGCGTAGTCATTGGCGCTGGTGACCACGTTCCAGGCCGCGCGGCCGTGGCTGAGGTGATCGAGGGAAGCGAATTGGCGCGCCAGGTTGTAGGGCTCCATGAAGCTGGTTGAAGCCGTGGCACCCAGGCCGATGTGCTTGGTCGCCACTGCCAGCGCCGACAGCAGGGTAATGGGTTCGAACACGTTCATGAAGAACGGAAAGCGCTTCCAGGCGTACAGATTGTCGGTGCGCGCAGCGGGGGTGTCGGCGATGAAGAAGATGTCGAAACAGCCACGCTCGGCGAGCTGCGCCATGGAGATGAAATGCTCGATGCTGGTGGAAGCATCGTCCGGCGTACCGGTCTGCAGCCACGAGGCCGGATGGGCGCCGGTCCCCTGGATCAGGGTGGCCAAGGCCATGTGTCGAGTGGTGCTCATGTACAGGTTCCTGGAGTCAGTGGACGTGTGGCGATGACGCCGGGATCAACCCAGCATCCATTCCTGAAAGCGTGCAACGACGGCGTCGTAGTTGCTGCCCCACCAGGTGGAATCCAATTCGGTGAGGTGCTTGAGGTTGTCCGGGGAGCTGGGCAGGACGGCGGCCTGCTCAGGGGTCATGAATTCGAACGCGCGCTTGTTGCTCGGGCCATTGGCACTGAGCGACGAATACACCGCCTGCTGCTCGGGACGCATGCAGAATTCGACGAACTTGCGCGCCAGGTCGAGCTTGGGGGTGCCCACCGGGATCGACCAGCCATCTACCGAATAGAGGCCTTGAAACACCATGTTCACAGGAGCGCCGGAGACCTTGGCGGCGTAGCCACGGGAGGTCCAGGTATCGGCGATGTCGACTTCGCCACTTTGCAGGATCTGCGTATTCTGCGCGCCGGCGGACCACCAGACGGAGACATCATCGCGAATCTGGTCAAGCTTCTTGAACGCGCGATCGACATCCAGCGGGTAAAGATCCTTACCGGCCACGCCATCGGCGAGCAAGGCCATTTCCAGGGTCCCCCAAGGGCTCTTGTACAGGCCGCGGCGCCCCGGAAACTGCTTGGTATCCCAATAATCGGCCCAGGTGGCCGGCGTTTTGCCCGCGTAGGTCTTGGTGTTGTAGGCCATGATGATGCCGAACACCGAGAAGCCCAGCCAGTTGCTCTTGAGCATGCCCGGCAGCACATCCTGGCCTTTGCCGGCAGGAATATTCAGGTCGGCGAGGTAGTTCTTGGGCGAAGTCAGGCGCGCCACGTGGTCCTGGGTCACCATGCTGACGTCCCAGATGTAGGTCTTGGCATCGACGAGCAGCTTGAACTGGGTCACCGGATCGGAGTCATGGGCGACGCTGATCACCTTGATGCCGGTTTCCTTTTCAAAGGGATCATAAAACGCCTTGCGCAGGGTCGGGCCGACCGAGCCGCCAACGTCTGCCACGGTGATGGTCTCGGCGCCAAACGCGCGATTACCGCTCCACATGCTGGAAAGCGCCACGCCGGCGGTCGCGACGCCGGCCCCCTTGATCACATTGCGGCGCGAAAAACTCTTGGCATCTGACATCACTGCTTCCCCGAATAAATAGACTTTCGAATGATTTGGCAGGCTGATAAAGCCAACGCAGGCGACAACGACGGCCTTACGCGGGAAGAAAGCGAGCGTGCTGCGCGAGCCATTCGAGACCGATTCGACTGCCGATCGTCAATGGCGCATCGCCGCCCGAACGGCGCACGACCAACAAATTGCCTGAAGCCAGGCGTACCACCACACGGGTCTCGACGCCCGCGTACACCGAGTCGACGACTTGCCCCTGCAAGGCGCCCTGCTCGGCGGCCACTGCATGCAGGTGTTCGGGGCGGATCACCAGCGCGCCGGACTGGTTCGCCTGCGCGCCATGGCCCTCGGGCAGTGCGACGTTGCCATCGGCGCCGTCGAGGCGATTGCCGGGCAGCACCTTGCCTTCCAGCACGTTGGAAATACCGATGAAGCGCGCCACGGCGAGGGTGCGCGGGCGCTCGTACATCGTCTGCGGATCATCGATCTGCTCGATGCGACCGTTGTGCATCATGCAGATGCGGTCAGACAGCGCCAGCGCTTCGTCCTGATCGTGGGTGACGAAAATGATCGTCGAGCCGGTTTCGCGGTGCAGACGCTTGATCTCCATCTGCATGGTTTCACGCAGCTTGCGATCCAGCGCAGACAGCGGTTCGTCCATCAGGATCAGCGAAGGCTTGTAGATGAAGCAGCGGGCCAGCGCGACCCGTTGTTGCTGGCCGCCGGACAGTTCGCGCGGGAAACGCTGATGCATGGAATCGAGGCCGACCATGGTCAGCGCCTCGCTGATGCGCCGTTGCGCTTCATTGCGCGAGACTGCGCGCATGTCCAGGGCAAAGCCGACGTTCTGGGCGACGGTCAGGTGCGGGAACAGCGCGTAATTCTGGAATACCACGCCGATGTCGCGCTGGTGCGCCGGGGCGTGGGTCTGGTCGCGATCATCGATCAGGATTCGGCCGCTGGTGGGCGCGACCAGGCCGCTGATGATCTGCAAGAGTGTGGTCTTGCCGGAGCCCGAAGCCCCGAGCAGGGTCAGCAATTCGCCGCTGCGCACTTGCAGGTCGAGGGCATGCAAGGCGTCGATATTGCCATAGCGCTTGCCCAGGCCCTCGACTCGAAGCTTGACCGCTGCGCCGTTGACGGACTGGACAGGGGCTTGGCCTGGCGATGCGTGCGGTAGCTGGGTCAGCGTGCTCAATATCATTTCTCCCGTGCTGGCCTGGCGTTGGCTATACCTACAGAAATGTGGCTGGTCGCTGCATGCTGTTGAGAGAACGGGGATAGCGAAAGTAGGTTTTTTATGGTCCCAAGGCAGGAAAAAGCTTTGCTAGCCCGCCCTCATCGCTAACGACCTTTTAGCGTGGCAAGCACTACAAAAAAGCTCGTTTCGCCCGCCACCGCCTATGGACACGATAACGGCACACCTGGCGAACAGAGAAAACCTGGATGACGTTCTCAATCGTCGGCCGTTGCGCCGAAACCGGTCAGTTGGGCATTGCGATCAGCTCCTCCTCCATTGCCGTAGGCGCTCGCTGCCCTTGGCTGCGGCCGGGTGTGGGCGCCGTGGTGACGCAGAACATCACCTTGCCGGCGCTAGGTCCGCAAGTGCTCGAACACATGGAGTTTGGCCTGGAGCCGACACTGGCACTGGAGCGCACGCTAATCCACAATGGCTTCAACCCGTTCCGACAGCTGTCGGCCATCGATCATCTGGGCCGCACCGCGCATTTCACCGGCAGCGAAACCCTGGGCACCCATCGCGCGTTGGCGGGCGAGCAGTGCGTGGGCGCCGGTAACCTGCTGGCCAGTGCGTCGGTGATCGAGGCGTTGGTGCATGGCTTCGAGACCACCGGCGGGCAACTGGCGGATCGGCTACTGGCGGCGCTGCAAGCGGCACTCGCTGCGGGTGGCGAAGCCGGCCCGGTGCATTCGGCGGCGTTAGTGGTGGTGGGGGAATTGACCTGGCCCATCGTCGATCTGCGCATCGACTGGGCGGCGCAGGATCCCATCGGCCAACTGGCCCTGCTCTGGGCGGCGTATCGCCCGCAAATGGACGATTACATCCTGCGTGCTCTCGACCCGGCCAAAGCCCCGAGCTACGGCGTGCCTGGCGATAAATGAGCCATCAGGCCATCAAGCCAGCAGGACGGGCTCGGCCACCTTGGGTGCCAGCACCTCGCGGCAGTGATCGACGAACAACTGCGCCGGCTTGGTCAATTGCCCGCGACGCAGCCAGGCCGCCGACAGGCCCGAGCTGGTGACCCGCTCGGCCAAGGGCACGCAGACCAGCTTGTGCCCATCGTAGGTATAGGGCGAGTGTGGGCGGGTCACCAGGATCGAGAAGCCGAATCCGCAGCCGACCATACCGCGCACCATCTCGATCGACGGTGAGCTGAACTGGATGTTCGGGGTCAGCCCACGCTCCTCGAAAATACTCACGAAGTAGTTGCGGCTTGGCAAGACATCCAGCAATACCATGGGCTCAAGCACCAGATCGCTCAACGACACCTTGGCCTGCCGGGCAAAACGATGCCCCTCGGGCAACAAGGCGTAGGGCTGTTGCGGTGCCATCAGCGGTACCGTGTCGATGGTGCTGTCCAGATCATGCTCGTAGAGCATTGCCAGATCGATACTGCCGGACGTCAGCGCCTGGACCAGCTCCTGCTGTTCACCGTCGCGGATGCGGATTTCCACTCCCGGCCAGCGATCGCGAAAACCGGCGATCAGGCGCGGCAGGTACAGCGGCGCTACGGTCTCGAAGCAACCGATGTCGATCTGCCCGCCGACGACTTCGTTGTCGGCCAGGGCGTTCTGCTCGAACTCATGGGCGACCCGCAGCAGCTCCAGGGCCTTGCGGTAGAAACGCGCGCCTCCCGGAGTCAGTGTCACACCCTGGGCATGGTGGCGGATGAACAGCTGGACCCCGAAACTTTCTTCCAGATGCTTCACTGCGGTAGAAATCGACGGCTGAGCGATATAAAGCTTGCGTGAGGCCTCGGCCACACTGCCGCATTCGACCGTGGTGATGAAATATTTCAGTTGTCGAAGGTTGTAGGCAGCCATTTTCACCTCGCAGGTGGTGAGTGACCGCATCAAATCAGCGCAAACGACATCGACAGTGGCCGTCAGCGGGCGCGCCGATGGCGGTCAATGACCGCTTGATCGGGCACGCCGGTTGATGCTGGTTCCAGAACTCTATCCCTTTCAAGAACCGGGCCGCTTCTGCGCCAGCAGCACAATCAGCCTTATTGGGCAGGGACCGCCTGGTGCGCCACGACCACCGACTCGATGCCTTGGGAGGCCATCAATTCAGCGCGCTTGGCATCCGCTTCGGCCTTGTCGGCGAAGGGCCCGAGGTACACCTGAGTCACGCCATCGCGCTGGGCAATGCTGGCCATGAAGCCATGTTCGACCAGGCGCGAGGTCATGTCGCTCAAGGCGCCCATGTTGCTGCCTTGCACGATCTGCACTTCCCAACCGGCCGCAGTGCCACTACCCGCGACCACGGGGGCGGGTCGCAACGAAGGCCCGCAGGCGGCCTGAACCTCGGCGTTGTTGCCGTCCTTGTCGAGAATAGCCTTGAAGCCATCGGCGGTTTTCAACGCTACGTAACTCTGGAAGCCGCCGAAGTTGCCGGAAGCGTCCTTGCTCTTGACCTGCCCGCAGACATTACCCTCAGGCGTGACGCGGACATTGGTGTACCTGGCCGTAGCCGGGTTTTCCAGGAGTTGGGACACGGCCTTGCTGGACGTCGAGACATCACTGCCGCACCCTGCCATCAGCACCATCGCCGCTACTGCCGTCAATCTGCGCACACGCCCTCTCCCGGAAAAATAAAGCGGCGATTTTATCACCATCGGATTCGAACCGGGGCGCTGCGCTGTGGCATCATTTCCCATCGAGACCTTCCAACACCTGAGAGACCCGCATGATCCCCAAGCAGCAGCGCCAAGCTATCGCCCTCGAAAGATTTCTCGAGCAGCACCCCGATCTGCGCGAGGAAATCCAGGTTCTGAGCGAAAAGGAACAAAAGGAGCAGACGCTGTGGGCGCTGGAAGATGCTGCCCAGGAACAGGGCCAGGAGCCGTGGGAACTGGTGCTGGAGCTGGTCGCCGAGTCGCCTGAGGAACTCAAGGCCATGCGCCTGGAGGTGCATCAGGAAGTGGCCGAGGCGCTGGGCATGGACTGGGACGAGTATCGCCAGCTCAACGAACTGGATTGACCGCTGCGGGTGGGAGCGTGCTCCTGCCCGTGCAGGACAAAATGCGCACGACAAAAAAGGGCGGCCCTTTCGGGTCGCCCTTTTTTCACCGCCCAGCAGAGCGGATTTTGTTTGGTAGGCGCGATTGGACTCGAACCAACGACCCCCACCATGTCAAGGTGGTGCTCTAACCAACTGAGCTACGTGCCTGCTGTGAGGCGGCATTCTACGGATCTGTGCGCTGCTGTCAACTCGTTTTTTTAGGCTAAGCCTATGAATAAGCGTATTTTTTAGGTCGTTCCGTGCAGCGGTACGGCTCCCCCGGTGGTCGTCGATTTTTATCTCAGGTAGCATCGGTGCACTCGTAAAAAATATAGAACAGAGGTTGCAGGATGACGAACACCCCCTATCCCCAGTCCTACTACGCGGCCTCGGCCAAGCCCGCCCCTGCACGTCCCCCCCTGCAAGAGCAGCTCGAAACCGATGTATGCATCATCGGTGCAGGCTATACCGGGCTGTCCAGTGCGCTGTTTTTGCTGGAGCATGGCTTTTCGGTCACGGTGCTCGAAGCCGCGCGGGTAGGCTTTGGCGCATCGGGGCGCAATGGCGGGCAGATCGTCAACAGTTACAGCCGCGACATCGATGTCATCGAGAAGACCGTCGGTGCCAGCCAGGCGCAACTCTTGGGCGATATGGCGTTCGAGGGGGGACGTATCATTCGCGACCGCGTGGCGCGCTACAACATCGAGTGCGATCTCAAGGACGGCGGGATCTTCGCCGCACTGACCGCCAAGCAGATGGACCATCTGCAAGCCCAGAAGCGTTTGTGGGAACGCTACGGCAACACCCAACTGGAGCTGCTCGATCAACAGCGCATTCGCGCCAGCGTGAATTGCGAGCAATACATCGGCGGCCTGCTGGACATGAGCGGCGGCCATATCCATCCGCTCAACCTGGCCCTCGGCGAGGCCGCTGCTGTGGAATCATTGGGCGGGCGTATCTTCGAACAATCCGCAGCGCTGCGCATCGACCGTGGCGCTAACCCGGTGGTGCACACGGCCAGCGGCCAGGTGCGAGCGAAATTCGTCATCGTCGCTGGCAATGCCTATCTGGGTAATCTGGTCCCTGAACTGGCGGCCAAGTCCATGCCCTGCGGCACACAAGTGATCACCACGGCGCCACTCTCGGACGAACTGGCCCGCAGCTTGCTGCCCCAGGACTACTGCGTCGAGGACTGCAACTACCTCCTCGACTACTATCGCCTCAGCGCCGACAAGCGCCTGATCTTCGGTGGTGGCGTGGTGTACGGCGCCCGTGACCCAGCCAATATCGAGGCAATCGTCAGGCCGAAAATGCTCAAGTCATTCCCGCAGCTCAAGGACGTCAAGATCGACTATGCCTGGACCGGCAACTTCTTGCTGACCCTGTCGAGGCTGCCCCAGGTGGGGCGGCTGGGCGACAACATATATTATTCGCAGGGCTGCAGCGGCCATGGCGTGACCTATACACACCTGGCGGGCAAGGTGCTCGCCGAAGCACTGCGCGGCCAGGCCGAACGCTTCGACGCCTTCGCCGGCCTGCCCCACTACCCATTCCCGGGCGGCCAGTTGCTGCGCACGCCGTTGACGGCCTTGGGCGCCTGGTATTACAGCCTGCGGGACAAGTTCGGGGTCTGAGTCGACAACTTTGGCTTAATGACCGGCGATGGCCTTTACCGCCTTCGCGGCCTCGCTTTCCTGGCCGGTCCTGGCCAACTCGTCGGCCGCCGTCAACCAGCGCTGACGATCCACTTCGGCGGGCAGTTGCGTCGGCCGCTGGATCAGCACGGCCCAGCTGCCGGCATCGCGCCATTTGGATTCGAAGCCGGAGAATTTCATCAGCTTGCGGCGCTCCTCGGCAGAGCGCAGGACCAGGTTATCTTTGAAGCGGTCATAGCCCACCAGGACTGCATAGCGCGGTTCGGACCAGAACAGCGAGCCTTCGGTGTAACGCACCAGTACCGGGTAGCCGGCCGCAACCTGGGCCAGCAACGCGCGCAGGTTGCCGTCGAGCGGATATACCACCATGCCGTATTCACGCGCGACCCTCTGGGTCGAGACCTGGAGCTGGTCGGCCTGTTCCGGCAGGTGCAGCGGCTTGTCGAGCAGCCCTGGGGTGATCTCTACACCTTGCTGGCGCAACAACGCAGCCAAGGCCATTGCTCCGCTGTGGTTAGCCTTGCCGCGGAAATACGGCACGCTATTGAGCTCGACCCGATCCGGCAAGCCGGACATGCCCGGCGCAGGCGTGCTAGTGCAACCACCGAGGGCGCCGATCAGGACGAGAAGGGTCAACAAGGGTGCGTAAAACGAAGTGCTGTGCGTGGATCCCGACGACATCTGGCGCTCTCTATCCATGGGGGTGCCGGGCGGCTAAGGGCCCGAGCGGAACACTGATCATAGAAGGCCGCCGCCCGTCGGTACAGTGTCTCGCCGTTAAAGGTTGTGCCGATATGAATGCAGGCGCCCCATACCATTGGTCAATGGACTGAAACACGGGCTGGCCTAGAATGTCATCTATAACAAGCGCACGCGTTTGTTTGGCCAAAGGAGGCCCTTATGAGCCCGACAGTGACAATTCTGATGTTGATCAGCGCCTGGCTGGCCGTAGCCGGTGCCATGTTGTGGGGAGTGCTGCGCGTCAGCCGCCGTCACCACCACCCTGTTACCCGCCTGCAGCTCAAAGCACGACCGCAGCGGGAGCCACGGCACCAGGTGGCCCATTTGCATTGATGATTCCCCGCCGATGCGTGTAGCGAGGGGGATTGGCCCCGAAAACCAGCAATCCCTTAGATGACTGGTGGCCGACAGATTTTTCGGGGCTAGCCCACCCGCTGTTGATCAAGCGCTGGCGAGCTTCTGCTCTTTGCGCACGCGAGCCTTGCGGGCCCAGATGTTCAGGCATTCGATAGCAGCCGAGAAGCCCATGGCGCAATAAATGTAGCCCTTGGGCACATGGGCACCGAAGCCTTCGGCGATCAGCGTCATGCCGATCATGATCAAAAAGCCAAGCGCCAACATCACCACGGTCGGGTTGTCATTGATGAACCGGGCCAAAGGTTCCGATGCCAGCAACATCACCAATACCGCCACAACCACTGCGATGATCATGATCGGCAAATGCTGAGTCATGCCTACAGCCGTGACGATGCTGTCGATCGAGAACACCAGGTCGAGCATCAGGATCTGTCCGATCGCTGCGGCAAAGCCCATGGTCACCTTGGACGACACATGCGCTTCTTGCTGCGCCACTGGGTCCACGCTGTGATGGATCTCGGTCGTGGCCTTCCACAACAGGAACAGGCCACCGGCAATCAGGATCATGTCCTTCCACGAAAACGCCTGACCCAGCACCTCGATCACCGGCTCCGTCAGTTGGACGATAAAGGCCACGGTGCTCAACAGGCCCAGGCGCAGGATCAGCGCCATGCCGATGCCGACGCGGCGCGCCTTGGTGCGGTGCTCCACGGGCAACTTGTTGGTGAGGATCGAGATAAAGATCAGGTTGTCGATGCCCAATACGATTTCCATGACCACCAGGGTGGCCAAAGCAATCCAGGCAGCGGGGCTCGTGGCCAGTTCAAGTAGATATTCCATGCGGATGCGCACTCATGTCGGGGGTCGATGAGGACGCAGTCTAATGAGCATGAATATTCAGGAAAATTCGTATTTTCAAGCGCTATACTTCGAGGATACCGAACTGTCGCCGGAATCTCCGATGCTCAACTATCGCCAACTGCATTACTTCTGGGTCGTCGCCAAGACGGGCAGCATCGTGCGCGCCTGCGAGCAGCTCAACCTTACCCCGCAGACCATCAGCGGCCAGATCAGCCTGCTGGAGCAAACGTTTGGTACCGAGCTGTTCAAGAAAGTCGGCCGGCACCTGGAATTGACCGATACCGGGCGCCAGGCCCTACCCTATGCCGAGCAGATGTTTCAACTGGGTAACGAACTGGAAGCGCTGCTGCGCGCGCAACCCAAGGAGCAGCCGATTCTGTTTCGCGTGGGTGTCGCCGATGTAGTGCCCAAATCGATCGTCTATCGCTTGTTGGCGCCCACCATGGAGTTGGCTGAACCGCTGCGCATTACCTGCCGCGAGGACAAGCTTGAGCGCCTGCTGGCCGACCTGGCTATCCAGCGCCTGGATCTGGTGATTTCCGACCGCCCCATGCCGGCACACCTGGACATTAAAGGATACAGTCAGAAGCTGGGCGAATGCGGTATCAGCTTTTTCGCCACACCAGCCTTGGTCGCGCAGTACGCGGGTGACTTCCCTGCTTGTCTGCAGGGTGCGCCGCTGCTGATTCCCGGAGCCGAAACCGTGGTACGCAACCGCCTGGACCGCTGGTTCGGCGACCAGCGGGTGCACCCGCGCATTGTCGGGGAGTTCGACGACAGCGCGTTGATGCAAGCTTTCGGGCAATCGGGCAGCGGGGTGTTCATCGCCCCCAGCGTAATCGCCGAGGAGGTCTGTCACACCCTCAACGTGCGCCTCATCGGCCACACCGATGCGGTCACGGAATCCTTTTACGCGATTGCCGTAGACCGCAAGGTGAAACACCCCGGCATCGTCGCCATCACCGAGGGCGCGCGCCGCGAGCTATTCACCCCTTGATGCTGACTTAGAACGCGCCCATGAAATCGCGCTTGCCGATCTCGACGCCGTTGTGGCGCAGGATGGCGTAGGCAGTGGTGACGTGGAAGAAGAACTGCGGCAAGCCGTAGCTCAGCAGGTAGCTTTGGCCGGTGAAGCGTTTCTCTTTGTCGGTACCAGGGCGGGTGATGATTTCCCGAGCTTCCTGGCCGTCGATCAATGCGGCATCCAGACCATTGATGAAGCCCAGCACCTGGGCCAGTTTGGCTTGCAGGTCAGCGAAGGTCTTGTCGTCATCGCTGAACGATGGCACCTCGACACCCGCCAGACGCGCAGAGACGCCTTTGGCGAAGTCGACGGCGATCTGCACCTGACGGATCAGCGGGAACATGTCCGGGTAGAGGCGCGCCTGCAACAGCGCGTCGGGCTCGATCTTGCGCGCGGTAGCGTGGGCTTCGGCCTTGTTGAGCACATCGCCCAGGGCGGTGAGCAGTTGCTTGAAGACAGGAATCGAGGCAGCGTAAAGGGAGATCGTCATGGGGCATCCTGAAAGGTCGAGAGAATCACGTAAACGCCCGCCCCGCTTGTATTTTATCGGGGTCAGGCCCTAGGCTGTGGGCATTACTGCATAGGAACCGCGCTATGTCCGCCGAACACGATACCGCAACCACGACCATTGAGCTCGACCGTACTGAAATTCGTGTTCTGGGCTCGCTGATAGAAAAGCAGGCCAGCAACCCGGAAACCTATCCGCTGACGCTCAATGCGCTGGTATTGGCCTGCAATCAGAAGACCAGCCGCGAGCCCGTCATGCAACTGACCCAGGGACAGGTCGGGCAAAGCCTGCGTGCACTCGAAGGCCGGGGCATGACCCGCCTGGTCATGGGCAGCCGCGCCGATCGCTGGGAGCAGCGGCTCGACAAGGCGCTGGAGCTGGTGCCTGCGCAATTGACGCTGATGGGCCTGATGTTTCTGCGGGGCCCGCAGACGGTCAGCGAACTGCTGACGCGCAGCAACCGCCTGCATGACTTCGAAGATACTGAACAAGTAGTGCACCAGCTCGAACGCTTGATCGGCCGCGGGCTCGCGGTGCTGATACCGCGCCAGGCGGGGCAACGCGAGGACCGCTATTGCCACGCACTGGGCGACCCTGCGGACATCGAAGCCGTGCTGGCCGCGCGCCAAGGCACCCCGGAACGCGCGCAGGCTAGCGCGGCGGCCATTGAGCGGATCGACGAACTGGAAGCGCGTATTGCCGCCCTTGAAGAGCGGCTGGCACGACTGGAAGGCTGATCATTGGCTGTCCTTGTGGAGCGAGCTCTGCCCGCGAAGCGTCTCGAGACTTCACGGGCAGAGCTCGTTTCCACACGGTTTTCAGCGCCCACAGGGCTCACTGCGCCCGCGCGAACTCCGTGGCCAGCCGCACCTGCTCGTCACTGGGACGAACGCCGGTGTACAGCACAAATTGCTCCAACGCCTGGATGGCAATCACCTCAAGCCCGGTAACCACCTGCTTGCCGAGCGCCTGCCCCAGCAACACCAGCGGTGTCTGCGCAGGCAAGGCGACGACGTCGAATACTGCTTGCGCAGCCTCGACCGCGTCACGGGGAAACGCCAGGTCATTGACCTGCGGCCCACCACTCATGCCCACCGGCGTGACATTGATCAACATCTGCGGGCGCAACTGCCCCAACTCGTGCCGCCAGTCATAGCCACAACTGCGCGCCAGCGCCGGTCCGGTTTGAGTGTTACGGGCAATGAGTGTCCCGCGCTTGAAGCCCGCATCACGAAACGCCGACGCCACCGCCTTGGCCATGCCGCCACTGCCGCGCAAGGCAAAGGAGGTGTCAGGGTCCAGATTGTGACGGTCGATCAACTGACGAATTGCAATATAGTCGGTGTTGTAAGCCTTGAGCCGTCCGTCGGTATTGACCAGGGTATTGATGGACTGGATCGCCGCTGCCGACTGGTCCATTTCATCGACCAAAGGGATACAGGCTTCCTTGAACGGCATCGATACGCCGCAACCACGGATGCCCAGCGCGCGGATACCGCCCACAGCTGCGGGCAGATCCGTGGTGGTCATGGCCTTGTAGTAGTAGTTGAGGCCCAACTGTTGATAAAGATGGTTGTGGAAGCGCACGCCGAAAGTACCGGGCCGTCCGGCGAGCGATATGCACAGCACTGTGTCCTTGTTGGGTGGTGTCGACATCTAATACTCCTGTGTGGGGATTCGCCAGCTCAGCGGGAGCGGCGTTGGACCTTACACAATATTTACCGTTCCCTTTCGCAATTTTTTACAATTTTACTGTCATAGTTTGTACGGCGGACCTTGAACTCACAGAGAGCTTAAGCGCCAGGTCGTAATACGAGGAACCATCATGATTCGTCATCTTCCCAAAATTGCCTTGTTGGTCGGCGCTCTCGCTGCCGCCGGCCAAGCCTCTGCACACCCGTATGGTGGTCATTGGGGTGGCGGCGGCTGGGGCGGCGGCGGTGCAGGCGCAGGTGTATTGGGTGCTGTACTCGGCGCAGCGGTCGTCGGTGCAGTAGTGGCTACCCGACCTGCACCCGTGTATGTCGAACAGCGCCCGGTGTATGTCGCCCCGCAACCGGTGTATGTACAGGCGCCACCACAGCCGGTCTATTACCAGCCAGCGCCGGTCTACTATGCACCACCGCCGCCACCACCGGGCTACTACGCCCCGCGCGGCTACTACGGCCCACCACGCTGGTAATCAGCGAGCCGGGGAGCGCTCCGGCCCGCTGCTCACCCATAGCCCCGCCTAGTGCGGGGTTTTTTATGGCCAGCGCCTACCGATATTGACGCTTCGAGGCCCCTGCAAACGGCAATTGTCTTGGTTTTCAATGAAAAAGATTTAACTTCTACAGCCAATCGACAGTTGTGGGGCCATACTCATAAAATGTAACGGTTTTTTACCACCCTATTTTTTGCGCCAACGATGAACCTTGCAGGAGCGGGTTCTGCACGTGAAGCTCTCCGGGCTTCGCGGGCAGAGCCCGTTCATGCAATCAGCTCCGGAAACGCAGAACCATTTGCTGTTATTACCCACTTTTTCCAGGTGAGCGCTACACGTGAAAAAATCTCTTTCGATTCTGAGCCTGTTGCTGGTTCTGACAGGCGCTGCCGTGACGTCGAATGCCCTCGCCACCGAAGCTTCCCTGCAGCGCGACCCCGCGCAATTGCACCTGGCCTCGGGCAGTGCCTTGCTGGTGGACTTGCAGACCAGCAAGGTCATCTACCAGAGCAAAGCCGACCAGGTCCTGCCGATCGCCTCCGTGACCAAGCTGATGACCGCCATGGTGGTCCTCGACGCCAAGCAGTCGATGACCGAAGACCTGACCGTCGACATTAGCCAGACCCCGGAAATGCGCGGCGTATTCTCGCGGGTCAAGCTGGGCAGCACGCTCAACCGCCATGACATGATGCTGATTGCCCTGATGTCGTCTGAAAACCGCGCGGCAGCGACCCTGGCTCATCACTATCCAGGTGGCTACAGCGCGTTCATCGCCGCCATGAACGCCAAGGCGCGCTCGCTGGGCATGGACCACACCCATTACGTGGAGCCGACCGGGCTGTCGATCCACAACGTGTCGACCGCACGTGACCTGAGCAAGTTGTTGATCGCCGCACGTCGCTACCCGATGCTCAGCGACTTGAGTACCACCCGGGAAAAGACCGTGGCCTTCAGGAAGCCCAACTACACCCTGGGTTTCCACAACACCGATCACCTGCTGAACAAGAGCAACTGGGATATCAAGCTGACCAAGACCGGCTTCACCAACGAAGCCGGCCACTGTCTGGTGCTGGTGACCAGCATGGCCGGGCGGCCAGTGGCGATGGTGATCCTCGATGCCTTCGGCAAATACACCCACTTCGCCGATGCCGCGCGCATGCGCAGCTGGATGGAAACCGGCAAGAGCACCAAAGCTCCGGCGGTAGCGATCCAGTACAAGCTCGACAAGCATGGCGAACGCCAGGCGATGGAGTGACAGGCGCAGTGACCTGTAGCGAGGAGAGTGTGCCCCAGTGGTCCGCCAGCGACATTGCCTTGGCCGTTAACCACAACTAGGGGCAAGCCCTCTCGCTAGAGGTTGCGTCTGCGTGACGCCAGTTTTTGCTGAAGCATCGCCGAGTCGGCTTCACCGAGCAGAGCTTGCACGGTGACATGCCGGCCCGGGTCATACGCGGTCATGCCCATGCTGCAACAGATCTCGTAACCCCGCCTCTCATGCTCGTTCCGGGCCGCCAGCGCAGCGCGAAAACGCTCGATGATCAAACGGCTGTCCGGCTCTGCCGAGCCCATCAGCAGCGCGACGAACTGGTCAGCGCCAAGCCGACCGATGGTGTCCATCTCACGCACCACCGAGGCCAGCACCTCGGAAAAGGTCACCAGAGCGCGATCGCCCTCACCGGGACCGAAGCGCTCGTTGATCGTCTTGAACTGATTCAGATCGAAAAACAGCAGCGATGCCGGGGTGTCCATGCGCTTGCAGATACTCAAGGAATGCGCAGCCAGGGTTTCGAAACCGCGCCGGTTGGCAATGTGCGTCAGGTGATCGATGGTAGCGATGCGCACAGCTTCGATTTCCTGCACGGCCATGCTCGCCAGGTCCTTGAACAACTCGCGCTCCTCGGCGTCCAGGGTGCGCGGGCGGGTGTCGATCAGGCACAGGGTTCCGACGTTGCTGCCGTCACCGACTTTCAGCGGACAGCCCGCATAGAAGCGAATATTGGGGGCACCGGTGACCAGCGGATTATCGGCAAAACGCTCATCGCTACCGGCATCGGGGATCAGCAGTATCTGATCATTGAGGATGGCATGGCCACAGAAGGACACTTCTCGCGGGGTCTCGCTGACGCCCAGGCCGGAACAGGACTTGAACCACTGACGGTTGCTGTCGACCAGGCTGATCAAGGCGATAGGCACATCGAACAGTCGCCGCGCCAGGCGTGTCAGGCGGTCGAAACGCTCTTGCGGGGGCGTGTCGAGAATCTGCAGCGAACGCAGTGTCGCAATGCGCTGATACTCGTTGGCAGGCTGAGCAGGTGCAAGCATCGGAACCTCCAGGCAGGTGAAGCCCTAAGCCTAGCTGATCGATGCAGGCGTGCCCGCTCACTGTCACGGGGGCCTTGCCCGCGAAACCTATTTACCTGACGCCCTGTATGCGCCTGGCAGATTCGTCGCGGACCAGCCCCTCGCCACAAGGACACATCAGGCAGTGGTGCTGACCGATGTGCCCGACGTGCTACTGCCTTCGTCCGTCAACGCTTGCAACAAAGCGGCATTGGCGGTTTGCAGCTCGCTTGAAACACTGCTCACCTGAGCCGATGCCTGGGCGACGGCTGCGGCCTTGGCTTCTGCGCTCTGGGTGCTGGACTGAGCCTTTTGCAGGGCCTGCTGCTCTTGTTGCAACTGCTTTTGCAACTGAGCGATCTGCTGCTTTAGCTGCTTGACGGTATCGCTGGTGGTATCGGTGCTGGAAGAGTCACCAGACCCACCTGTGCCCGCGCCGGCGGAAGTCTTGGTAGCAGCGCTGGCGCCAGCGGTCGCTGTGGTCGACGATGTGGCAGTGGCATCGGTGCTGGCGGTAGTGTCTTCTGCCGCAGCCTTGGCCTTGGCGGTAGTGGTGAGCGCCAGGGTCGATAGACTCTGACTGGAGCTGAGCGAAACGCTGACCATAGTGGGTTCATCCCTAGAGTGGAAAAAGAGTTCTAGCGGACAGTCCATCGGCTTTGCGGCGCAGGTCTTGAGCACTATCGGGTAACGTCAAGGATACAAACAGATACATAACCGTGAACGGCAGAACCCTGGGATCGGGGCTAGCATCACTTGGCCTCAGCCGTCAATATGAAACAATCTTCAGAATGTCATGCAGTATTTGTTGGCACAATGATTGTGTCTAAAGCCGAAACCTCTGGGTAGATCACACCATGACGCGCGTATTGACCATCGAAGACGATGCCGTAACTGCCAGGGAAATCGTGGCAGAACTCAGTAGCCATGGCCTGCAGGTCGACTGGGTCGACAATGGCCGTGAAGGACTGGTCAAAGCGGTCAGTGGCGTCTATGACGTCATCACCCTGGACCGCATGCTGCCGGAACTCGACGGTCTGGCGATCGTCACCACCCTGCGCACGATCGGCGTCTCCACGCCTATCCTGATGATCAGCGCCCTGTCAGATGTCGACGAACGTGTCCGCGGCCTGCGTGCCGGTGGCGACGATTACCTGACCAAGCCATTCGCCTCCGACGAAATGGCCGCACGTGTTGAAGTCCTGCTGCGCCGCAACAGCACCACGGCAGCGCCGAGCAACGGTCTGAAGGTCGCCGACCTGGAACTCGACCTGATCAGCCGCGAAGCCAAACGTGGCGAGCAATCGCTGAATTTGTTGCCCACCGAATACAAGCTGCTCGAATTCCTGATGCGTAACGCTGGCCAGATCCTCACTCGCATGATGATTTTCGAGGAAGTCTGGGGTTACCACTTCGATCCGGGTACCAACCTCATCGACGTGCATATCGGCCGCCTGCGCAAGAAAATCGACCCCGCCGGCACCGTGCCTCTGATCAAGACCGTTCGAGGTTCTGGCTATGTCATTGCCGAACCCCTCTGAGGGTTGGCGCTCCTCCAGCAGCCGGCTGCTGGCGCTCTACAGTTTTCTGTTCGTGGCCTGGGGGAGCATCCTCATGGGCGTCATGTACTACGAGGTGTTCACCTACCTGGACAGCCTCGCACGGCATTCGCTGATGCAGCGCGAACAGCTGTTCTCGCGCTTTCAGGGCCGTGATCTGGAAGATGCGCTGGCCGCCAGTTCGACCTTCGACGACCGCGCCTTCGACGCCTATGGCCTGTTCGACGATCGCCTCAATCCCCTGGCGGGCGAGCTGTTGCGTATCCCTAAAGGCCTGCCGCTCGACGGGCAGATCTATGAGCTGGACAAGTGCATCGACTCGGACAACGACAACATACCTGACGACGCCTGCGACGCAGTGGCCATGCCGACCCGTGACGGTCGCTGGTTGGTGCTGGTGCGTGACAACGGCTCGTTGTTCGCCGTCACCCGCATCATTCTCCATGCATTGCTGTGGGGCATGTCGCTGACCATCATTCCTGGAGCGCTGGCCTTCCACTTCCTGCGGCGCCGGCCGCTGCGGCGTATCCGTGCGATTCAGGACAGCGCCGATGCCATCGTCGCCGGTGACCTGACCCAGCGCTTGCCGCTGTCGGACCGGCGCGACGAACTGGATCGCCTGGCCGCCATCGTCAACACCATGCTCGACCGTATCGAACGGCTGATGATGGAGGTCAAGGGCGTGTGCGACAACATCGCCCACGACCTGCGCACCCCTCTGACCAGACTGCGTGCGCAGATCTATCGGATCAAGCAGCAAAACGACCGGGACCCGCAATTGGGCGAACAGCTCGACGAGGTGATCAGCGAAACCGACACCTTGATGGCCCGTTTTCGCGGCTTGCTGCGCATTTCGGAGATCGAGGATCACCGGCGCCGCTCAGGCTTCGTCCAGCTCGATCCCCTGGCACTGTTACAGGAGCTGCACGACTTTTATCTGCCCCTGGCCGAGGAAGGTGAATTGACGCTGGAACTGCAACTGCCCAATTCGGTGCCCCAGCTGCATGGCGACCGGGCGTTGCTGTTCGAAGCCATCGGCAACCTGCTGAGCAACTCGATCAAGTTCACCCCCAAGGGCGGCGTGGTCACGGTACGGGCGAGTGTCGAACAGGGTGCTACACGCATCGATGTCGAGGACACCGGCCCGGGGATTCCGGCCTCCGAGCGCGAGGCAATCTTCCAGCGCTTCTACCGCAGTGACGATAGCAGCAACCAGAGCGGCTTCGGTCTCGGGCTGTCGATCGTCGCAGCCATCGTCAATTTGCATGGATTCACTCTGGACGTCGGCGCCAGCCCTGAAGGGGGCGCGCGTTTGACCTTGTTGTGTCGGCAGACCAAGGCGCTGGTATGAACACGAACCTGCTGTATATCGCGCAACAACGGGACGCGCAGTTGCTCCACGGTCTGTGCAGTGAAGGCCAACGGGTCACTGCTGCGGAGCCGGTGGATGCCGAGCGCGCGCTGAAGGGCGGTGGCTATGCCTTTATTCTGCTCGACCTGGTAGAGCTGCGGCCGGAATTACTGGCGCTGTGCGTCGCTCATCGCGGCGCAGCGGAGCTGTTGGTGCTGTTGACCGACAGTGATCGCCAGGCCCGTATCGAAACCCTGCGCGCCGGGGCCGACATGTGCCTGTCACGGCCGCTGAGCCTGCTCGAGCTGCAGGCCCGAATGGAAGCCCTCAGCCGCGATCATCGCAGCGACACCAGCGCTGCCACCGAGCAACTGTGGCTATCCAACAGCCGCTTGTTGCTGGGACGCGGCAGGGACGGTGGCGTGGTGGCCGTGACGGTCACCGAACAGCGCCTGCTGATCCTGCTGGCCCGGCAAAACGGCGCCATCAGCCGTGACGCCATCGAGCAAGCGGTGTGGGGCAGCAATGATTCAAGCCGCAGCACGCTGATCGAGCGGCATATCTGCAATCTTCGCCGCAAGCTCGGGCAACTCAATGCGCCCCATGCGCTGCAGACGTTACGCGGGTTCGGCTACTGCCTGAGCGAGACGATCGAACTGCGGGTGGAGTGATCGCCGTCAGGTGATCAGCGCTCCTTACCGCCTCTTCGCGGGCAAGCCTTGCTCCGACAAATTGGAACTGTGCAACCTGTGGCAGCAAGGCTTGCCCGCGAAGGCGCCCGCGAGAACATCCCAGCGTCACGGCCTCAACGATGCTTGAACTGCGGCTCGCGCTTGGCGACGAACGCCGCCATGCCTTCTTTCTGATCCTCGGTCGCAAACGCCGCGTGGAACACTCGGCGTTCGAAACGAATCCCTTCACTCAGACTGACCTCGAAGGCGCGCTCGACGCTCTCTTTGACCATCATCGCCACTGGCAGGGATTTTTCCGCGATGCTGGCAGCGACCTTGAGCGCCTCCTCCAATAGCTCGGCCTGAGGCACGATCCGCGCTACCAGCCCGGCGCGTTCGGCCTCTTCGGCCCCCATCAAGCGCCCGGTGAGACACAGCTCCATCGCCTTGGCCTTGCCGATCGCACGGGTCAGGCGCTGGGTGCCGCCCATGCCAGGCAAGACCCCGAGCTTGATTTCCGGCTGACCGAAACGGGCCGTATCGGCGGCCAGGATGAAGTCGCACATCATCGCCAGCTCGCAGCCGCCCCCCAAGGCAAAACCTGAAACGGCGGCGATGATCGGCTTGCGCCGGTTGGCCACACGATCGGCCTCGACGAACAGATCATCCAGATAGATCTGTGGATAAGTGCGCTCGGCCATCTCCTTGATATCCGCTCCTGCGGCAAACGCCTTGGCCGAGCCAGTGAGCACGATGCAGCCAATGCCGGCGTCGGCATGCAACACGTCGAGGGCATGATTGAGCTCGCTGACCATCTGGCCATTGAGGGCATTGAGGGCTTCGGGGCGATTGAGGGTAATCAGCGCCACGCGGTCACGGGTTTCGAGCAGGATGCTTTGATAGGACACGGTCGAGAACTCCTTGGCAGTTACAGGTTGCGGGCAATCACCAGGCGCTGGATATCGCTGGTGCCCTCGTAGATCTGGCAAATCCGCACATCACGATAGATGCGCTCCAGAGGGAAGTCATTGAGATAGCCATAACCGCCGAGGGTCTGCAACGCCTGGGAACAGACTGTCTCGGCCATCTCCGACGCGAACAGCTTGGCCATCGACGCCTCTGCCAGCGCCGGCTCGCCGGCATCGCGCAGGCTGGCGGCATGGTAGACCATCTGCCGCGCCACGCTGATCTGGGTCAGCATATCGGCGAGGCGAAAAGCCACCGCCTGATGCTCGATCAAGGGCTTGCCGAAGCTTTCGCGCTCGCGGGCATAGTCGCGCGCCACCTCAAAGGCCGCACGGGCCATGCCGACCGCCTGGGCAGCGATGCCGATACGTCCGCCTTCAAGGTTGGCAAGGGCGATACGATAGCCCTCGCCCTCCTCGCCCAGGCGGTTCTCTACCGGAATGCGCAGTTCGTCGAGTTGGATCTGGCAGGTGTCCGAGGCATGCAAGCCAAGCTTGTGCTCGACCCGCACCACCTGGTAACCGGGGGTGTCGGTGGGCACCAGAAAGGCACTGATGCCGCGCTTGCCTGCCGCCGGATCGGTGACCGCAAAGACGATGACCATGCCAGCGTTCTTGCCGGAGGTGATGAACTGCTTGGCGCCATTGAGGATGTAATACTCACCCTCGCGGCGCGCGCGGCACTTGAGGCTGCTGGCATCGGAACCGGCCTGGGGCTCGGTCAGGGCAAAGCCGCCGAGCATGGCTCCACTGGCCAGGGGCTCGAGCCAACGCTGCTTTTGCGCATCGCTGCCAAAGCGCAGGATCGGCACGCAGCCCACCGAGTTGTGCACGCTCATGATGGTCGAGCACGAGCCGTCACCGGCGGCGATTTCCTCGATGGCCATGGCATAGGCGACATAGCCGGTATCACAGCCGCCCCACTCTTCAGGCACCAGCATGCCGAAGAAGCCGAGCTGACCCATTTCGGCGATGGCTTCATGGGGAAAACGGTGCTCGCGGTCCCACTCAGCCGCGAAGGGCCGCAGGCGCTCCTGGGCGAAATCTCGGGCCGCATCGCGAATTTGTCGTTGTTGTTCGTCAGGTAGCATGGTTTTACTCCAGAGATTCGAGGGCCATGGCCGTGGCTTCGCCGCCGCCGATGCAGATGGCAGCGACGCCGCGGCGCACACCGCGTTGGCGCAACGCCGCCAGCAAGGTCACCAGGATGCGCGCCCCTGAGGCGCCTATCGGGTGCCCAAGTGCGCAGGCGCCGCCGTGCACATTGACTTTGTCGTGAGGCAGGCCGAGCCGGGCCATGGTCACCAGCGCGACCACGGCGAAGGCTTCGTTGATTTCAAACAGATCGACATCGTCCAGACGCCAGCCGGTGCGCTGCATGAGTTTCTCTATGGCACCCACCGGCGCTTGCGGGAACAGCCCCGGCGCAGCGGCGAAGGCCGCATGCCCATGAATGATAGCCAGCGCCCGCAAGCCTGCCGCTTCGGCCTCGGAACGGCGCATCAGCAGCAAGGCCGCCGCGCCATCGGAGATCGAACTGGAATTGGCAGCGGTCACCGTGCCGCCCTCGCGAAAGGCCGGCTTGAGCGTGGGTATCTTGTCTAGACGGGCCTTGGGCGGTTGCTCGTCGTCGGTGATCAAGCGTTGCTGCTTGTTGAGAGTGACTTCTACCGGAACGATCTGCGAGCGAAACCAGCCTTGCTCGATCGCCTGCTGCGCACGCTTGAGCGAGGTGATTGCGTAGTCATCCTGCACGCTGCGGCTGAAATCATTGGCCTGGGCGCAGTCCTCGGCGAAGGTGCCCATCAGCCGGCCCTTGTCGTAGGCATCCTCCAGGCCATCGAGAAACATGTGGTCGATGACTCGGCCATGACCCATGCGATAACCCGAGCGAGCGCGGTCCAGCAGGTACGGCGCATTGGACATGCTTTCCATGCCGCCGACAATGACCCGCCGCGCGCTGCCAGCCGACAGCAGGTCGTGGCCGAGAATGGCGGCCTGCATGCCGGAACCACACATTTTGTTGAGCGTGGTGCACGGCGTGCCTTGGCTTAGCCCCGCCCCCAGAGCGGCCTGACGCGCCGGTGCCTGGCCGAGGCCCGCAGGCAGCACGCAGCCCATCAGCACTTCGTCGACGCTGTCCGCGTTGATATCGGCCCGCTCGACGCTCGCCCGTATCGCCGCAGCGCCCAGCTGCGTCGCGCTGAGGCTGGCCAGGTCGCCCTGGAAACCGCCCATCGGGGTGCGAGCGGTACTGACGATGACCACTGGATCATTGCTTATTGTCATTATGGGTTCCTTATTGCATTGACGGCAGCTGCGAGCTGCACGTATCAACGTGCGGCCATTCGTAACGCGCCATCAAGGCGGATGACTTCACCATTGAGCATAGAGTTCTCGAGAATATGTCGCACCAATGCGGCATATTCTTCCGGGCGCCCCAAGCGTGGCGGGAAAGGTACATCAGCGGCCAAGGCGCTGCGGACCTCTTCGGTCATGCCAGCCATCATCGGTGTCTCGAAGATTCCTGGGGCGATGGTCATGACCCTGATACCTTGGGCCGCCAGCTCCCGCGCGGCCGGCAAGGTCAGGCTGGCGATGGCGCCCTTGGAAGCCGCGTAGGCAGACTGGCCGACCTGACCATCATAGGCCGCTACCGAAGCGGTATTGATGATCACCCCGCGTTCGCCCTCGGCGTTCGGCGTATTGCGGGCCATGGCTTCGGCGGCCAGGCGCAACATATTGAAGCTACCGATCAGATTGACGTTGATGACCTTGGCGAAGGTCGCCAGATCATGGGCGCCGCGTTTGCCGAGAATCTTGCCGCCACTGACGATGCCCGCGCAGTTGATCAGCCCGTCCAGGCCACCGAAGGCTTCGGTGGCAGCATCGATGGCAGCCTGAGCATCGGCCTCCACGCAGATATCCGCCACGCTGTAGCGCGTCTGGCTGCCCAGGGCCTGCACCCGTTGCGCCAGGCCCTCGGCGTTGAGGTCGACCAGCATCACCCGAGCGCCGGCCTCGGCCAGCAAAGTGGCGGTGGCCGCGCCGAGGCCGGAGGCGGCGCCAGTGACCAGGAATCGTTGGCTGTCGATGTGCATGGGGCCCTGCTCCTTGCTTGAATGGAGAAAACTATCCCCCCGCAAGGTAGCCACCGGCAATGGTCAAAACACTCAATCAGCCTGAGCGGTTTGGCCGTTGGCGCCGAGGATCAACTGCCGATACTGGCCCGGATTGGCACCGGACCACTTGCGAAACGCCTTGTAGAACGAACTGGTGTCGGCAAACCCGAGCGTCTGGGCGATATCGGCAAAACTCAGCCGGGCATCGGCCATTGCGGCCACCGCGAGCTCCTTGCGCACCGTGTCCTTGAGGCGTTGATAGGTTTGCTCTTCATCGGCCAGCCGCCGTCGCAGAGTGGCGGGCGACATGCACCACTGCTGCGCCAGGGTGTCAGTCTCGGGCCACAGCGCGGGTGCCTGGGCGCGCAATTGGGCTTTGACGCGCTGGGCGAAACTGTCGGGATCGCGGTATTTGACCAGGATATTACCCGGGGCCCGCGCCAAAAACCGTTGCAGATCGGCCTCGCTGCGGCGGATCGGCAGGTCCAGGCATTCATCGGCGAACATCATCCGGGTACGCGGCTGGGCGAAACGCAGGTGCTCGGAAAACATCACCTGATAATCCCCACAGTCATCCGGCGCTGCGCTACGCAGGTCCAGGGTGAGGATCGGAATACGTCGCCCGGCCAGCCAGCAGAGCACACCGTGCACGATCATCCAGAACGTGAAGCAGGCAAAGGCGCGCACAGGCGGCGCCGCGACGTCGTGGATGACGATTTCCACCAGCCCCTGGTGGCGGGTCAGGCGCGCGGCGAAGCGATCGAGCATCAACGACAGAAACGTCAGCATCGATTCCAGACCGTGCGCCACGGTTGGCTGGGCGATGGCGCCACGGCAGATGAACGCCAGGCTGCCGCTGCGCAGCGGGCGTGGGTCCATGGCGAAGAATTCATCGTCCAGGCGCCGCGCCAACAGGCGCCACAACCGCGCATAGGCACGCGCCGACACCCGGGCGTCGATCTGCTGCAACTGTTGCGGGTCGACCCCGGCGCTGGTCAGCATCGGCACCACCTCAGCGCTCGACAAACCGCTTTGCAGCAGCGCTTCACGCACCATCTGCATGGAAATGCTGTCCCGCTGTGCCATGGTCTTACCTTGTTCGATGTCTTATTGTGGGCAACTGCGGCCAGGCATTGTCCGGCTGATAGCGGGCCCGTGTCACTGCGCCATCTTAGGGGGCTGCCGGGCAAAAGTCAGTGGGCCATGCAACCGTAGCGCCCACTCAAGGTCTGTGGCTGCAACGCCGCCCCGATGAACGACCCCGAGGAATCGACCATGTACCGTTTTTCCGCCCTGCTGCTGTCCTGCCTGATGGGCACCAGTGCGATGGCCGCCGAAACCGCTCCCACCTACGGGCCTGAACTCCAAGGCTTCGACTACCCCTACACCTTGAAACACTTCACCTTCGAGTCGCAGGGCAACAGCTTGCAAATGGGTTACATGGACGTCGCCGCCAACGGCAAAGCCAACGGTCACACCGTGGTATTGCTGCACGGCAAGAACTTCTGCGCGGCGACCTGGGAAAGCTCGATCAAGGCACTTACCGACGCCGGTTACCGGGTCGTCGCACCGGACCAGATCGGCTTCTGCACCTCCAGCAAGCCCGAGCACTACCAGTACAGCTTCCAGCAACTGGCTGACAACACCCATGAATTGCTCAATGATCTGGGAGTCAAGGAAGCGACTATCCTTGGCCACTCCACCGGTGGCATGCTCGCCACTCGCTACGCGCTGCTCTACCCCTCCGAGGTCGAGCGCCTGGCGCTGGTCAACCCTATCGGCCTGGAAGACTGGAAAGCCCTGGGCGTACCTTATCGCACGGTCGACCAATGGTTCGACCGCGAGACCAAGCTCGATGCCCAGAGCATTCGCAAGTACGAGCAGCACACGTATTACGCCGGCAGCTGGAAGCCCGAATACGACCGTTGGGTGACCATGCTCGCCGGCCTCAACCAGGGCCCGGGGCACAACGTGGTGGCATGGAACTCGGCGCTGATCTACGACATGATCTTCACCCAGCCGGTGGTCTACGAGTTCAAGGACCTGAAGATGCCGACCCTGCTGTTGATCGGCGATGCCGACACCACGGCGATCGGCAGCGACATTGCGCCAGCCGACGTCAAGGCGCGCATCGGTCACTACAATGTGCTGGGCAAACAGGTGGCGCAGATGATTCCCCACAGCACCCTGGTGGAGTTCCCGGGCTTGGGCCATGCACCACAAATGGAACAACCCGCACAGTTTCACCAGGCTTTGCTGAGCTGGCTGGGAAGTACCAATTGAAGCAGACCCAATGATATCGATCAGGAGCAAACTCGATGAGCGCATTGCGCATTGCGGTGCTGGATGACTGGCAGGCCGTCGCCAGCCAGGTAGTGAACTGGGCGCCCCTGCAGGCATTGGGCGAGCTTGTGTTCGTGCACGATTACCCGGCCGCGACGGCCGTCTTGATCGAGCGCCTGAAGGACTTCGACGTGATCTGCGTGATGCGCGAGCGCACCGTGTTCGACAAGGCGCTGATCGACGGCTTGCCACGCCTGAAACTGCTGGCCACTGGCGGTATGCGCAATGCCGCGCTGGACCTGAACGCAGCCCGTGAACGTGGCGTGCTGGTGTGTGGCAGCGACAGCTACAAGCATGCCGCCCCGGAGCTGACTTGGGCGCTGCTGATGGCGTTGCAGCGCAACCTGGTAGCCGAGGCCAATTCCCTGCGCAGCGGCGGTTGGCAGGTCGGGCTGGGCGGCGACCTGTACGGCAAGACCTTGGGTATCCTGGGCCTGGGCAGCATTGGCCAGAAAGTCGCCGGTTACGCCAAGGCATTCGGCATGCGCGTGATCGCCTGGAGCGAAAACCTCACCGAAGCCCGCGCCAGCGAGGCTGGCGTGACATGGGTCAGCAAACAGCAGCTGTTCGAACAGGCCGACATCCTCACAGTACATCTGGTCCTCAGCCCACGCAGCCAGGGCCTGGTGAACGCCCAGGCGCTGGGCTGGATGAAGCCGACCGCGTTGTTGATCAACACTTCGCGAGGGCCGATCGTCGACGAGCAGGCGTTGATTGACGCCCTGCAACACCAACGCCTGGCGGGCGCGGCCCTCGACGTGTTCGCACGGGAGCCCCTGCCCGCCGACCACCCGTTGCGCAGCCTGCCTAACCTGCTGGCCACGCCGCATATCGGCTATGTCACACAGAACAACTACCGGCAGTTTTTCGAGCACATGATCGAGGACGTATTGGCCTGGCATGCGGGTACGCCGATCAGACTGTTGTAGGGAGAGCCAGCACCCACTTGGCGCATGGGTTGGCCAGCTCTCCTTGCTGTCAGGTCATTTCAGGCCGAGCTTGAGCAACTGGCCGTCGGGCTCGTCAGTGAGCACGTAAAGGTAGCCATCGGGCCCTTGGCGCACATCGCGGATGCGCGCCTTGAGCGGTGTCAACAAGCGCTCCTCGTGCACGGCCTTGTCGCCATCGAAGTGCAGGCGCAGCAACTGCTTGCTGACCAACGCACCGATGAACACGTCATGATCCCAGGCCTTGAAGCGATCGGCGCTATAGAACGTCATGCCGCTGATACCGGGCGACTTGAGCCACACATGGTGCGGCCCGGCAACGCCATCAGCGGTCTTGCCACGGGACTCGGGAATCGGCTGGCCGGTGTAGTCGATGCCATGGGTGGTAATCGGCCAACCGTAGTTCTTGCCCTTCTCGATGATGTTGATCTCGTCACCGCCCCGCGGGCCGTGCTCGTTGGTCCAGAGGGTACCGGTCCAGGGATTGAGCGCCGCACCCTGCTGATTGCGATGGCCGTAGGTCCAGATTTCCGGGCGCACACCCGGCTGGCCGACGAAGGGGTTGTCCGGCGGAATCTTGCCGTCCGGGAATATGCGCACCACCTTGCCTTGCAGCTTGGACAGATCCTGCGCGGTGGAGCGCTTGTTGTTCTCGCCCAGGGCGATGAACAGATAGCCGTCGTTGTCGAACACCAGCCGTGAACCGAAATGGTTACCCATGGACAGTTTTGGCTCTTGGCGGAAGATCACCTGAAAGTCTTCAAGACGGGTCAGGTCGGCCGACAGCTTGCCGCGGCCAACGGTGGTACCGGCACCACCGTTGGGCCCGCCCCCTTCGGCGTAGGAGAGATAGACCAGGCGATCCTCGGCAAAGCTGGGCGACAGGGCCACGTCCAACAAGCCGCCCTGCTCCTTCTCCCAGACCTTGGGCGTGCCATGAATGGCCTTTGATACCTTGCCATCTGCCGTCACCACCCGCAGGTAACCCAGACGTTCGGTCACCAGCATGCCCTTGTTGTCAGGCAGGAAAGCCACTGCCCACGGGAAGTGCAGCCCCTCGGCCACCGTTTCGACGGTGAGCTTGCCGTTTTCGCTGGGGGATTCATGCACGGGCCCGGCGCTGGCCAGCAGTGGCAGGGTGAAACAGGCGACGGCGCAGAGGCTGGCCAGCATTTTTGTTGGGGTCATCGAGGATTCCTTTTGCATCTCGCGGCGTTCAAGGCGTAATGGGACGGGGAGGATGAATGGGTTCGAGCTGCGGAGCCTTTGGCGTCGGCCGTAAATTCTGGCCGTTGCCTACGCCACCGTTTTGCAGCGTAGGGGGTCGCGGGTTGATCTGCTGGCGCTGGGCAGGCGACTGCGGTGCGAGCGGCTCGGTACCTTGCAGGGAGTTCGGGTTGATACGCCGAATGGGGCTGCTGTACGGATTGGCCTGATCGTTGGCGGCCAGCCAGTCGATGCCGCCCGTGGCCGCCTGGGCCAGGCTCCAGGGAGCTGCGATCAGCAGCCATAGAAAGATACAGCGAGCCACGACACTCATGAACAACGGTCCTTGCGGTAAGGTTGATTGCGGTTGTCTGGGCAAGCATAGAAGCCATGGCATCGAATGGAAGCAAACAGACCGACTCAGGTGTTTCCAGCTGTGACATCAGTGCAGCGAACGACAACACCCAATCTGCCGAACCCCTTATGCCAGAAGTGGTCGCAGTTAGGTAGCGAGTCACCGCCACCCTTCGCGAATTTCATCTGCCGCCCAAGAGAACATCATGCCTTCAATGCTGCGCACCTGCCTCACGGCCACTTTGCTATTGACCCTGAGCGCTTGCGCATTATTGCCCCAGCGCGATCCGGTCAACATCAGCGTAGTCGGGTTCGAACCATTGCCCTCACAGGATCTCGAGTTGCGCCTGGCAGTAAAGCTGCGCCTGCAGAATCCCAATGACAATGTCATCGATTACGACGGTGTGGCCTTGGATCTGGACATCAACGGCCGCGGTCTGGCGTCGGGTGTGAGCGACCAGCACGGCTCGATCGGGCGTTTTTCAGAGGCGGTATTGACCGTCCCGGTCAGCGTATCGGCTTTTTCGGCGTTGCGTCAGGCGCTGGGGCTAAGCCAAAGTCAGGGGCTGCAAGGCCTGCCCTACGTGGTACGGGGGAAACTGGCGGGGGGATTGTTTGGCACGGTACGTTTCAAGGAAAGCGGTGTGATCGACCTGGGCACCCTGGGGCAGGTGCCCTGAAACGCTCAGGCAACGCTTGAATTATTTGGCCGCCGCCATCAGCTTGTTCACTTCGCTTTTGACCATGTTGGCGTATTCGGGCGGCGACATGGCGTCCAGTTCGGCCCTGACCCACTCCGACCACCGGCCTTTGCGCCGTGGTTTTTCGGCGATCAGTCGGGCTGCATCGCCCTTGGCGCGGCCGATGTTCTGCTGCCAGAGTTCATAAAGACGTGCCTTCTCGTCTTCGATCATTGCCCGCTCGGCAAAGGACTTGTTGGCCAGATTGAAACTCATCGCTCGTGCTCGCTGCCGGGGTGAAAAAGTGGGGAGCATTTTACACCCCGAACCTGGGTTTGCTGCAAACCCACTGCAACTTTCCAGACCGACAGGACTCAACAGCCTGTTGCCATATATTTATCAAGGAGTATCCAGATGGCTCGCAAGACTGCTGCTCAGGTAGCCGAAGATCAAATCAAGGACCAAGCGTTCAGCGAGCTGGCATCGCTGATCGAAGAGTCCGAAAAACTCCTCAAGGACGGTGCGTCTCTGGTGGGCGAAGAGGCGGACAGCCTGCGTGAACAGGTGTCGCAGAAGCTCAAGCAGGCCCGTGAATCAGTCAGCGGAGCCCGCGAGCGAGCGCAGCCGGTCATCGAAGCGACCCAGACCTACATCGGTGGCCATCCGTGGCAGACCGTGGCGGTTTCGGCCGGGTTTGGCCTGGTCGTCGGCCTGCTGCTGGGTCGCCGCTGATCCAGTGATGCAGTGAGGGGCCTGCCTCTCGCTGCATGCAGCAAGCGCCGTTACAAGAACCCTTCAAGATCGCGCAGCTCGCTGGCACGCAAGGCAATACCCTCCACTTCAGCTCGAGCACGCGCCGCATAGCGTCGATCCCCCGCCATTCGCGTCAACCCAGCTGCCTCCATCTGTTTGACCAGGACTTCACTGCGCTGAGCGAAAGGTGCGCCCCGGCTTTTATCTGGATCAATGACGATGATCAGCTGCCCGGTCCAGGGCGTCCTCGCGCCTGGGTGGCCAGACCAATCGAACTCGAAAGAGAAATGCCCGCCGGTGAGGGCGGCCGCCAGCAGTTCGATCATCATCGACAAGGCCGAGCCCTTGTGGCCGCCGAAGGGCAGCAACGCGCCACCGTCGAGAATGGCTTCAGGGTCCTGAGTCGGATGACCCAAACGATCGACGCCGCTGCCGGGCGGGACCTCATGACCGTCGCGCGCGGCGATCTGCACATCGCCATGGGCCAGGGCGCTGGTGGCCATGTCGAAAACGATCGGATCACGACCGTGACAAGGGGCAGCGAATGCTATCGGATTGGTGCCGAACACCGGCTTCCTGGCGCCGTGCGGCACCACGCAGGTCATGCTGTTGACCACGCTCAACGCCACCAGCCCCTCACGGGCGAAGGGCTCGACATCGGGCCACAGCGCGGCAAAGTGATGGGAATTACGGATCGCCAGCACGGCAATCCCGGCGCTGCGCACCTTGTCGATCAGCAGCCCGCGCGCAGCGGCCAATGCCGGCTGGGCGAAGCCGTTGGCGGCGTCGACACCAACGAAACCGCTGGCGATGTCCTCGACCACCGGTACGGCCTTGCCATCCACCCAGCCGCTGGCCAAGGTCGACAGGTAACCCGGAATACGAAAGACGCCATGGCTGTGCGCCGCATCGCGTTGCGCGCTGGCGCAGTTGAACGCCAGGCATTGCGCCACCTCAGGGCGGGTGCCATGACGCTCGAAAATCCGCTGCAGCAGCGCGGTCAACTCGACGAACGAAAGATGCACCGTCGATGCATCTGCAGCGTGGCTTGTCTGCGACATGGCTCGTCCCTCCCGTTGGATGTACCGGCTGCCATTAATTCCTGGCCACAGCCGGGCTGTCAATCCACTAGCAATATCTAGCGCAGCGCCACCTGCTGGCAACCCTATGCTCCCAGGCTCCGTGGCCCAGCGTCGGCCACTCCCCGTCGCCAGGAGCCGCGAACATGACCACCACCCTGCCCTGCTTCCACGCCCACTCGCTGCGCAACGCCTTCGCACGCCAATTGGCCCATGCACGCCAAACCAACGAACTGTCCATCAACGAAGCCCAGATCCTCGCGGCGCTCTGCCAGACGCCCTGGCAAACGTCGCCGCCGCTACGCATCGATCGCCTGAGCGCTCCCGGCTGGACCTGCCATGAATTCGCCGATGCCTTGATGATCAGCCATACCGACATAGCGATCACAACGGTCTACCTGTGCTTGCCACTCTGCGCGGTCGAGCGGTTCGCCGACCGTCATCTGCTCGATCTGGCGTTGATCGAACGCTATGGCGAAGGTGACGACCAACAGGTCAGCGCCGAGCTGCTGTCCAGCTCACCTTTCGACTACTGGATGGAAAATTTCCTCAGCCGCCAGCAAGGCTTGCTCCAAGGCTGGGACGCTACCTTATTGCGACTGCCCGGTCTGCGCGGGGTCCTTCAGGACAGTCTGCACAGCGACCTGACCAGGCTCGCTGCGACGCTGGACAGCGAACCTGACAGTTGGGTCTATCAGGTCACTGCGCTGCAAGACGCCACCGATGTGCGGCAGACGCGCCGACTCGTGGACGTCGCACTCGACGATTTCTGCGCTGTACCGTCGCCCCATGACACCCGCACCCGGTTGGTCGACCCGCAGGGCGAGCTGTTGTCGACGGAGCGTCAGAACGCGTTCGACGATGCCTTCAGCTTTTCGATCAACCGTCTCAACACCTCTTTTGCAGATGCCCTCGGCAATTTCTGGGCGACTGAGGACAGCCAGGGCCGATCTCGCCTGCAACAGGCCGCCCGGGCACTGGCGCACCACTACTACGTGGCCCTACTGCAGGGCGCGCACGAGCAAACGATTGATACTGTCAGCCTGATTTGGTTGCGCAGCTTGTTGCGTGCCAACCCGGTGAACAGCGCGACACCTCTGCGCGCCCACCGGATCGCCTTGCATTCCGGAGCGCTGGCGAGCATAGAGCTCGCCGGCACCTTTGCCCTGACCGACAGTAATCCGGCCAGCACAGCGTTGTTCCTGTTCAGTGCCCGTGTCGGCCTGCTGCACTGTGCCGATGCACAGGCATTGAGCACCTGGCTCACCGACCCGGCGCAAAAGGTATTACTCGACGAAGCCATCGGCGGTCAGAACCTGGCGCCGTTGAATGTCATGAAAAACATCGAAGTTCGGCTCGTCCACATTACTGAACCGGTGTTCGTCGAGCGCCTGCGCTCGATCGTCACCACCCAGCAAAGCAATCTGGCACTGGCCATAGCGCAGCGCGGCACTGCCCCTGATGAAGTTACGGCCAGCCTGGATGACGCCTTGGATATCCGCGGCCTGTTGGCGCCCGCCTTGCTGCAACTGCGCCAATCATCCCGGTGGGCCAGTAAGGTCTCTACGACCTCGACGCCGCGCGCCACGACGCCAGCATCCGCTGCCTACCTGCGAGTGTTCGCACTGCAGACCCGGTTCAGTGAAATTCGCGCCTCCCAGCCTGACCTCAAGCGCTGTCTGAACCACCAGATCGATTTGCAACTGGCCATGCTCGGTCCCCCCTGGCTGCGGGCCGAATCCATCTGGGTATCTGATTCGTCAGCGCCCGCAGGCGACGACCGTGCGCGCGAAACACTGCTGACCCTGGTACTGGGTCGATTGGCCCGGAGCCCCGCCACCGTATTGCCTGACGACTGTGTGATCACCGATGACGACGAATGCGTCATCGAACGGTTGGACGCACACCTGCTCAATCGTCTGCTCGATAATGTGGCCAAAGGCGCAAAGAATGCCTGGGTCGGGCAATTTCATCGTTTCAACAATTACCCGCAACGGGTGGGTGCCACACAGATCGATGCCCATGGCGAAAGCCTGCAGATTCGCCAGGCCCTGTTGCGCGAAGAATTGACCATGGGCGACGAGGCCGATCAAGCCAACGCATGGGTCAGGACCTGGCTCAGGCAGGTGGTGGACCGTCCGAAGCGCGCCATGCGCTTTGCGCTCGGGGACCAACGAATCGAGGTTAACCGCGTCAACCTGCGCTTGCCCGGTAATGCTTTCGCGATTCCTCTGAGCAATGTCATTGTCCTCAGCCTCGGCCTGGAGCCAGAAGGCCGGGTAGTGCTGTGCTCACACCTCATGGGCGCGGTGGCGTTCGATTCGCTGGCCGACTGCAAGGCCGAGTTGTTAAGCCTGTTGCGGGCCCCGCAAACACAGGCTGGCTGGCTGACGCTGATCGCCGAGCGATTCCACCCGGCATTGTCGGGCAACCTGCAGAGCGAGCCGCAACAGCCCCTGCAGATCGAGACATTCGTCGAAGAGGCTGACTATGCCCGATACCTGCAACGCAGCGACGAGACCCGGCAGATATTCACCGCCGAGGGGGCCTTCAATCGAGCACGCAAGACTCGCTACCCCGGTGCGTTGTGGCTTGCGTATGTTGATCGATGTGCCGCCCCACTAGGGCTCGACTACCAGCTCGATGAAATAGCCAGCACCCTGTACAGCGATCACCTGAAACAGTTGATCCCCTCCTGGATTCGTAATGCCAGCAGCACCGACGTCAAACTTTACCTGGACAACCTGCAGCGTCTCACATTCAGCCAAACACGCGAGTCACACTACCTGTTCGGCATCCAGTCGGCCATCGGTTACGCCACCGAACATCTGCAAGCGGCCTTGACCCTGAGCTTTCCCTCGGCAAAGCTGGAGGTCGGTCAGATTCGCGTGCAAGTAGCGGAAAAATTCAAGTCCGGATTCTACTTCAGCGCCGCGGCCGAAGGCCTGATCAGCGGCGCCGGGGGCGTCAGTTTTCCTGCGCTCGATCTGTCGCTGGCCGAATACGCGCTGCACCGCGCCATGGCAGCGCCAGGCATCCCGATCAAGATCAGCCTGCGCGGCCAGACGCCGGTCCCCGCAGGGCTGACACCCGACTATGTCACCGAACTGGCGCAGCGCCTGGACATAGGCAGGCACTACTTGAGCCAACTGGAAAACAAATTCCTGCCGGGCGATGCCGACTACGCCCAGCGGCGTACGCTCTTCCATCGACACATCCCGCTGACCCTGCTGGATGCCGCGATCGAGGCAAAACTCAAAGGCGAACTCAGTATCCAGGCCTACACGCTCATCGAAGCCCTCCTGGACATGCCCGACCCGCTGGCTCGCCAGGCGCCACCAGGCGATAACTACGTCATTCGTCCCCTGTGCCTGCTGGCTGCCGACCACGTGGCTCCTGACCGGGTCGCCGGGGTCTATCTACTCGGTAACGCCGCGCAGACGTCCGGCCCGCTGGTATTGCTCGCCACCTTCCACACCGGCTTCGTGTTTCGCGAGTATCGTGACGAGCCAGATCTCATGGAAAAAATGCGTGGCAGCGGTGATTTACAGGATCTGGTGCTGCAGCGAATCGACGGTGCCGTGCGCTCGCGATACAGCCACGGCGGCCTCACGGTGCCACGGTTCGAGACCAGCACCGGCCCGGATTTCGAACACCCCATGCCACGTCCCGCCCAAACGCGCCTCACCTATCAGCCCGTCGCCGGCAATGTCGTCGATTACCTGTTCAAGGATTCGCTAGCGTATTTGCTGCGCCTGGCCAGAAGCCAGATCGTTACCAGCGAGCAACGGGATTATGCGGTCACCGCCGGCCTGTTGAAACAACTGGTCGCAACCGGGTTGTCATTTGCCAATGGCCGGGTCGCCCTGGTGTTATGCGCTTGGCAAAGTGCGCAGTGGATCAGGGGCTCGGCCACAGCGTTGGCCCAGCATGAATGGGGGCAAGCCATGTCGCAGTTCAGCGCCGCCATAGTGAGCCTGATCGCGCAGCGCACGTCCCGCCGGCAGCGACTAGGTACCGACGCCTTGCTGGCGAACACAGTCTCCGACGTCGATACCGAGTTTTCATGGCGTTTCAATGATATTCCGCCCGAATTGAAGGTGCGCCTGCAGGAATTCGTAGCAACCGATATTACCCTTGGATCACTGCAGACCGACTCCACCGCCGGCATCTATCTCGACGCGGTGACCGCAAAACGCTACGCCGCCGTCGCCGGTAAGGTGTATCAGGTGCGCAAACTTGAGGGCCGCTTGACGATCGTCGATGATCACCGCGAGGGGCCACCGCTGCGCCGCACTGCCCAAGGCCATTGGGAGATGGAAATACGCCAAGGCCTGGCGGGGGGTGGCTGTGCGTGGAGCAACCAGAACGACCAGCGAACACTGCAGCGCGAAATCGATGCGGTGTTCATCACCCAGGCCTCAGGCATGGCGGACATGCATCGGTATTATCCCGGCAATGCCAAAAAACTTGTCCGCGCCCATGCCAGGGCGCAGCGTTATCTCGAACGCTGCATGGACGCCCTGAATGTCGCGCCAGGGCAGTCAAGCATACCGAGCACCAGCCAGGAGGTACTCAAGCAATTCTTTTCGCTGACCACGGTGCCGGCAAAGTTGGTCAATGACGTCAGGCGCGCGACCGGCCAGATCTTGGCCGAACTGATGGATGCCAGCATGGATACACAGACTTCGCCCCGCTATGTATTCGGCCTCAACAAGCCAGGGGTGTCGTTTATCGTCGCCTCCACCGACCCGAAGGATGTGCGCCGCCGAATCTTCCTCACCGATACGTTTTTCGATATACCGCCGGTCTTGCGCGGTGCCGTGCGGCGTAGCCAGCGCAGCTTCGACATCCCTTCGCACTTTCGCGCGACCTCGTTGATTCACGAACTTTCACACATTGTCAGTGGCACCGAAGACATCGCCTACCTGGAAGCCTCGGCGCCCTATCTGGACATGATCGACGCGACGGGCCCCAACGGTCAGGCGTTGCTGCAGACCATCGCCAAGGCGCAGAATCAGGCACTCAATGCCCAAACGCCGACAGCCGAGCTCTTTACCGTGCTGGACAACGGTGTCAGACGTGACATCACCGATGCCGATGGCCCGGCTTTCAGTCTCGTGCTCAAAACCAGCAAGCAGAAAAACCTGCAGGACGCTCGACAGGCTTTCATGCACAACGATGCGGTGCGTCAGCGTATCATCCTCGCCAATGCAGATTCAGTTGCGCTGCTGATAACGCTGCTGTCCCGAAGCCAGCCCGGGCGCCCGTAGCGGCCGGATATAACGCATGCCGCGAGCGCAATCAAACCAGCCGATCCACATCTTTTTTTGCACAAGGGTGTGGATTTCGCCGTTTCGTTCGTCTTGTCTAGAGAGACTGTTTTCCGGACTGACTGAAAAGGAGCATTCGCATGCACAACCTCGGCTCTCCCGCCATCGACCGCTCACAGCGCAGAACGCTGCAGCGCCGCTCACGCAGCAGCGAGGAAGGCTCGTCGGTCGAGCGGGTGGATTACGATGGCATCAAGGCGCTGCTCAAGCACTTTGGCCTGCGCACCAGCCTGATTCGCTTGAAGGTGCTCGATGCCCTGCTCGATGCCCACCGCAACCAACTCAAGATCGGCGTACGTGGCGTGCACAGTTACCTGGATGCCCATGGCGTGAGCTCATCATTCCTGAGCGTGCGCGAGGTGCTCAAGCGCCTGGGCAGTGATGGCGTGATCCTCCTCGATATCGACAAGCACTACTGCCTGAGTGCCGACGCCGAGGCCTTGCTGCAAATGAAAGCACCGTGAACGGCCGTCTCAGGAACGAATGACTTTGCGGCGCATGACCCCATTGATGATCACGACCACCACGGCGACACCCATGGCGAGGTACTGAAAGGCCTTTTCAGTGATCACGCCATGGGCTTGCAGATAGGACAACCCGAGCATGATGGCCAGCGTGGCCACGGCGATCAACAGGGAGTATTTGATGCGTTGGGACTGAGTCATTACCGGTTCCTGATTGCGTTTGTATCGAGTCTGTATCAACCCTCTCACCAACTGCATACCCAGTGCGCGGGATGCCAAGGCGATTATGCGGTCACATGTTACAGCGCCGGAAGCCGATTTGGCACAGGCGCCTTTACGAACATGAGGACTTGCAGATGCTTCGTCGAATCACAATGTTGATTCCTATTCTACTGACCCTCACGTTGAGTGGGTGCTGGATATTCATGCCACCAGGCGGTGGTGGTGGCGGTCACGGCGGTGGTGGCGGTGGCGGCTATGGCGGCGGCGGTGGTGGCGGCGGCCACGGACCTGGCGGCGGCCCAGGTTTCCAGGGACGATAAAAACCAAGACGGCGGGCTCCTGATGAGCCCGCCGTTTTTTTGCCAGATCGGCGACGGGAATGTCACAAGACTTTGCTAGATGCCGCCATTCCGTTAGGCTGCGCAGCCCATTCGGCGCGGGTTGCAGGCATTCAGTGGTGTCGAGCCGACTGCTGCAGATTCGCCCTACAGCGCCAAGGAAAATCCCCTACAGATCAATCAGAAACATCCCCGCTATACGACGACCTTGTTACCTAGAGCCAGCTGCAGTGCTGGGAAAGAATGCGTCTTGCCCAAGACTCAACTTTCATTTTTCTGCTGCTGTACAAGGAAGTCCCATGAACATCGAAGACTTGAAACGTATCGACGTCACTCACCTGCCGAAATCCCTGCAAGCCTTGGTGGATTGCCTCGGTGTCGAACAGGCCTACCGCCTTACCCGGCTGTTCGGCGGGCGCCCCAAGTACATCCCCAAGCACGCCGAACGCACCAAGCTGGCCAAATCGCTACCGCCCAAATCGTTGCGCGCGCTGATCAACCGCTTCGCCGGTGCCTCGCTGGAAATCCCCAAGGCCGATCATTTCGCCCGTCAACTTCGCAATCAGCAGATCCATGAAGACAGCATGCGCGGATGCTCGCGCACAGCGCTGGCCGACAAATACGGGCTGAGCCTGCGCCAGATCGGCAACATTCGTCGCATGGATACCGTGACCAGATAATGCCGCGCCTGGAGCGCTGCCCAGCAGCGCTTCAGGCACACGGGCGTGACGCTAGAAATCGCGTTTGTAGAAAATGTCCAACGAGCTGGCCACGCCGCTGGCCACCTCCAGATAGACCTTCTTGCTCAACAGGTAGCGCAACGCGATGGTGTTGGCCGGTTCGAAAACACCCACCCCATAGCGCAAGCTGAGCTTATCGGTGATCTTGCCGCTGGCCACGACGTTGGTGGTGGTGCCGCTGCCGGTAGTGTCGAGCTGGAAATCCTGGATACCCAGGTCCTTGGCCACCGACCCCGTCAATGACGAACTGCCCGCCAGCCCCAGGCCCAGCGCCGCTTGCGCCAGCAAGTTGTTATCTTCACCCGTGGTGCTCAGGGGCCGACCCAGTACCAGATAGGACAACGCCTGCTCCTGACTCATCGCCGGTTCCGCGAAGACTTCACTGGTGGGCTGCTCGGCACTGCCGGTCAAGCGAATGCCAGCAATCACATCATCGACCTGACGGATCGCCTCGATGTCCAGATAGGGCTGATCGAGAGGCCCGGCAAAGAACAACCGGGCCCGGCGGATGGTCAGGCGTTGGCCATAGGCGGCATAACGGCCGTCCTTGAGGTTGAGCTCACCGCGGGTGTCGAGGTTGTCGCCGATGTGCACGCGCCCGACCAGGTTGGCGCTGAGGCCGAAACCATTGAAGGTGAGTTTGTCCTGGCCGACATCGACATTGATATCCATGGCGATCGCCAGGGGCGCCTTGCCCTCCTGCGTCTGAGTGCCGACTATGATCGCATCGTCCGACACCTTGACCGTTGAGGGTGGCAACTCGCGTACCAGGATACTGCCCTTGGGAATGGCGACGTTGCCCGAAACCGCCAGGCGACCGCCACTCATATGCACGTTGAGCGCCGGCGTGACTTCGAGAGTCGCATAAGGCTCCACCGTTACTGGCAGGCCGGTGCCCTTGAGATCGACGTTCACCGCCAACCCTTGGGCCCAGTCGATGGTTCCACCCAGGCTGCCTTGCCCCTTGTCGCCGCTCTTCCAGTTACCGTTCAGTTGCACGCTTTCGCCGGCAATCCGCGCCTGCAACTGCAAGGCCTGCAGGCTGACCGGTAGCTGCCCGCCAGCCACTTCGCCATCGCGCAGATCGACCTCGCCATTGACCTGCGGCGCCAGCAGGCTACCGCCGAGCCGACCATTGCCCTGCAAGTGCCCATTGAGCCGCTCGACCATCGGCACGAAAGGCCGCGCCACCGAGAGATCGAGCCCTTGCAGGCTGAAGCTGCCCGACAGCGGCTTGTCCCTGGCCACCGGGTCGATCTGGGCATCAAGCTGCAGATCACCCAACTTGCCGCCCTGGAATTTGACCTGAGCATCCACTCGTCGCGGGCTCAGGTTGCTGTCCAGCCGCAAGGCTTGATATGGAAAATCAAGCCACTGGCCGTTGTCGCGAATCCGCAAGGTACCGCCACTGGCGTCTACCGTGACCCGGCCCTTGGGGCCACTGGCAGGCAAATCGAGTTGCACATCGGCATTGAGCTGGCCATTCCAGCCAAGATCCTTGGGCAACCACTGGGCCAGGCTGTCGAGCGGGAACTGCTTGAGGTGATAACGCAAACGCGGCTCGGGGGCCAGGCGCTGGTCTTCGCCGCACAGGCTGGCTTTGCCGGACAGCCAGCAATGCGCACCGAAGTCGATCTGGCCGTTGGCCAGACGCTGCAGGGTCGCCGGGTTTTGCAGGCGCCAGTTCTGGCCACCGGCCTGGATATCACCACTGGCCAGGCGCCCGCGCCAATTGCCGCGATCCAGGCCGCCGTCCAGGCCCAGCGCCAGCACTAATTGCGGGCCTTTGAGGTCAAGCTGCAACTGCTGTTTTTGCAGGGTCCCCTGCCCTTTTGCGGTCAACGTACCGAGCGCCGTATCGCCGGCTTCAATACCACTGGCGGTGAACTCGAGATTGGCCCGTTGGGCGGCATCCAGGCGGGCTTGCAGATCGAGCGCCTGCAGATGGTTGTCGGCCAGACCGAGCTGCTGGCCCTGCAGCGATACTTGCCCTTGGGGGGCTGCCAGAGTACCCGCAACGTCGATGCGACCTTTGATTCGCCCTTGCAAGTCCGGCCAGAGTTGCCCCAAGCGCGGTAGATCGAGGTCAATGCGCCCGGCCAGGCGCTGCTGGAGACTGGCGCTGCCGTTGATCTTGTTATCACCCAGGCGTACTTCGAGCGCGCCGAGGGTCCACTGCTCGCCCGCCCCTTCGACCTTGGCTTGCAATGCCGCCGGTTGGCCGCGCAAACGGCCCTTGAGGTCGATGTCAGCCTGAGCCTGCAAGTGGCCATCGTTGAATTGACCTTTGCTGCGCAGCGGACCGGCCAGGGTGCCGGGTAATTGCGCCACCCAATAAGCCGGATCGAGCGCGCTCAAGTCCAGTGCGGTGTCCCAGCCGATGCCTTGAGCGAACTGCAGATTGAGATGGCCCTCGGCCTTGCCTTGACCGGCTTGCACACTCAGCTGTGGCAGGAAGACCTGGCGCAGGTTGCCGCTGAACGGGCTGACCACAGTGAAATCCCCGGCAGGTCCCTTGAGCGCCGAAGAGAAGTTGCCCAGATAATTGCCATCTTGATAGGACACCTCACCCGTGAAGCGCTGCAGGCTGACAGCAGGTTCGCTCACCTGTGGATACAGGCGATGCCACGGGAAATCCTGCCACTCGATCTTGGCATCGGCGGCCAGGCCCTGCTGCCAATCGAGGTGGCCACTGACCGCTAACCGTTGATCGGGGCTTGCCGTCAGACTCAAACCGGCAATATCCGCGCCCTTGGCGTCGACACGGCCGCGCAGTTGCAGCGCTACAGGCCCCTGCTCGGCCGGCAGGCTGGCACTGCCGTCAATCTGATAACCCGCCTGCAGGTCACCCTTGGCATCAAGTTGCAAGCCGTTGAGCACCAGGGTGTCCGGTAAAGCGTCGCCCGCTTTGAACACATGACTGGCGATCTGCAACCGAGCAGGCAATTGACTGGCCAGCGGCTGCAGCTGGCCACTGACATCGGCATCCAGGTAGCCACTGCTGCGGCCCTTGATTTGCAAAGTCCGCAGCAGGTCGCCCTGGACGTTCAGCGCCAGTTGCCAAGGCTTGCCATCGACTGCAGGGAGTTGCACCGTGCCGTCCACTGTCAGGGGCCACTGGCTACCCGGCTGCAGCTGCCCGTGCAGGTCGAGCGCGATGGCGTCGCGTTGGGCCTTGAGGCTGTCGATCTGTAATCCCTGGGCGTCCCAGTGGGCGGCCAGTTGCAGATTCTGGACCTGATCGGCGCCGTCCAGTTGCACGCTGCCGATCTGGATATCGCCCAGTTCCAGACTGACCGGCAATTTCACATCGGGCAGTTGCACAGGCTCGTTACTGCTTTCGGCACCGGTGCTTGAGGCGAACTGCAGCATGACCTTCTCCACGTGCACGCGATCCAGGCACAGGGTCATGCGCAGCAGGCAAGTGGGGGACCAGGCAAAATCGACGTCGAGCAATTGCACCTGCTGGCCAGGCTGTTCCCATGCCAGCCGATCGGCGCGCCAGGCACCAGCCAGCCGACCGTTGAAGTTGTCCAGCGTCAGGCCCGGGACCCGCGCCAGCACCCAGCGGCTGCCTGACTCGGTCGCCAACAGGCTCAAGCCCGCCGTCATTACCAGAAGGATCAGGACTACCAGTGCGGCCAAGGCCAGCAACGTCCGTTTTACCGCTCGGCTCACAGTACAAAACTCACAGTTCGGGACCCATGGAAAAGTGCAGGCGAATACCGCCGGGATCATCCAGCGCGTGGGCCAGATCGATACGGATCGGCCCCACCGGCGACACCCAGCGCACGCCGATACCGACACCGGTCTTGAGGCTGGGCAGATCCAGATTGTTGAACGAGCTACCTTGGTCGATGAAGGTCGCAATGCGCCACTTCTCGGCAATCGAATATTGATACTCAAGGCTGCCGGCGATCATGTAGCGACCGCCGATCTTGTCGCCCTGTTCGTTCTCCGGGGACAGCCTCTGGTAGTCGTAACCGCGCACGCTCTGATCGCCACCGGCAAAGAAGCGCAGCGACGGCGGGATCGACTGGTAACCGTTGGTGGCACTGCCGCCTACTTGCAGACGACCGAGGAAACGGTGGTTCTGCCACAGCGTGGTCAGGCCCTTGAGGGTCATATCGCCATGTACGAGGTTGGTATCGGACAGCAGGCCTTCCTTGGCCACCTGAGCATCGAACTGCAAACGATAGCCATTGTGTGGATCGACACGGTTGTCGCTGCGCAAATAGCTGTAGCTGATGCCCGGCATCACCAGATTGCTCAGCCCCGAGTCACTGCCCAGGCGGTATTCCTCTCGCTGCCATTTCAGGGAAATGACCCGCTGCCAGCCACTGGGCAATTTGCTGTGCCATTCCGGCCCGACGGTGAGCAGCTTGCTGACGGTGTCGGTATTGGCCAGCTCTTCATACTGATAACCGCCGGCGAAGCGCAGTTTATCGGTCAGGGGCGGGTCGAGCGGCACGTCGTACCACAGACCGATATTCTGCTTGGGTGCGGAAATTTCCGACTCGAACCCGTAGCTGTGGCCTTCGGCATTGACCCAATGTCGCGTCCAGTTGGCCTTGCCGCGCGGCCCCACGTCCGTCGAGTAACCCAGCCCGAGGCCCATGGTCCGCGGCTTGCGCGTTTGCAGATCGACATCCACCGGAATCACTGCGGTACCGGCGGTGCTGCTGGGCGTGGCATCGACGCGCACGCCTTCGAAGTAACCGCTCGATTGCAGCGCCTGGCTGAGCTCGGCGATCAGTTCGGAATCGTAGGGGGTGTTTTCCTTGAACGGCACCATACGCTGCAGCAGATCATCGTCGAACGGCGTGTCGCCACTGAAATGCACCTTGCCCAGGGTGAAGCGCGGGCCGCTGTCGTAGACCAGCTCGATGTCGGCCACACCCGCTTGAGGGTCGATGGCCAGACGCTGTTGCACGAAGCGCCCCTGGAAGAAACCGTAGCGCGATGCCTGGTTCTGGATCAGCCGCTTGGCGTCGTCGTAGTGGCCGTGGTTGAGCACCGCGCCCTCACGCAGCAAGGGGCCGGAAGGCAACTTGAAAGCTGTCAACTGGCTCGCCGGGCCATCGACCCGAATCACCACATTGCGCAGGTGAATGGGTTCGCCGGGCTCGACGTTCAGAACCAACGTCGGATTTTTGCCCGCGTTGACCTCACTGTCGATGTGCGCCTGGTAATAGCCCAACGCCTGTGCCGCCTTGCGTGCCTGCTCCTCGGCACCGCGGCGAAACCGCAGCAGGGCCTGCTCGTCACGGTCGCCAAGGGCGCCGATGTAGCCCTCGATATTGGCCTTGAGGGCGGCATTGGCGGGTTTGACCCGAACCTGCAACTCGCTTTGCGCCTGCGCGGCAGCACTGATGAACAGCAGCATGAGGCTGCTGGTGAAACGTCCTGGAAACTTCATGGAGCAGATGCTACCACGTCAAAAGCTTGTCACCGAGTGCGTACTGTATCGAAACATTCGGTTACCAGCCAGGCACTTGTCACAGCGCTGGCCTGCGGCTTGAAGGTCCGTTAGCATCAGCCTTTTGCCAGGACTGCGGCTTCATGAAAATCGTCTCGTTCAACATCAACGGCCTGCGCGCACGTCCCCATCAACTGGCTGCGCTGATCGACAAGCATCAGCCCGATGTCATTGGCCTGCAGGAAACCAAGGTCTCGGACGAGCAGTTCCCTTTGGCCGAAGTTCAGGCATTGGGCTATCACGTGGAGTTTCACGGGCAAAAGGGTCATTACGGTGTTGCCCTGCTCTCGCGCAAGCCACCGTTGTCGCTGCACAAGGGTTTCGAGGGTGATGACGAGGACGCCCAGCGCCGCTTTATCTGGGGCACCTATAGCGATGCCGAGGGCCAGCCAGTGACCATCATGAACGGCTACTTCCCTCAAGGCGAAAGCCGCGACCACCCCACCAAGTTTCCGGCCAAGCAGCGCTTCTACGCCGACCTTCAAACACTCCTGACCAGCCGCTTCAAGCAGGATCAGCCAGTGGTAGTGATGGGCGACATCAACATTTCTCCCGAAGACTGCGACATCGGCATCGGCCCCGATAACGCCAAGCGCTGGCTGAAGACCGGCAAATGCAGCTTCCTGCCCGAAGAGCGAGAGTGGCTGGCGACCCTCAAGGGCTGGGGCTTGACCGACAGTTTCCGCCACTTGCATCCGGAAGTCGTCGATCGTTTCAGTTGGTTCGATTATCGCAGCCGCGGTTTCGAGGACGAGCCCAAGCGCGGCTTGCGCATCGATGTGATCCTGACCTCCACGGCGCTGCTGTCGCGGATCAAGGAAGCCGGGGTCGACTACGATCTGCGCGGTATGGAAAAACCCTCGGATCATGCGCCGATCTGGCTCGAACTCGGCTGAAACCCTCAGCGTTCGCGGCCTGACCGCCAGGCACCGAGCTCGTACTTGCCAACGGCGGTGCGGTGTACCTCGTCGGGGCCATCGGCCAGTCGCAGCGTGCGCTGCATCGCGTACATGTAGGCAAGTGGTGTATCGCCACTGACGCCCGCGCCGCCGTGTATCTGGATGGCGCGGTCGATCACCCGCAATGCAACGTTGGGCGCCACGACCTTGATCTGTGCGATCTCACTGCGCGCCACCTTGTTGCCCGCGGTGTCCATCATGTAGGCGGCCTTAAGCGTCAATAGCCGTGCCATGTCGATCTCCATTCGCGAGTCGGCAATGCGCTCCAGATTACCGCCCAACAGCCCTAGCGGCCGACCGAAAGCATGCCGCTCATTGGCGCGTTCGCACATCAGCTGCAACGCACGCTCCGCCATGCCTACCGAACGCATGCAATGGTGAATACGGCCCGGCCCCAATCGACCCTGGGCGATCTCGAAACCGCGACCGGGGCCCAACAGCACGTTTTCGAAAGGCACGCGAACGTCGTCGAACAGCACCTCGGCATGGCCATGCGGAGCGTCGTCGTAGCCGAATACCGTCAGGGGCCGCAGCACCTTGACCCCAGGCGTATCCATGGGCACCAGAATCATCGAATGCTGTTGGTGGCGAGGGCCATCCGGATCGCTCAAGCCCATGAAGATCAGGACTTTGCAGCGCGGATCGCAGGCCCCCGACGTCCACCATTTACGGCCGTCCAGCCGCCACTGATCGCCGACGCGCGTTGCCGTGGCTTGCATGTTGGTGGCATCGCTGGAGGCGACCTGCGGCTCGGTCATGGCGAAGGCGGAGCGTATCTCGCCCCGCAGCAACGGCTCCAGCCAGCGCTGGCGCTGTTCGGCACTGCCATAACGGACCAGCACTTCCATATTGCCGGTATCCGGCGCTGAACAATTGAAGGGCTCCGGCCCCAGCAACGAGCGGCCCATGATCTCGGCCAAGGGGGCGTACTCCAGGTTGCTCAGCCCCGCGCCGTACTCGGAATCAGGCAGGAACAGGTTCCAGAGCCCCTCAGCGCGAGCTTGGACCTTGAGCGCTTCGATCACCGCCGTCGGCTGCCAGCGATCTCCCTCATTGACCTGCTGGACGAAGGTAGTCTCAGCCGGGTAGACATGGGCCCGCATGAACGCCGAGACCTTTTCGCACAGATCCAGAACCTTGGGGGAGTAGGCGAAATCCACGGCAGTGACCCGATCGGCTAAGGAGAGTATTCGAGGTTAAAACGCCGTTCCCGATCAATCCAACCTATTCTCGGCGTGTATTACCATTCATAAGCCATATATGATCGGATCCTACCGGCGCCGCCCCGCAGGCCCGGAACACAACAATAAGAGAGCGAGCACATGAACCTCAGCAAGGTCGACCTCAATCTGTTCATCGTCTTCGATGCCATTTACACCGAAGCCAACCTGACCCGCGCCGGTCAGATCGTCGGCATTACCCAGCCGGCCGTGTCCAACGCTCTGGCGCGACTGCGCGATACCTTCAAGGATCCGCTGTTCGTGCGCACCGCCCAAGGCATGGTGCCGACACCCATGGCGCAAAACATCATCAATCCGGTGCGCAACGCCTTGGCGCTGTTGCGTGTATCGGTGCAGGAGAGCCGCATCTTCAACCCGGCCCAGGCCAGCAAGACCTTCCGCATCAGCATGACCGACCTGACCGAAGCGGTGATCCTGCCGCCCTTGTTCCAGCGCCTGCGACGCCTGGCGCCGGCCGTGGTCATCGAGAGTTTCTTGTGCAAGCGCCGCGAGACAACCAAAGAGCTTGCCGCCGGGCATCTGGATTTTGCCGTTGACGCCCCCCTTAACAGCGACCCGCAGGTGCGCCACGTCAAGCTGCTGGCCGACCGTTACGTTTGCGCCATGCGCACTGGTCATCCCTTCGCGCGGCGGGAGCTGAGCCTGGACGACTATCTGACCCAGCCCCACATTCATATTTCCAGCCGCCGCAACGGCCTGGGCCACGTCGATCTGGCGCTTGGCCGTATAGGGCTGCAACGCAAGATCGCGTTGCGCTCGCAGCACTACATGATGGCCTCGCAAGTGCTGCAGCAGAGCGACATGCTCATGACCGTGCCCGAACGCTTCGCCCGCCGGCACGAACTGCACTACGTCAGCCTGCCCGTGGATCAGGTGCCCCTGGTCGAAACTCATTTGTACTGGCATGAGAGTACCGATCAGGACCCGGCCAACCGCTGGATGCGCGAACAGATCGTCGACCTCTGCCAGCAGATCACCCTCCGCGATAGCCAACCGCGCTGAACAGAGCCGCTGGAGCGGCGCTCAGGTAACAGCTTTTCCGACGAGAGTGTTACCGGCGATGAGCTGGCGGCCAGAAAAACGAGTAACATGGAAACAGGTTGCGACACTTTGCCACGGCATGTGCGACACGATTTTTTCAAGGTGCTGATTTTAAAGGCTTTTAGAAAGTTGGCACGCACCCTGCTATAGCTTACGTACAAGAACAAGAAAAATTGCGACACCCAATAAAAACAATACGAAACGACTCTGACATAACAAGAACAACACGGCAGAGACGCAGCTAACAGATTTTTTTGGAGAAGGTGTGCTTTTCAGGGGTTCGCCCCGCAGTCGGACAGAGAACAACAAAACTACCCTGAGGTAGCGTCCGAATCGACTGGATCGCAAGATGAAAGCAGGTCAGCGCTCAAAAAAATACGTTTGCTCTTGACCCCGAATGGGGGTCACCAAAACGGCTGTACGGGTCACGACTGACAAAAACAACAACAGGTCGCCCCGCAATAATAAAAAAAGAGCACGCGATACACGATTAGAGGGGAGCTTCGGCTCCCCTCAGTGCATTCTGCGATCTGACGAACCCCGAGCCCAATCAGCCCTCGCCCCATCGCCCCCTCTTCCGTCATCTCAAACCATCTGAAGCATGGCCTGCACCACGACGCCTACCACCAGGCAGTCTGCAGATAACTCGTACACCGGATATGTCGAATTCAAAGGTTTCAGGAAACGCTCGCTGCCCTCGGCGGCCAGCTGGCGCAGGATTGCCTGATCGATACCCGGTCGTCGCGCAATGATCAGGTCCCCGACCTGCGCCTCCAGGCCGGGATCGACCAATACCTCGGTGCCATCGGGCACACTAACGCCGACAGGCGAATTCATGGCATCTCCTTCGACCTTCAGCCAGTACGCCGGCCCGACCGCCTCGTAGCCGGAGACCCCGGCATCGCCACGGTAATACGCCGCCCGTGACGGCTGATCGGTTCCGGCTACCGCCCACGTGAGACGCGGGTAGCAGAAGTACAAGACGCTCCGGTGCAGCGCATCGCGATCATGATCAGTGGCGCGCGACAGGTCGTCGGCGTGAGCCTCGTAATCAGCACGCTGCTCTGCGGTGCGCAGGATCTGCACGACCTCCAGATTGTCCATGCCCAATTCACGCAATACACGGTTCATCTTGCTGACATGGGGCGTACTGCGCCCACGCATCCAATGCCCCACCGCACCCTGACTGACGCCGACACGTTCTGCCAGCTCCGTCTGGGTGACGTTCTGCTCGCGCATTATTTCTTTGACCAGCTCTTTCCATTTATTCATGGTTGAGCACCTTACCTGCCCTGACGCCAAGCTCCATACACAGTATGTAATAACAGAAACCTTGAAATAACTACGCGCAGTATTAGTCTGGAGCCTGAATCTGCAGCGGTCAAACCGCAGCGACCTATAATGGGGAAACACTATGCGACATCGAAAAGACACCACCGTCGAATTCGTCCCGAGCGAGTCGCTCAAAGACTGCCCACTGTCACGCAAAGCGCTGGACTTCTATCTCGCACCCGCACCGTCAACACCCAGCGCCGAACCCTTCGTCGCGCGCAACGATCTGAGCATGCTCGATGCACTCAACCATGCCTCGGAACTACTACGCTGCGCTGCAGCCACTGCCTATGAATCTGCGGACGCACTCAAGGGGCCTCAGCGAGATCTCGGCCTGAGCGTCGTGCACATGATCAACATGGCCAGAAGCATGGTGGATCGTTCGCTGGACGTGCATCCGCAGCAACAGTAAGGCGCTCGGGCCGACTTGGACGGTGGAAGCATGGGAAGGGCGACGAGGAAAAGGCCGCCAGAGCAGGCAGCCAGAAAAAAACTGAAGCAAATTCGAGGAGAAATCATTTGACTTGCAAATGATAACGATTATTATTGCTCCAACTGGTCGCGAGATCAGTTGGGTAACCTGAAAGACCTTAGGTCGGACTTTCAGATTATCTCCTCATCAGGCTAATCACGGTTTTTGACCCGGCTTTTTGCCGGGTCTTTTTTTTGGTTCTTCAGGCTAATGAAGAAGGTACTGCGTTATGCAGGAATTCGGTACGTCTTAATGAAGTGATCATAGCAAAACACTATCAATGCTGAAAAGTCCCGAAACTATCTAAAATGCAGAAATGACCCGTTCCCGTGCAATCAAGCGCGATCAGCACTTGAGAATCAATCGCAACAAGACTAAGCTCGATTCATTGTCACGGAAGATGCCACGCAGCCCAGGCCTCTATTGTCGTTCGCTTGCCCCTTACGCGGAGCACAGATTCATGACCAGCCTGCTCACCCCACTACAGCAATTGTTTCACCGCGCACCAGATAACGGCCACAAGCAGCTTTCAGGCGCCGAACAATACCTCTGCTCGCGAATCAGGCAACTGTCGCGGCGCACTCAGCAGGTTTTTCTGCTCAGCCGCGTCGACGCGCTGCCCTACCCTACCATTGCCCAGCGGCTGGATATTTCTCTGGAAGAGTTGCACAAGGACATGGTCCGTGCGCTCCAGCAGACCCGCACGCCCGCCGAGCTAGCCCCAGCCGAGGTCCACGCCTGCGAGTGGTACGTCAAGCTGCAGAATCCACAGACCACCGCCAGTGAACGCATCGATTTTCGCCGCTGGCTGGATGCCGCGCCCGAACATCTGGCCGCGTTCCACGAGACCGAACTGCATTGGCGACGGCTATTGGCACCGGCTCGGCACCTGGCACTGCGCGGGCGCTACCGGCAAAGACATCATCCTCTGGAGATCGGCGCTTGGCTGGCCGGCCTGCTGAGCATGGCCCTGTTGATGGTGCTGGCGTTCTGATCCCTGCGCCACACAACGGCTTGGGTGTAGAGTATCGACGCATAAGTACTCTACAAGGATTCAACACCATGACCCTGGCCCTCCCCTCGCTCGATATCCGCGCCGACTTCGACAGCGGCAATATTCAAGTCATAGACGCGAGCGACCGCCAGCATGTCCGCCTGGCCATTCGTCCTGATACGAAAAGCCAGCATTTTCAGTGGTTCCACTTCAAGGTCAGCGGCCTGATACCCGGCGAGGTCCATCGTTTCGTGCTCGAAAACGCCGGCGCCTCGACCTTTTCGCGTGCCTGGCAGGGTTACCAGGCTGTGGCCTCCTATGATCAGCAGGACTGGTTCCGCGTGCCCTCGCACTTCGACGGCAAGGCGTTGCACTTTGAACTCTCTTCCACCCAGCCTGATGCATGGTTCGCCTATTTCGAGCCCTATAGCCGCACTCGCCATGAGCGGCTGGTCAGCGATGCGCTGAACAAGGCCGGCATGCAGCTGCTGGCGGTCGGGCGCAGTGTGGAGGGTCGCGACATTCCCTTGTTGCGCCTAGGTAACGGCCAACCCGGCCGGCGCAAGCTCTGGTTTATCGCTCAGCAGCACCCAGGCGAGCATATGGCCGAGTGGTTCATGGAAGGCATCGTCGAGCGCTTGCAGCACTCGGACCCGGCGCTGGCCACTCTGCTGGCCGAGGTCGATGTGTATCTGGTGCCCAACGTCAACCCCGATGGCGCCTTCCATGGCCACCTGCGCACCAACGCAGCCGGGCGCGATCTCAACCGTGCCTGGCAGGACGCCGATGCCGAGACGGCCCCCGAAGTCCTGTTTATCATGCAGCAGATGGAAAAATACGGCGTCGACCTGTTCATCGATGTGCACGGTGACGAAGAAATCCCGCATGTCTTCACCGCCGCCTGCGAAGGCAACCCAGGATACACACCTCGTATCGCGCAGCTGGAGCAGCAGTTTCGCGACTGGCTGTGCGAGCAGACCCAGGACTTCCAGCAAGTCCACGGCTATGGTCGTTCACAGCCCGGCCAGGCCAATCTGAATCTGGCCTGCAACAGCGTCGGGGAAACATTCGATTGCCTGTCGTTCACCCTGGAGATGCCCTTCAAGGATCACGATGACGCCCCCAACCCGCGTACGGGTTGGAATGGCGCGCGTTCGGCGCAACTGGGCAAGGATGTGCTGGCGACCTGCATTCGGATCTTGCCCCAGCTGCGTTGAGGGTCAGTTCTTGCCGGCGCCGCAGGCCATGCTCTGCAACACGCCATCACGGCGGATCAGGCCGTGGTACTAGGCGGCAGCAACATGCACGAAGGCGATGCCCAGCGGCTTGTGCAGGTGAATCAGCCACTCATGGCGCTTAAATACCGACGCCACCATGCCAGCACCGTACCAAGGTGTCGGCGGTCACCACGGCACGGTCAGCGGGCCAGGGCTTACTGGCATCGTCCACCGGATCGTCGGGGTTGGCCAAGGTCACCCAGTTGCGCCAGGCGATCGGCGCTACCATTCAAGCCACGCAATGACTGCACCGAAATAGAACCGCGGTTTTCCGTATAATCGCTGCAGTTCGATTTCCTGAGGACGCTCCCTTGGCGGCGACACCCCCGAAAAAACCCTGGTTCAAATGGTCGCGACCAGCCACTGCTGGCGCAGCACGGAGCTTGCCCGCTGCCGGCCAGCAACTGATCGAGCATTTTCACGGCAAGGCCCGCGAGCTGGGCTACACCTTGAGCCATGGCCAGCAGCAGGTCATCGCCAGCATGGCCGAACGGGTCGAGCCGTTGCTGGACGGGGCCAATACGCCACGTTCGCTGTACTTGTACGGCTCGGTGGGGCGCGGAAAGAGCTGGCTGCTCGATGGTTTTTTTCAGGGCGTACCCCTGAGTCGTAAACGCCGGGTGCATTTCCACGATTTTTTCGCCCGCCTGCACCAAGGCATGTTCGCCCATCGTGGCAGCGCAGACGCGTTGCAAACCACGCTGGATGAACTGCTCGCCGATTGCCGCCTGCTGTGCTTCGACGAATTCCATGTGCACGACATCGGCGACGCGATGCTGATCACGCGCCTGTTCAAGGCCTTGTTCGAACGGGGCGTATGCCTGCTGGTGACTTCCAACTACGCGCCCGCCGGGCTGCTGCCCAATCCGCTGTATCACGAGCGTTTTCTGCCCGTGATTCGGCTGATTCACGAGCGCATGGAGGTGCTGGAAGTCGGCGGCGATCAGGACTACCGCAGCGTGCCCGAATCCGGCGCCAATCAGCAGTTCGCCCAAGGCCGCTACGTCTACCCCGGTGACCGGCAACAGCGCGAGGCCTTGCAACTGCCGGTCAACCCGGCGCCGTTCGCGCTGGCAGTTGGCACCCGACAATTGCGCGCCCGAATGAACGTCGATCGCCGTATCGGTTTCGACTTCAGCGATCTGTGCGAACAGCCCACCGCGGTGATGGATTATCTGGAGCTGTGTCGACGCTTCGATCATTGGACCATCGACAATCTGCCCCTGCTCGACCAGTGTCCAATCGCCGTGCAGCAACGCTTCATCAATCTGGTCGACGTGCTTTACGATCAGGACAAATACCTTACCCTCATCAGCCAGTGGCCGCTGGATCAGGCATTGGATGCCAAGGCCATCGACCTGATGCGCACGCGCAGTCGCCTTGGGCAATTGCGCACTATCGACAGCCCGACCTGACTTCTATTCCAGGAAAATTACCGTTGACCGACACCCTCGCACGCCTTGAAGCCGGCCGATTGACCGGCCTGACCCGACTGGACCTGTCCTGCGGGTTACGCGAATTCCCCCAGGCCATTTTCGATCTGGCGGATACCCTCGAGGTGCTCAACCTCAGCGGCAACGCCCTCAGCAGCCTGCCAGAGGACCTCCATCGCCTGCACAGACTGCAGGTGCTGTTCTGCTCGGACAACCAGTTCACCGAACTGCCCCCCTGCCTGGGTCGCTGCACTTCGTTGCGCATGGTCGGTTTCAAGGCCAACCGTATAGTCAGCGTAACGGCGCAAGCCCTGCCGCCGAACTTGCGCTGGCTGATCCTGACAGACAACTGCATCGAGCAGTTGCCCGATGAACTGGGCGACTGCACCGAAATGCAAAAGCTCATGCTGGCCGGCAATCGCCTGACTGCGCTGCCAGATCTGTCGCGCCTCGAACGCCTGGAATTGCTGCGCATCTCAGCCAATCAGCTGCCACAACTGCCGGAGTGGTTGATGACCCTGCCCAGCCTGGCATGGCTGGCGTACGCCGGTAATCCATTGCCCGAAGGCTTCGCCGCCCCTCAAGAAGAACCGCCCACTCAAACAATCGGGTGGGCTCAACTGCAACTGCTGGAAGTGCTGGGCCAAGGGGCTTCGGGCGTCATCCATCGGGCACGGCGCAGCGATGGCCATGAGGTGGCGGTCAAGCTCTACAAAGGCGAGGTGACCAGCGACGGTTCGCCGCTGGACGAAATGCGCGCCTGCCTGCACGCCGGCCTGCATGCCAATCTGATCCCCCTCGAAGGACGCGTGCATGACCATCCGCATGGCACCCAGGCGTTAGTGATGACCCTGATCGACGGCGCCTACCTGAACATGGCCGGCCCGCCCAGCCTTGCCTCGTGCAGCCGCGATGTGTATCCGCAGGGCTTCGCGCTCAGCATCGAGGCGGTGCGCAAGATGACCGCAGCGATCGCCTCGGTGGGTGCGCATTTGCACGGGCTGGGGATCGCCCATGGCGACTTGTACGCCCACAACCTGCTGTATCAGGCTGACGGCCGATGCCTGCTGGGTGATTTTGGGGCGGCGGTGTTCTATCCGCGTGACGGGCAGCCATTGGCTCAGGCGCTGGAACGCATTGAAGTCCGGGCCTTCGGGATTCTACTGGGGGAATGGTTGGCGCATTGCGAGACCGCGGACGCGCACTTGCAGGTGCTGCAGGCGCAATGCATCCAGCCGCAGGTCAGTGCCCGCCCCAGCTTTGCCGAGGTGGTGGCGCAGCTAGGTTGACGCTTGGCCAGCAGCCCTGGCCCTTTCGAGAGCAAGCGTTGCTCCCACAGCGCAGCATACAACTGTGGGAGCAACGCTTGCTCGCGAGGAGGCCGGCAGCGCCAGCACAGAGTACCGCCCGTACTTAGCCCGCCAGGCCGACATAGACGTTCTGCACGTCATCGTGACCATCGATGGCGTCCAGGAACGCTTCGACTTCAGCCAGCTGCGTTTCATCGGTGAGAGCTACCGGATTCTTGGCGATATAACCGATTTTCGCCGAAATCACGGTAAAGCCCTGCTCCGGCAACGCCTTCTGCACCGCATCGACGTCCGTGGTCTCAGTCAGGAACAAACTCGCGCCCTCTTCGCCCGGTTCAACGTCTTGGGCGCCGGCCTCGATAGCTGCCTCTTCCGGGTCTGCCTCAGGGCTGTCAGGCGTGGCTTCGATCATGCCGACATGGTTGAAATCCCACGACACCGAACCTTCCGCGCCAAGCTGGCCCTTGCGAAACAGCACGCGAATCTCGGCCACGGTGCGCTTGACGTTATCGGTCAGGCACTCGACGATCAGCGGCACCTGGTGCGGTGCGAAGCCTTCGTATTTGACCAAGGTGTACTGCACCGCATCACCGCCGATACCGGCGCCCTTCTTGATTGCGCGCTCCAGGGTCTCCTTGGTCATCGAGGCCTTTTTGGCTTGCTCGATGACCAGGCGCAGGCGCGAGTTGGTGTCCGGATCGGCCCCCGAACGCGCCGCGATCGAAATTTCCTTGGCCAGCTTGCCGAAAATCCGCCCTTTGGCGTTGGCTGCGGCTTCTCTATGTTTTGCTTTCCACTGTGCGCCCATGACTGACTCTCTAGATTCCGATGCGCCGATACCGGTATCGATCGGCGCGTGGCGAGAGTTTACCCGCCGGCTCGGGTTCTTTACAGCCTTTGCAGGGACATTCCCGGGCCCGAAAGGCTGGCGCGTGGTATAACAGAACGCTGACACGCGGCAGGCGCCTGATTATTTTTTCCGCCGCGCTAAACTCCCCTATAAAACAGTGGTCTATCGTGCAGATCAATACACGCTAGACACAGAGGTTGTGAATCAAATGGCTGCAGTGCTCGTTGGACAATTTCATGCACGGGATGCGGAGGGCCGTATCTATTCGGTGCATGAGTTCAAGGAATCCGAAGTGGATGCCACCAGCAGCACTGATGGGGTCACCTATAAATTGGCCATTGGTGATCGGCTGAAGCATTTGGGTAACGACGAATTCGAGCTGGTACAAAGCGGCGTGAAAATCACGCGCGAGCACGAGTATGTTCCTCCCGTCATCTGACGATCCTCGCTGCGCTCGCGCAGCAATCCAGTAGCGACTGTCTGGCATTCTCGCGTGGTGCGCCTTAGTACCGCGCTCGCTTGATGGCACCCTGCTACTTGCGCCTGCGTTTGCGTTAGGATGCGTCTCGGGCACTCACCTGCTGGAGATGGACGCCACCCATGCGACTACGGCATATCGAAGTAATAGACGCGATCATGCAGACCGGCAACCTCAGCGCCGCTGCGGAGTTCCTGTGCCTGCCGCTGGAGACCGTGACCGCGACATTGCAGGAAGCCGAGCAGGCGCTGGGTTTTCTATTATTCGCCAAAGTCCGTGGGCGCTTGCAGGCAACCCCTGAAACCCGCGTGCTGCAACCCGAACTCGCTACGCTTCAGAGTAATCTCGAACGCCTGCGCCGCCAGGCTCACGGCCTGCGCTTGCATCAGGAACCACCACTGCGCGTCGATTGCACGCAACCCCTCGCTCAGCAACTGGTGCCCAAAGCAATCGCCGCCCTGCGCCGACGCTTTCAGGACACCACTTGCAGTCTGGCCGCACACACCAGTCATGAGATGGTCCGCAGGCTGTTGCTGCATGAAAGCGATCTGGGCCTCAGCCTGCACAACCCTGATCATCCGCAGATCACTTGCACCCCGCTGCTTGAAGGCAAGGTACAGCTGCTGGCGCCGCACGGCTGGCTGGCGCCCCGACAAAAGTACATCGCCCTGCAGGAGACCGCCGGGCAAAGCATGATCGGTCTCGAACAGCAGGACCCGCTTAGCCAGAATCTGGAAAACCGTCTGCAAGGCGTACGGCCGAGCCCGCGCATCCAGACGCGCGTGCAAACCTACCAGATGATGCGCAGCATGGTCGAAGCGGGCGAGGGCCTGGCGCTGGTGGATCCCTTTACCGCGGCGGGCTCGCAAGCCAGCGGCATTGATCGTTGCCCGGTCTCCCCGGCCATTCCCGTGACCCTCTACAGCCTCACGCTCAATGAGCAAAAGCCATCGGCGGCGCAGAAGACCTTTCTGGAAATCGTCGAGGAAAAAGCCGAAGCGATGCTTGCCCTGTAGCGCTCAGGGAAACAGCAGGTACCAGAAGATCGCCGACTCCTGTGTGTGCGGATCGATCCCGCGATAACGCCAGTGATCGACCCCGCCCATTTCGAAACCGTAACGCTCATACAATTGGCAGGCGGCGAGATTGTTGCTTTGGGTTTCGAGCATGATGCCCGGTAGATTGTGCTTGCGTGCCCAGAACCCGGCGACATCGATCAATTGCCGGGCCACCCCGCGACGGCGAGCGCTCGCATCGACGACCAGCTCTTCGATATGGGCGAACCCGTTCCATTTGATGTTGACCACCACATGCCCGACGGCCCGTTCTCCCAGCCAGGCCACGAAGATTGCGCCTCGGGCAGAATCTTCGAGCAGGAAGCTGAACTCGTCCGGATCGATGCCATAGCATTTACGATAGGGTTCAACGCTACGACGCTGCCAGTGATCGACACCAACGCCGATCTGCGGATCGGCGTAGGCACTGACGATAAAGCCGAAGTCAGCCGCCGCGACGTACTGAGCAAACCCTTCATCCGCGACCCGGATGGAGACCGCCCCAGCAACGGTTGCAATGGACATGATGCGCTTAACTGTTAGCAGCGCTGTCGAGCAGCTGCACCCACAGCGGCGGTGCACCCGCGGACTTGCCGATGATTTCCAGACGTACGGCGTGGGCAGCGAGTTCATCCTCACTGGCGAGGATCACCCGGCTGCGTTCACGGGTCTCTGGCAGGCGGCGAATTTCGCTGCCCTGATCCCCACCCGTGCTCTCGCCATCGCTGGAGTTGCCAGCCAGCGACAGGCTGGTCTGGCCACCGGTCATTGCCAGATAGACGTCCGCCAGCAACTCGGAGTCGAGCAGCGCGCCGTGCAGGTCGCGGCCACTGAGGTCGATGCCGTAGCGCTTGCACAGGGCGTCCAGGCTGTTGCGCTGGCCCGGGTGACGGGCGCGTGCCATCGCCAGGGAGTCGAGGATCGTGCAGTACTGGCTGAGATCGGCACGCTCAGGTTGGCCGATCAGGTTGAACTCGTTGTTGAGGAAACCCACGTCGAATGCGGCGTTGTGGATGATCAGTTCGGCGCCCTTGATGAACTCGTAGAATTCATCCGCTACCTCGGCAAACCGCGGCTTGTCGATCAGAAATTCGGTGGTGATACCGTGAACGCCGATCGCCCCGTCGTCGCTCTCGCGGTCGGGCTGCAGATAGACGTGAAAGTTGCGCCCGGTGAGGCGCCGACCGAGTACCTCGACGCAACCGATCTCGATGACGCGGTGGCCATCGGTGACGGGCATACCGGTAGTTTCAGTGTCGAGGACGACGTACCGTTGAACCATGTTTCGTAGATTTCCGACTGTCGTGGTGAATTATGGCAGCCTAACACAGCCCCCGTTGGGAAAGACCGTCAGACCATTGCCTGTCCTGCGGGTGCTCTCGCGGCCTGTTGCGGCGCTGACCTGGATCAGCTGCGCTTGAGCGCGCGAACCTCATCGACCCCGCGATTGGCCAGGTCATCAGCGCGCTCGTTGCCAGCGTGCCCATTGTGGCCGCGGACCCACTCCCATTTGACCTTGTGACGATTGACCTGCTCGTCGAGTTGTTGCCACAGATCGGCATTCTTCACCGGTTGCTTGGCGGCGGTTTTCCAGCCGCGTTTCTTCCAGTTGACCATCCACTCCTGAATGCCCTTCATGACATATTCAGAGTCGGTGACCAGCAACACATCACACGAACGCTTGAGCTCCTGCAGGCCGCGAATGGCCGCTGTCAGCTCCATGCGATTATTGGTAGTAGCGGTTTCGCCACCCCACAATTCCTTTTCGACGCCCTTGCACACCAGCAAGGCACCCCAGCCGCCGGGGCCGGGATTGCCCTTGCAGGCGCCATCGGTGAAGATCTCGACGCTTTCATCGCTCATATTCGTTTTCCATCAAAATGCTCGTCGGGGTGCAGGCGCCTAATCCTGGCTGTTGCGCCGATTGACCTTGGCCAGCGGCAGCGGCAGCAACTTGCCCATGGGTTCGCGTCGAGCCTCGCGCAGCGGCCGCAGACCGACCACCATCTTGCGTGCCACTAATACATAGACGCCACCGCCCGCCAGTTGCTTCGCACCGGCCAGCCGCTCCCACCCCGCCATTCGCGCCTGCCAGGCAGGTGCTTGAAGCGGCGGACAATAGCACCCGTATCGGCGTTTCTCCAGCGCGAAGCCCAGCAGGTTGAGCCAGTCGCCGACCCGCGAGGCGGAAATGCAGCGCGCCTTGTTCAGGGCGTCCTTGGTGAATGCATGGCGCACCCCCCACAGGCTCCAGGGGTTGATACCGACCACCAGCAAGTGACCACCGGGCCGCACGCTACGCGCAGCCTCCCGCAACAGTCCATGGGGCGACAGGCTGAAATCCAGGCCATGCTGCAGCACCACGACATCGGCAGCATGCTCGCTCAACGGCCAGGCCTGCTCTTCACAGATGATCTCGACACCCGGTAGCGGCGCGCCCAGTCGCACATTGCGCTGAACCTGCGCGGCGACGGGCGGCGGCTCGGCCCCTGGCCCGTAATGCACCAGATAACCGCCGAAGAAGCGCCCGAGTTCGTCCTCGAGCAAGTGCTGCTCTTCGCGCAGCAGCAGTTGTCCCAGCGGACCACTGAACCAGTCTCGGGCTTGATCGATCAGCGCAAGCCATTGCGGATCGGCCTGGGCCACGACTTTTTCGGTCATTGCGATCTCCTGCATAAGGTTGGCCAGTGGGCCGGTGACGTACCGGCGGCGCACCCATTCACTCAGACATGTAAGATGCAACCATCGTCTACAAGTTTAGCGAATCCGACCATGATACAGATCGATGCCCTCCCCGCGTTTACCGATAACTACCTCTGGTTGTTACAAGACACTGCAAAACGCCACTGTGCCGTGGTCGATCCGGGCGATGCCGCCCCCGTCCTGGCCTGGCTTGAGGCTCACCCGGGTTGGCAGCTGACCGACATTTTGGTCACCCACCATCACAATGACCATGTCGGTGGCGTTGCCAAATTGAAGCAGGTCACTGGCGCGCAGGTCTACGGGCCGGCAACCGAAAACATTCCCGCACGTGATATCGCCCTGGATGACAATGCTCGAATCGAGGTCCTGGGCCTCGAAATGGCGGTGTTCGCGGTACCGGGCCACACGCTTGGGCACATTGCCTATTACCAGGCTAGCCACGGCCTGCTGTTCAGCGGAGACACGCTGTTCGCTGCCGGTTGCGGACGCCTGTTCGAAGGCACTCCGGCGCAGATGCATCAGTCGTTGTCGCGCTTCGAAGCGCTGCCCGATGCCACCCTTGTCTACTGTGCGCACGAATACACCCTGAGCAATCTGCGCTTCGCCCAGGCGGTAGAGCCCGATAACCAGGATATCGCCCAACGAATGCAGGACGCTCAGGCGTTGCGCGCGAAAAATATCCCCACCGTGCCCTCCAACATCGCGCTGGAAAAGCGCACGAACCCGTTTTTGCGAGTTAATGAAACATCCGTTAAACAAAAAGTGGACGAACGGGATCCGGGTGCCAGCGCCTCTGGAGTCGGCGTATTCGCTGCTCTGAGGGCTTGGAAAGATAAGTTCTAAACAGCGGCTGGTTGTGTCGAAAAATTCTGAAAGGTTGACCCGCCACCGGTCAGTTTTTAGAATCGCCCGACATTTTCGTGCGGAACTCACCTCCAACCAATGTCGTCATCTATAAACAGAACCATAAATTGCGACGCATTGACGCGATTGGCACAGGCGATCGCGATTGCCATATCCGCCACGCTCGCCGGTTGCCAGACCTCGGCGCAGCTTCCCGATGCCGAGACTGCGGCGCAACCGCATACCATTACCGCGCGCATCAAGCAGAAACCCATCTTCCTCAGTGCCAGCCAGCGTCATCAGGCCCCGCAGGACGTGTGGGAGCGCATGCGTGAAGGGTTCCAGATGCAGGACGGCATCGACGTAAACCCACGCGTCGAGCAACAGCGCCTGTGGTTCGTCAGCAACCCCGCCTTTCTGGAAACCGCCGCCGATCGTGGCAGCCTGTACATGCATTACATCGTCGAGCGCCTCGAAGAACGCGACATGCCCCTTGAACTGGCGCTGCTGCCAGTGATCGAGAGCGCCTACAACCCCATGGCCTACTCCCGGGCCAATGCCACGGGCCTGTGGCAGTTCATTCCGTCCACGGGGCGCTACTTCAATCTGCGCCAGACCAACCTCTACGATGGTCGTCGCGATGTCACCGCCTCGACCACCGCGGCACTGGACTACCTGAGCCGCCTGCACGACATATTCAATGGCGACTGGCTGCTTGCCCTGGCGGCATACAATGCCGGCGAAGGTACGGTCACTCGGGCCATCGAACGCAACGTGCGCCTGGGGCTGCCGACCGATTACTGGAACCTGTCGCTACCGCAAGAGACACGCGACTACGTACCCAAGCTGCTGGCCCTGTCGGAAGTTGTGGCGTCTCCCGAGGCTTACGGCGTCAATCTGACGCCCATCGAGAACAAACCGTACTTTCAGGTCGTCGAAGTCAACCAGCGCGTGGACCTGTCGCGGGTCGCGGCGCTGGCCAATATCGACGAAGACGAGATGTACCAGCTCAACCCGGCGTTCAAGCAGCGCGTCACTACGGTCGACGGCCCTCAGCGCTTGCTGATCCCGACGGCCAAGGCGCAACTGCTGACCGCCAGCCTGTCCAGCATGAAGCCAGAAGAGCTGCTCAGCCTGCGCCCTACCCGCGCGGTCACCGAGCAGGCTGTTGCCGAGGTTACCCCGAGCCAGCGCAAGTCCTATCGCGTGCGCAAGGGCGATAACCTGGCGATGATCGCCAAGGCCAACAGGGTCAGCACCCGCGATCTGCAACTGTGGAACAAGCTCTCCGGGCAACGCCTGAAGGTCGGGCAAACGCTGGTGATGCAGGACACCCGGCGCGATAGCAAGCGCACGACTGCGGTCGCCGCCCGGAACGACAAGCGCTCCAGCGTTACGCTGGCCAAGAACGACGCCCGCACTACCCGCTACAAGGTGCAGAAAGGCGACTCTCTGTACATCGTTGCCAAGCGCTTCAATGTCGAGATGCAACACCTCAAAAGCTGGAACCCCCGTACCGGCAAGGCGCTCAAGCCTGGCCAGACGCTGATCGTGTATCGCGATCGGTAATCACGCTTTGGGGCCGTGGCGATGCGTTCCCGGGCAGAGCACGGTCCCATATTTTCGGGGCCAGCCGCCTCGGCGCACGGCCCCTTTTTCCTGCGGATACAAGCTGTTACTGTAACGGCAATAATTCCCATGCCGCCGGGATCGAATTTCTGTCTAGATGTGCCCCCTGTCCAATCCATTTTGCCGGGCATGTCGGCGGTTATCTTCCGGCACGCGTTGAATTCGTCCGTGCCACTGCGCCACGCGGCCAGCGAGCCGTGTACGCCGAGGCCACGCAGCTTTCGGAGACCGCTTCATGATCCCTCTGCGCGCCCTGCTCACGCAGACCAGCGGCCTGTTGTTGGCAGGGCTTGCCTGCCTTGCCAGCGCGACACCGCAACACGCCATTACCCTGTATGGCGAACCGCCCAAGTACCCTGCCAACTTCCAGTCCTTCGACTACGTCAACCCCAACGCCCCAAAGGGCGGGACGTTGCGCCTGTCCGACGCGGGTGGCTTCGACAGCCTCAACCCGTTCATCAGCAAGGGCGTACCGGCCAGCCAGGTCAATCTGATCTACGACACGCTGTTGACCCAGAGCCTCGACGAGCCGATGACCGAGTACGGCCTGGTGGCAAGCGGCATCGAGAGAGCCCCGGACAACACCTGGGTACGCTTTACCCTGCGCCCCGAAGCGCGCTTCAACGACGGTCATCCGCTGCGTGCCGAAGACGTGGTGTTCACCTTCCAGACGCTGATCAAGGACGGCTCGCCGTTTTTTCGCAGCTACTACGCCGACGTCGACAAGGTCGTGGCCGAAGACCCGCTGCACGTGCTGTTCACCTTCAAGAGCGGTGACAACCGCGAACTGCCGCTGATCCTCGGCCAGTTACCGGTGCTGCCCAAGCATTGGTGGGCGACCCGCGACTTCACCAAGGGCAACCTGGAAATCCCTCTGGGCAGCGGGCCGTACAAGGTCGCCTCTGTGCGGCCCGGCCGCTCCATCCGCATGGAACGGGTCAAGGATTACTGGGCCAAGGACCTCCCGGTCAACCGTGGCTTCTACAACTTCGACGCCATCACCAGTGATTCTTATCGGGACAACGGCGTTGCCCTTGAAGCGCTCAAGGCCGGGCAGTTCGACTACTGGCTGGAAACCAGCGCGAAAAACTGGGCCACCGCCTACAACGTCGCGGCGGTAAAGGACGGACGCCTGATTCGCGAAGAAATCCCCAACGGCAACCCGACCGGCATGCAGGGCTTCGTCTTCAACGAACGCCGCCCGCTGTTCCAGGATGTGCGCGTGCGCGAAGGCCTGAGCCTGTTGTTCGATTTCGAGTGGACCAACAAGCAACTGTTCAACGGCGCCTACTTGCGGGTCGGCAGCTTCTTCGAGAACTCGGACATGGCTGCCCACGGCCTGCCTGGCGCAGACGAGCTGAAGATTCTCGAGCCCCTGCGCGGCAAGATTCCCGATCGAGTGTTCACCAGCGAATTCAAGAACCCCAAGACCGATGGCAGCGGCATCATCCGCGAGCAACAACGCCAGGCGTACAAACTGTTTCTGCAGGCCGGCTGGAAAGTGGTCGACGACCGCATGGTCGATGCTAATGGCAAACCGGTTTCCATCGAGTTCCTGGTGGCGCAGCCAGAGTTCGAGCGCATCCTCCTGCCGTTCAAGCGCAACCTCGCCGATCTCGGTATCGAACTGGTGCTGCGTCGGGTCGATACCTCGCAATACGTCAACCGCCGACGCTCGCGGGACTTCGACATGATCATCGCCACCCTGTCGCAGTCCTCGTCTCCCGGCAATGAACAACGCGGCTACTGGACCAGCGCGGCGGCCGACAACCCCGGCAGCTTCAACTACATGGGCCTCAAGGACCCGGCTATCGATACCCTGGTCGACGGCCTGATCGGTGCCGATTCGCGCCAGAGCCTGATCCATCACGCCCAGGCGCTGGATCGGGTGCTGCTATGGAACTTCATCGTCATCCCCAACTGGTACATCGGCACCTGGCGCACCGCTTACTCGTCGCGCCTCGGCCACCCAGCGGTGCCACCCAAGTACGACCCCGGCCTGTACACGTGGTGGGTCAAGCCTGACGCCGTGGCCGAACCGGTCGCCGCGCCCATTCCCGCCGACAAGACGGAGCATTGACCGATGGCGGCTTATATCCTGCGGCGCCTGCTGCTGATCATTCCTACCCTGCTCGGCATCATCATCATCAATTTCGTGATCATCCAGGCCGCGCCTGGCGGCCCTGTGGAACAAGCCATCGCCCGGATCGAGGGTTTCAAGGGTGCCACCAGTCGCATTGGCGGCGGCGCCAGCGAGGCGGCCAGCGGCAGCGCGTCAAGCTACCGCGGCGCGCAAGGCCTGGACCCGGAACTGGTGAAAGAAATCGAGCACATGTACGGATTCGACAAATCGGCGCCGGAACGCTTGTGGATCATGATCAAGAACTACGCGCACTTTGACTTCGGCAACAGCTTCTTCCGTGATGCCAAGGTCATCGACCTGATCGCCGAGAAGCTCCCAGTGTCGATCTCGCTGGGGCTGTGGAGCACCTTGATCATGTACCTGGTGTCGATCCCGCTGGGCATCGCCAAGGCCACCCGACATGGCAGCGCGTTCGACGTGTGGAGCAGCTCGGCGATCATCGTCGGCTACGCCATCCCGGCCTTTCTGTTCGCCATCCTGCTGATCGTGGTGTTCGCCGGCGGCAGTTACTGGGACTGGTTCCCGCTGCGCGGGCTGACCTCGGACAACTTCGCGCAGTTGAGCTGGGCCGGCAAGATCGGCGATTATTTCTGGCACCTGGCCCTACCGATCACCGCGCTGGTGATCGGCAACTTCGCGACCATGACGTTGCTGACCAAGAACAGCTTCCTCGACGAGATCGGCAAACAATACGTGATCACCGCCAAGGCCAAGGGCCTGAGCAACCGTCGCGTGCTCTACGGCCACCTGTTCCGCAACGCGATGCTGTTGGTGATTGCGGGCTTCCCATCGGCGTTCATCAGCATCTTCTTCACCGGCTCGTTGCTGGTCGAAGTGATCTTCTCGCTCGATGGCCTGGGCCTGATGAGCTTTGAATCGGCGATGAACCGCGATTATCCCGTGGTGTTCGGCAGCCTGTTCATCTTTACTCTGATCGGCCTGCTGGTGAAGCTGATCGGCGACCTCACCTACTCGCTGGTCGATCCTCGCATCGACTTCGACAGCAGGAAGCATTGAGATGACGCTATCCCCTCTTAACCGGCGCCGTTTCGAACGCTTCAAGGCACACAAGCGCGGCTGGTGGTCACTGTGGATCTTCCTGGTGCTGTTCGGCCTGAGCCTGGGCGCCGAGCTGATCGCCAACGACAAGCCGCTGGCGGTACGCTACGACGGCGCATGGTATTTCCCGGCCCTGAAGCGTTACCCCGAGACCGCCTTCGGTGGCGAATTCCCCCTGGAACCCAACTACAAGAGCCCGTACATACAGTCGTTGTTCAAGGCCAAAGACAGCTGGCAGTTATGGGCGCCAGTGCCGTTCAGCTACCAGAGCATCAACTATGACCTGCGTGTGCCCGCGCCGGCGCCACCCTCGGCGGACAATTGGCTCGGGACCGACGACCAAGGCCGCGATGTCCTGGCACGGGTCATCTACGGCTTCCGGATCTCGGTGCTGTTCGCCCTGACGCTGACGGTGGCGAGCTCGATCATCGGTGTCATCGCCGGGGCCTTGCAGGGCTTCTATGGTGGCTGGGTCGACCTGGCCGGGCAGCGCTTTCTGGAAATCTGGTCGGGTTTGCCGGTGCTCTATCTGCTGATCATCCTCGGCAGTTTCGTGCAGCCCAATTTCTGGTGGCTGCTGGGCATCATGCTGCTGTTTTCATGGATGAGCCTGGTAGACGTGGTGCGCGCCGAGTTTCTGCGCGGGCGCAACCTGGAATACGTGCGTGCGGCTCGCGCCCTGGGCATGCAGGACGGCGGCATCATGTTTCGGCACATCCTCCCGAACGCCATGGTTTCGACCATGACGTTCATGCCGTTCATCCTCACCGGCGCCATCGGCACCCTCACTGCACTGGACTTTCTCGGCTTCGGCTTGCCGGCCGGGGCACCGTCGCTGGGCGAGTTGGTGGCCCAGGCCAAGGACAATCTGCAAGCGCCCTGGCTGGGCATCAGTGCCTTCACCGTGCTGGCGGTGATGCTCAGCCTGCTGGTATTCATCGGCGAGGCTGCCCGTGACGCCTTCGACCCCAGGAAATGACATGAGCCAGGACAATCTGCTGGAAATACGCGACTTGGCGGTGGAGTTCGTCAACGGCGACGCCTGCCAACGTGCCGTCGAAGGCATCAGCTTCGATATCCGTCGCGGCGAAACCCTGGCGCTGGTGGGCGAGAGCGGCTCAGGCAAGTCGGTCACCGCGCATTCCATCCTGCGCCTGCTGCCCTATCCCCAAGCACGCCACCCCACGGGCAGCATCCACTACGAAGGGCACGACCTGCTGACGCTGGACGAAAAGAAGCTGCAGCACATCCGCGGCAACCGCATCGCCATGATCTTTCAGGAGCCGATGACTTCGCTCAACCCACTGCACACCCTCGAAAAGCAGATTGGCGAAGTCTTGGCCCTGCACAAGGGTATCGTCGGCAAGGCGGCATTGGCTCGCACTCTGGAGCTGCTCGAACTGGTGGGTATCGCCGAACCGCATAAACGCCTGAAGGCCCTGCCCCACCAGCTATCCGGGGGCCAGCGGCAACGGGTGATGATCGCCATGGCCTTGGCCAACGAGCCCGAACTGCTGATTGCCGACGAGCCGACCACGGCGCTCGACGTTACCGTGCAGTTGAAGATCCTCGAGCTGCTCAAATCGTTGCAGGCGCGCTTGGGTATGGCGCTGCTGTTGATCAGCCATGACCTCAATCTGGTCAGGCGCGTGGCGCAGCGGGTCTGCGTGATGCAACGCGGGCGCATCGTCGAACAAGCAGACTGCGAAACCCTGTTCTGCGCCCCCCAGCACCCCTACACCTGCGAGTTGCTAGGCGCCGAACCCCGTGGCGAGCCAGCACACAATCAGGTCGGCGCGCCGATGTTGCAGGTGCAGGATCTGCGGGTGTGGTTCCCGGTCAAGAAAGGCTTTTTCGGTGGCACCACCGAGCACCTCAAAGCCGTGGATGGTATCGATTTCACCCTGCACCAAGGGCAGACTCTGGGTATCGTCGGAGAGAGCGGCTCGGGCAAATCGACGTTGGGCCTGGCGATCTTGCGGCTGATTGCCAGCCAAGGCAGCATTCGCTTCAAGGGCCAGGCGATCGACAGTCTTGCCCGTGAGCAGGTGCGTCCGCTGCGCCGCCAGATACAGGTGGTGTTCCAGGACCCCTACGGCAGCCTGAGCCCGCGCATGAGCGTGGGGCAGATCGTCGGTGAGGGCTTGCGCATTCATGGCGTGGGAACGCCTGAAGAGCAGCAGGAGGCCATCATTGACGTGCTGCGAGAGGTGGGGCTCGATCCCGACACTCGGCATCGCTATCCCCATGAGTTTTCCGGCGGCCAGCGCCAACGGATCGCCATTGCCCGGGCACTGGTGCTCAAGCCTGAACTGATTCTGCTGGACGAACCGACCTCGGCGCTCGACCGTACCGTGCAACGTCAGGTGGTTGAGCTGCTGCGCAGCCTGCAGCAGCGCCACAACCTCACGTACCTGTTCATCAGCCACGACCTGGCGGTGATCAAAGCTTTGAGCCATCAGCTGATGGTGGTCAAGCACGGCAAGGTGGTGGAGCAAGGGGATGCCGATGCGGTATTCAGCAACCCGCAGCATGCCTATACCCAGCAACTGCTGGAGGCGGCGTTTCTATGTGGCCACACGGTTGTGTAGCGCGGTGGCTTCCCGCCGACTGGCGGCGTCGCGGGTAGAATGAGGTCGTCAGCAAGATTTTCGCAGGCAAGCCTCCTCGTTACAGAAACCAAAAAAAACCGCCGGGTTCACACCCGGCGGTTTTTTTGTTTGCCGCTGACTGCGCTTAGTAGCGCTTCACGTCAGCTTTGGCTTCCAGCAGCTTGCGGTAGGCGGCAAAGTCCTCCTGGCCGGCACGGGAAGCGAGGAAGCGACGATAAGAGGCTTTCTCTTCATCCGAAGGCGCCGCGCCCTGATTGACGCCGTTGAGGCGCAATACCACGACACTGCCGTCCGACAAGGTCACGCTGCTGTACACAGGCTTGTCCTTGTCAGTGGGCTTGACCATGCGGAACACGGCTTGCAGCTCTACCGGGTCGATACCGTCCTGACTGCGGCTAGCCGCTTCGATCACTTTCCAGGACTGACCCTCCTGAGCCGCAGTCGATGCGATCTTGCCGTCGCGCAGGCCGGCAATCAGCGCTTCGCTCTTGGCTTTGAGTGCCTCGGTGGCGTGCTGCTTGGCCAGCTCGGAACGAATACCATCGGCCACTGCGGTCAATGGCAGTTGCTCAGGCTTGCGGTGCTCCTTGACGCGCACCACTACGGTGGTTTCCGGATCGAGCTCGATCGCGGCGCTGTTAGCGCCTTCATCCAGGACTTCCTGGCTGAACGCCGCCTGCATCACCTGACGGCTGGCAGTAATGCCTTCCGTACCGCCCTCACGCCCTACCGGTTGCGAAGTCTGCACCTTCAAGCCGAGGTCCGAAGCAGGCTTCGCCAGGTCGGAAGCCTCATAAGCGGAGTCCTGAAGCTTCTTGCTGGCATCGACGTACAGCTGTTCGACCTGCTGGGATTTCAGCTCGTTGGTGAGCTTGTCCTTGAGGCTGGCGAATGTCGGTACATCAGGAGCCTGCACGCCCAGCAACTTGATCAAGTGCCAGCCGAACTGAGTCTTGACCGGGGCCGAGACCTCGCCCTGCTTGAGCGCATACAGCGACGTCTCGAATGCAGGATCGTAGACACCTTCACCGGCGTAGCCCAGATCGCCGCCGTTCTTCGCCGAACCTGGATCCTGCGAGAACTCCTTGGCCAGCGCAGCGAAATCTTCGCCCTTGGCCAGGCGCGCCTGAATCTCTTCGATCTTGGCTTTGGCCTGGGCATCGGTCGTCTTGGCGTTGACTTCGATAAGGATGTGCGCGGCTCGGCGCTGTTCGGCAAGGTTGGCGGTTTCTTTCTGGTACAACGCCTGCAACGCGTCGTTGTCGACCTTGACCTGATCGAAGAACGCCGACTTCTTCAGCTCCACGTAGTCCAGCACCACTTGATCGGGGCTCATGAACTGCTTGGTGTGCTGATCGTACTGCGCCTTGATTTCGTCATCGGTGACCTTGGCGGTCGCCGGATCTGCCTTGAAGGTCAGGGAAGCGAAATCGCGGGTCTGTTTTTCCAGACGGGCGAACGCCAGCACCTGATCATCGGTCACGAAGCTGCTGCCCGCCAGACCGGCGCGCAATTGACCAATGAGCATCTCGTCGGCCAGCATCTGACGGAATTGCAGACGCCCGAAGCCCATTTGCTTGATCACTTGATCGAAGCGGTCAGGGCTGAATTTGCCATCGACCTGAAATTCCGGCGTTTGCAGCATGACCTGGTCAATAGCCGCTTCGGAGAAGGCAAACTTGGAATCAGAGGCACCCTGCAACAGCAGCTTGCGATCGATCAAGCCCTTGAGAGCCGATTCGCGCAGCATCTTGTCGTCCAGCATCGCCGGATCGAAATCCTTGCCCAGTTGTTGCAGCAGCTGGCGCCGTTGCATTTCTATCGCCTGGTTCAGGTCGGCGGTGCTGATCTCGTCGCCGTTGACCTTCGCGGCATCGTCGCTATGACTGGTGGCGCGGAAGATGGCATCGAAGCCCGTCAATGCCATCAGGCAGACGATGACACCAATGATAGTTTTGGCAATCCAGCCTTGTGAATTGTCCCTGATGTTTTGCAGCATGCGTCCCCCAGAAACGGTCGTGCACAATTACCAACCGCGGAGCGTGGGTAGAATCCGGATAGAAGAAAGGCGCATCCGAGGATGCGCCTTCTCGTAACTGGCGAAGCGGATGGGTTCAACCTGCGAACCTCGGTGTCCGGCTGGATCTCGCGATCCACCGGCCTACCGCTCCGCTGCCAGGACGGGATTACTCCCGCCCTAGCCAGGCAAGGCGATGAAGAAGCTTAGTTGACGGCTTCTTTGAGTGCTTTACCGGCTTTGAAGCCTGGCTTTTTGGCCGCAGGGATTTCCAGTGTCTTACCGGTCTGTGGATTGCGGCCGGTACGGGCTGGGCGATCAGTTACAGAGAAAGTACCGAAGCCGACCAGAACCACCGAGTCGCCACCTTTCAGGGCGCCAGTGACGGATTCGATGACTGCATCCAGCGCACGGCCGGCAGCAGCTTTCGGGATATCAGCGGATGCAGCGATAGCATCAATCAGTTCCGACTTGTTCACTCTAAGTCCCCTTATATCTCTATTAAGTTATTTCTAAGTATGTATTCGACACAGAAAAACCGGGTGCCGGGCGGACTCCCCGACACAAAAAGAGCCGCTTTATATCAAGGGCTCTAAAAATCTGTCAAGGAAGCCTCCCGGACAAATGCGTGCTAGTGCGTACTGATCCTTTCCTTGGCATCAGAATCGCGCTTTTCATCCTTTGCAACTATCTCGGGAGCCACATCGGGCAAGGGCTCCGGCGCGTATTGCAGCGCAATTTGCAGGACTTCGTCAATCCATTTAACGGGTTTGATCTGAAGATCCTGCTTGATGTTGTCCGGAATCTCTTTCAAGTCACGCACGTTCTCTTCCGGAATGATCACGGTCTTGATGCCACCGCGATGCGCCGCGAGAAGTTTTTCCTTCAATCCACCGATTGCCAGTACCTGCCCGCGCAAAGTGATTTCACCCGTCATGGCGACATCGGCGCGTACAGGGATCTGGGTAAGGGCCGACACCAGGGCCGTGCACATGCCCACGCCCGCGCTAGGGCCGTCTTTGGGCGTCGCCCCTTCCGGCATATGGATGTGCACGTCGCGCTTCTCGTGGAAGTCTGCAGGGATGCCCAGGCTACGGGCACGACTGCGGACCACAGTGAGCGCGGCGGTGATGGATTCGACCATCACGTCGCCCAGCGAACCGGTCTTGATCAACTGCCCCTTGCCGGGCACTACGGCGGACTCGATGGTGAGCAATTCGCCACCGACCTGAGTCCAGGCCAGGCCAGTCACTTGGCCGATCTGATCCTGCTGTTCGGCCAGGCCGTAGCGGAATTTGCGCACACCGAGCAACGCTTCGAGCGAATCGGCACCAACGACCACGGAGAACTTCTTGGTATTGGAGTGCTCCTTGACGACTTTGCGGCACACCTTGGCGATCTGCCGCTCCAGCCCACGTACACCGGCTTCACGGGTGTAGTAGCGGATGATGTCGCGAATCGCCTCGACCTCGATCTCCAGCTCGCCCTTTTTCAGGCCGTTGGTCTGAATCTGCTTGGGCGACAGGTACTTGGTGGCGATGTTGATCTTTTCGTCTTCGGTGTAGCCCGGCAGGCGAATCACTTCCATGCGGTCCAGCAGCGCAGGCGGGATGTTCATGGAGTTCGAGGTGCACAGGAACATCACGTCGGACAGGTCGTAGTCGACCTCGAGGTAGTGGTCGTTGAAGTTGTGGTTCTGCTCGGGGTCGAGCACCTCCAGCAACGCCGACGCCGGATCGCCGCGCATGTCGCTGCCCATCTTGTCGATCTCGTCGAGCAGGAACAGCGGGTTGCGGACGCCTACTTTGGTCATCTTTTGAATCAATCTTCCTGGCATCGAACCGATGTAGGTCCGGCGATGGCCACGAATTTCAGCTTCATCACGCACACCACCCAGGGCCATGCGCACGAATTTACGATTGGTGGCGCTGGCGATCGACTCCGCCAGGGAGGTTTTACCCACACCAGGAGGACCGACCAGGCACAGCACCGGGCCGCGAATCTTTTTCACGCGCTTTTGCACGGCGAGGTATTCGAGGATACGTTCCTTCACCTCTTCCAGACCGTAGTGGTCGGCATCGAGGATCTCTTCGGCGCGGGCCAGGTCCAGGCGCACCTTGCTCTGCGCTTTCCACGGCACCTGCACCAGCCAGTCGATATAGGTACGTACCACGGTGGCTTCAGCCGACATCGGCGACATCTGCTTGAGCTTGTTCAGCTCTGCATTGGCCTTGGTCAGAGCGTCCTTGGGCAGGCCAGCGGCATCGATGCGCTTTTTCAGCTCTTCGACTTCGTTGTGCCCTTCGTCGCTGTCGCCGAGTTCTTTCTGAATGGCCTTCATCTGCTCATTCAGGTAGTACTCGCGCTGGCTTCGCTCCATTTGCTTCTTGACCCGACCGCGAATGCGTTTTTCGACCTGCAACAGGTCGATCTCGCCATCCAGCAACGCCAGGACGTGCTCTACCCGGGCGGGCAGATCGATAATTTCGAGGATTTCCTGCTTCTGCTCGATCTTCAGCGCCATGTGCGCAGCCATGGTGTCGACCAGGCGACCCGGCTCATCGATGCTGTTGAGGGAGGACAGGACTTCCGCCGGGACTTTCTTGCCCAGCTGCACATACTGCTCGAACTGCGAGAGCAGGCTGCGTACAAAAACTTCGGACTCGCGGTCAGCGGCAACGGTCTCGTCGATCAGCGCCACTTCGGCGCGGCAATGGCCGTCTACCTCCATGTAACGCTCGACGGTACCGCGCTGCTCGCCTTCGACCAGCACCTTGACGGTGCCATCGGGCAGCTTGAGCAACTGCAGGACAGTAGCGATGGTACCCACACGATACAGTGCGTCTTCACCCGGATCATCGTCCGCAGGATTGCGCTGTGCCAGCAGCAAGATCTGCTTCTCGCCTGTCATCGCGGCTTCCAGAGCCTCGATCGACTTCTCGCGCCCCACGAACAGCGGGATAACCATATGCGGATATACCACGACATCACGCAACGGCAAGAGAGGCAATTCAATGGTTGTCTTCATGATTTCGCCTCTTCAGCGGCCATGGGCCGCACACAGATGGAATTGGGTCTGAAACCAATGTGGGGGCATGCCCCAAAAAAAACAAGCGCTGGGCTCAGGAAAAAGAAAGGGGCCCGAAGGCCCCTTCTGTTTTCCACGCTGTACCGCAGGTTATGCGTCAGGTGCTGCCTTGGCAGGCGGCTCGCTGTTTTCGTAGATAAGCAACGGCTTGGAGGTACCGGCAATCACGCTTTCGTCGATCACCACCTTGCTGACGTCGGTCTGCGAAGGAATCTCGTACATGGTGTCGAGCAGCACACCTTCGAGAATCGAGCGCAGGCCACGTGCACCGGTCTTGCGCTCGAGCGCGCGGCGAGCCACGGACTTGAGTGCATCGGTACGAAACTCGAGGTCGACACCTTCCATTTCGAACAGCTTGCTGTACTGCTTGGTCAGGGCATTTTTCGGCTCGGTAAGAATCTGCATCAACGCAGCCTCATCGAGTTCGTCCAAAGTCGCCAGTACCGGCAAACGGCCGACGAATTCCGGGATCAGACCGAACTTGACCAAATCGTCAGGCTCGACTTCACGCAGGGACTCGCCCACCTTCTTGCCCTCCTCCTTGCTGCGGACTTCGGCGCCGAAGCCGATGCCGCCCTTGGTGGAGCGATTCTGGATGACCTTTTCGAGGCCCGAGAAGGCGCCACCGCAAATGAACAAGATGTTACGGGTATCGACCTGCAGGAATTCCTGCTGAGGGTGTTTGCGACCGCCTTGTGGAGGCACGGAAGCCACGGTCCCTTCGATCAACTTGAGCAACGCCTGCTGCACGCCTTCGCCCGATACATCGCGGGTGATGGACGGGTTGTCCGATTTGCGCGAGATCTTGTCGATCTCGTCGATGTAGACGATACCCATCTGGGCCTTCTCGACATCGTAGTCGCACTTCTGCAGCAGCTTCTGAATGATGTTCTCGACGTCCTCGCCGACATAACCCGCTTCGGTAAGCGTGGTGGCGTCAGCGATGGTGAATGGCACGTTGAGCAGACGAGCGAGGGTTTCAGCCAGGAGCGTCTTGCCCGAACCGGTAGGTCCGATCAGCAGGATGTTGCTCTTGCCAAGCTCGACGTCGTCGTTCTTCTTGTCACGCTGGTTGAGGCGCTTGTAGTGGTTGTAGACAGCCACCGCCAGGACCTTCTTCGCGCGCTCCTGACCGATCACATACTGGTCGAGGATGCCGCTGATTTCCTTGGGGGACGGCAATTTGTGCGCGCTGCTCTCTGCCTGGGCTTCTTGCACCTCCTCGCGGATGATGTCGTTGCACAGGTCGACGCACTCGTCGCAGATAAAGACGGAGGGGCCGGCAATCAATTTGCGCACTTCATGCTGGCTTTTGCCACAGAAGGAGCAATAGAGCAGCTTGCCGTTGTCCTCGCCGTTGCGGGTGTCAGTCATTCGTTCGATCCAAATCCGATAGGCTTGCAACACAAGATGAAGGCTATTGCGAGCTTTTTCAAGCCCGCTGGCGGTCAGACTCGCCGACCGGCCCTATTTTGAGCTGCTTGAGTTAAGCAGGGCGCTTTTCGATCACTTCGTCGATCAAGCCGTAATCACGGGCAGCTTCGGCACTCATGAAATTGTCGCGGTTGGTATCGCGCTCGATTTCTTCGAGGGTTTTCCCGCTGTGCTTGGCCATCAGCTTGTTCAGGCGCTCGCGAATGAAGAGGATTTCCTTGGCATGGATTTCGATATCCGACGCCTGCCCCTGGAAACCGCCCAGTGGCTGGTGAATCATCACGCGCGAGTTTGGCAGGCAGTAACGCTTGCCTTCGGCACCGGCAGTGAGCAGGAACGCACCCATGCTGCACGCTTGGCCGATACATGTGGTCGACACGTTTGGCTTGATGAACTGCATGGTGTCGTAGATCGACATGCCTGCGGTCACCGAACCACCCGGGGAGTTGATGTAAAGATGGATGTCCTTGTCCGGGTTTTCCGCTTCAAGGAACAGCAGTTGCGCGCAGATCAGGTTGGCCATGTAGTCCTCTACCGGACCAACCAGAAAGATCACTCGCTCCTTGAGGAGGCGCGAGTAGATGTCATAGGCGCGTTCGCCACGAGCAGATTGCTCGACAACCATCGGGACCAGGCCGCCAGCGGCCTGGGTATCAGAGTTCTGCTGAATATACGAATTACGGAACATGCTCTGCAGTTACTCCCAAATAGTCATGTCTTGAATACGCATAAGCCAGCGCGAGGCTGGCTTATGGGTGTATTTTCAAACGAGTGGAACGATCAGTCGGCTTGTGCTGCTTCAGCCGGTTTGACCGCTTCTTCGTAAGAGACCGCGTTATCGGTCACCTTAGCCTTCTGCAGAACAGTATCCACAACTTGCTCTTCCAGCACAACCGAACGCACTTCGTTCAGCTGCTGGTCATTTTTGTAGTACCAGGCTACAACCTGCTCTGGCTCCTGGTAGGCAGAGGCCATTTCCTGGATCAGCTCGCGAACGCGGGCTTCGTCAGGCTTGAGGTCGTGCTGCTTGACCACCTCGGCGACGATCAGGCCCAGCACCACACGGCGCTTGGCTTGCTCTTCGAACAGCTCGGCCGGCAGTTGGTCAGGCTTGATGTTGCCACCGAACTGCTGAACGGCCTGCACGCGCAGACGATCGACTTCGTTGGACAGCAGCGCCTTGGGCACTTCGATCGGGTTACCCTCGACCAGACCGTCCATGACCTGGTTCTTGACCTTGGTCTTGATCGCCTGGCGCAGCTCGCGCTCCATGTTCTTGCGAACTTCGGTGCGGAAGCCGTCGATACCGGTTTCCTTGATGCCGAACTGATTGAAGAAGGCTTCGTTCAGTTCAGGCAGGGTCGGAGCGGCCACGGCGGTGACGGTCACGGTGAACTCGGCGGCTTTGTTGGCCAGGTCGAGGTTCTGGTAGTTTTCCGGGAAGGTCAGGTTCAGAACGCGCTCTTCACCGGCCTTGGCGCCGACCAGGCCGTCTTCGAAGCCAGGGATCATGCGGCCCGAACCCAGTACCAGCTGAGTGCCGGTAGCGGAACCGCCAGCGAAAGCTTCGCCGTCAACCTTGCCGACGAAGTCGATGGTGACCTGGTCGTCGTTGGCAGCAGCACGGTCGACCGCTTCATAACGGACGTTCTGCTTGCGCAGGATCTCGAGCATGTTGTCGAGGTCGGCATCTTTCACTTCGGCGCTCAGGCGCTCGACGCTGATGGCTTCAAAACCGGCGACCGCGAACTCAGGGAAGACTTCGAAAGTCGCGATGTATTCCAGGTCCTTGCCTTTTTCGAATACTTTTGGCTCTACCGCAGGAGCGCCAGCCGGGTTCAGCTTCTGCTCGACTACGGCTTCATAGAACGAAGCCTGGATGACATTACCCAATGCTTCCTGGCGTGCGTCGGCCTCATAGCGCTGACGGATGACGCTCATTGGCACCTTGCCAGGACGAAAGCCCGCGATTTTTGCATTGCGGGCGGTCTGTTGCAGACGCTTGTTGACTTCGGCCTCAATGCGCTCGGCAGGCACGCCAATGGTCATGCGGCGCTCGAGAGCGGAAGTGTTTTCAACAGAAACTTGCATGGATTTTCCTCGTTGCACAGACGTTAGCCGGCCATTTCCGACCCCAGATCAAGGGCAAGCATTCTAGTGGGTCAATCGCAAGAAGTCACCCTGCCCGACAAAGACGACTCCGGCGAGCGCCTGGACGACCGTGACGCTCAAGCAAAAACACCTGAAACACCCACCCCCAAGGCCCATTCCTTGCGCCAAGTCATTGTTACACAAGCAGTAAAGCTACCTTACGGTTTGACGGCTGGCGCGCAACCGGGCGATTTTGATATCGTCCAAAAGGCAACACTACTCAGACCTGATGTCCGCGCCGCGGCAAAACATCCGCTTACGGCCACACATTCAGCGCTCTTTCTCGATGTTTCCTGCCTCAGGACGGCTACAGCCCGAATCTCACATGAAAGCCATTATTGTCATCGCCTTCGTTCTGTCGGTCGCCTACATCCATTTGCGTGGGCGCGTCAGGCACAAACTGAGCCGTCAGCTAAGTGACCACTCCACCGTGCTCGCCCCAGTCAACAGCTTCCTTTATCTGTTCTCGCGGCTGCCCAACCGGCCGTACCTGAGCACAGCGGACTTTCCTGATCTCGCCCCGCTGCAGACGCACTGGGAAGAAATCCGCGCTGAAGGCCTGGCGCTCATGCGCCAGGGGGAAATCAAGCGCTCCGACCAGTTCAACGACGTTGGCTTCAACTCGTTCTTCAAAACTGGCTGGAAGCGTTTCTACCTGAAATGGTACGGCGACCATCATCCTTCAGCGACCAAACTATGCCCGCGCACCACCGAACTGCTACAGCAGATTGGCTCAGTAAAGGCGGCGATGTTCGCCGAACTGCCGCCAGGCTCGCGCCTGGTCCGACATCGGGACCCCTACGCAGGCTCTTATCGCTATCATCTCGGACTGGACACGCCGAACGATCCGGGCTGCCATATCAATGTCGATGGCGAAAGCTATTACTGGCGCGATGGCGAGGCGGTGATGTTCGATGAGACTTACATTCATTACGCCGAGAACACCACCGATCGCAATCGCCTGATCCTGTTCTGCGACATCGAGCGCCCCCTGAAATACCGCTGGGCGGCCGCTTTCAATCGCTGGTTCAGCCGCAATGTGATGTCGGCGGCGGCAGCGCCGAACTCAAGCGAGGACAGCACCGGCGCAATCAACCGCCTGTTCAGCCGTATCTATAAAGTGCGCCTGCGCGGCAAGGCCATGAAAAAGACCAATCGCACACGCTATTACCTGGAGAAATGGGCAGTGGTGGCAGTGCTGATCGCGTTTTTTATCTGGATCTGACCCAATCCACCCCCAAAAAAAAACCCGCCTCGGCGGGTTTTTTCATGATCTGTGTATCTGCGCCCCGCCCGAAGTCAGGCCAAGGCATCAGCGAAGCGTTCGGCCTACTGCAGATTGGTGGAACGCAGCTTGGCGGGGCTTCTGTGCCTGATGGAGCGCGCTACGATCCATAGCGTCTTCATATGCATCCCTTCTCACAGACCCGAAATCAAGGCGAAAAAAAGCCCCGATCTTGGAGCCGTGAGGCCTCAGGAATTCGGGGCTTGCTTTCTACTGACTGGTGCGGACGGAGAGACTCGAACTCTCACACCTTTCGGCGCTGGAACCTAAATCCAGTGTGTCTACCAATTCCACCACATCCGCGGTAAAGCTTTTAAAACAAAGGCGCCGGATTCGTTAAAATCAGGCGCCTTCTTTTCGAATATGGGGTGGACGATGGGGATCGAACCCACGACAACAGGAGTCACAATCCTGTGCTCTACCAACTGAGCTACGCCCACCATATTGCATTTACCTGTGCCAAAGCTGCCTAATGGCGCACCCGGCAGGACTCGAACCTGCGACCATCCGCTTAGAAGGCGGATGCTCTATCCAGCTGAGCTACGGGCGCTTATTTGATAGACGTTCCGAAGAGCGAAAATCAAGAGCTTTAGCAAACCTGATCGAGCTGTTGAAGCCTCAACCCTGTCGACCTGTTTAACCAGTGCTAGGCCCTGCCCGACAAGTGCGACGAATGTTATAGGCGAGCCGAAAGGTCGTCAACTCTTTTTTAAAAAAAACTGATTTTATTTAAGGGGTTAGCGGAATATGCAGACCAAGCGCCTTTGCCCTCGGCCTGTGACATGCGAGAATGCGCGCACATTTTTCTCCCTCTTCATGGTTAATCACGCGTCATGACTGCACTACTTATCGACGGCAAGGCAATCGCCGCCAGCCTGCGCCAGCAGATCGCTCATCGTGTCGACGAGCGCCGCCAGCAAGGGCTGCGCACTCCGGGCCTGGCAGTGATACTGGTGGGCACCGACCCAGCCTCTCAGGTCTACGTGTCGCACAAGCGCAAGGATTGCGAAGAGGTCGGTTTCCTGTCCCAGGCATACGACCTGCCCAGCGAGACGACTCAGCAGGCCCTGACCGAACTGATCGACCGCCTCAACGATGACGCCAATATAGATGGCATCCTGCTGCAACTGCCGCTGCCAGCCCATCTGGATGCCTCGTTGCTGCTCGAACGCATCCGCCCGGACAAAGACGTCGATGGTTTCCATCCTTACAACGTCGGCCGCCTGGCGCAGCGCATTCCACTGCTGCGCCCATGCACACCCAAAGGCATCATGACCCTGCTGGCGAGCACCGGTCAGGATCTGTACGGGATGAACGCCGTGGTGGTGGGTGCCTCCAACATCGTCGGTCGGCCGATGGCCATGGAACTGCTGCTGGCGGGCTGCACCGTCACCGTGACGCACCGCTTCACCCAGGACCTGGCCGGCCATGTCGGACGCGCCGACCTGGTGGTGGTCGCTGCCGGCAAGCCGGGGCTGGTCAAGGGGGAATGGATCAAGGAAGGCGCGATCGTGATCGACGTCGGCATCAATCGTCAGGCCGACGGCAAGCTGGTCGGTGACGTGGTGTACGAAACCGCCCTGCCCCGTGCTGGCTGGATCACGCCCGTACCGGGTGGCGTCGGGCCGATGACCCGCGCCTGCTTGCTGGAAAATACCTTGTACGCCGCAGAGACCCTGCACGCGGAGTAACGCACGCCTATGTCGAAGCGGGCTCTGCCCGCGAAGCCGTTAACAGCTTCGCGGGCAGAGCCCGCTTCCAAAGTGCCAAGGCGCGTGTCTGCGAATCAGTCCGCCAACCGCCAGGTCGTGCCGCCTTTACTGTCTTCAAGCACGACGCCCAATGCAGTCAGCTCATCACGGATCCGGTCCGACTCAGCCCAGTTCTTGCCTGCACGGGCAGCCAGACGCGCCTCGATCAATGCCTCGACCTGCTCGGCATCGACCCGACCTTCAGCGCCCGCCTTGAGAAAGTCCTCGGCATCCATCTGCAACACGCCCAGCACTCCTGCCAGCTCGCGCAACCGCGCTGCCAGCCCGGCCGCCGCCACCTCGTCGCCCTCGCGCAGACGATTGATTTCGCGCACCATGTCGAACAGCACCGCACAGGCCTCCGGCGTACCGAAGTCGTCGTTCATCGCCTGAGTGAAGCGCTCGATATACGACTGCCCGCCGACCGGCTCTACACGGGGTAACCCGCGCAGGGCATGGTAGAAGCGTTCCAGAGCGCCTTTGGATTCCTTCAGGCTGTCCTCGGAATAGTTGATCGAGCTGCGATAGTGGCTCGATACCAGCAGGTAGCGCACCACTTCTGGGTGATACTTTTCCAGCACGTCGCGGATGGTGAAGAAGTTGTTCAACGACTTGGACATCTTCTCGCCATTGATGCGGATCATCCCGCAATGCATCCAGGCGTTGGCGTACGGCTTGCCGGTGGCCGCCTCGCTCTGGGCGATTTCGTTCTCGTGATGCGGGAACTCCAGATCATTGCCTCCGCCGTGGATGTCGAAGGTGTCACCCAGGCAGCAGGTCGACATCACCGAGCACTCGATGTGCCAGCCCGGACGCCCAGGGCCCCAAGGCGATTCCCAACTCGGCTCGCCGGGTTTGACGCCCTTCCACAGGACGAAATCCAGCGGATCGTGCTTGGCCTCGTCGACCTCGATACGGGCACCGATGCGCAAATCTTCAATCTTCTTGCGCGACAGTTTGCCGTAGCCGACGAACTTGCCGACCCGGTAATAGACATCGCCGTTGCCCGGCGCGTAGGCGTAGTCCTTGTCGACCAGGGTCTGGATCATGGCGTGCATGCCAGGGATATGATCGGTGGCACGCGGCTCCAGGTCCGGTGGCAGGATGTTGAGGCGTGCTTCGTCTTCGTGCATCGCGTCGATCATGCGCGCGGTCAGGGTGTCGAACGTCTCGCCATTGTCCCGCGCACGGTTGATGATCTTGTCATCGATGTCGGTGATGTTGCGCACATACGTCAGCTCGTAGCCGCTGAAACGCAGCCAGCGGGTGACCAGATCGAAGGCGACCATGCTGCGACCGTGGCCCAGGTGGCAGAAGTCGTACACGGTCATGCCGCACACGTACATCCGCACCTTGTTGCCATCCAGCGGTTTGAAGACTTCTTTGCTCTTGGTGAGCGTGTTGTAAATGGTCAGCACGACGGATCCTTAGCTCTGGCCCCACGAATCACGCAGGGTAACGGTACGGTTGAATACCGGACGACCGGGTTGCGAGTCTTTCAGGTCGGCGCAGAAATAACCTTCGCGCTCGAACTGGAAGCGGTCTTCCGGCGCGGCGTTCGCCAACGACGGCTCGGCACGACAACCGCTGAGCACCAGCAGGGATTCGGGGTTGATGTTGTCCAGGAAAGTCTGGCCTTCGGCGGCCTTTTCCGGGTTCGGCGAGCGGAACAGGCGCTCGTACAGGCGCACTTCGCACTCGACGCTGGCGGCGGCCGGCACCCAGTGGATCACGCCCTTGACCTTGCGACCCTCGGGGTTCTTGCCCAGGGTGTCAGGATCGTAGGAGCAGCGCAGCTCGATGATGTTGCCGTCGGCATCCTTGACGGCCTCGTCGGCGCGGATCACGTAGCTGCCACGCAGGCGCACTTCACCGCCCGGCTCGAGGCGCTTGTAGCCTTTTGGCGGCTCCTCCATGAAGTCGTCGCGGTCGATATAGATCTCCCGCTCGAACGGCAAGGCGCGCACGCCCATGTCTTCCTTGGGGTGGCGCGGCAGCTCGAGGTGTTCGACCTGGCCTTGCGGATAATTGGTGATCACTACCTTGAGCGGGCGCAGCACGCACATGGCGCGTGGCGCGTTACGGTCGAGGTCGTCACGGATGCTGAATTCGAGCATGCCGAAATCCACCACGCCGTCGGAACGGTTGGTGCCGATCATTTCGCAGAAGCTGCGGATCGCCTCAGGCGTGTAGCCACGACGGCGGAAACCGCTGAGCGTGGACATGCGCGGGTCATCCCAACCGCTGACGTGCTTCTCGTCCACCAACTGCTTGAGCTTGCGCTTGCTGGTCACGGTGTAGCTCAGGTTGAGGCGCGAGAACTCGTACTGGCGCGGCTTGGACGGCACCGACAGGTTGTCGAGGAACCAGTCGTACAGCGGGCGATGGCCTTCGAATTCCAGGGTGCAGATCGAATGGGTGATGCCTTCGATGGCGTCCGACTGACCGTGGGTGAAGTCATAGTTGGGGTAGATGCACCACTTGTCGCCGGTCTGGTGGTGATGGGCGTGACGGATGCGGTACAGGATCGGGTCGCGCAGGTTCATGTTCGGCGAGGCCATGTCGATCTTGGCACGCAGCACGCGGGCGCCGTCGGCGAATTCGCCGGCCTTCATGCGCGCGAACAGGTCCAGGCTCTCTTCGACCGAACGCTCGCGGAACGGGCTGTTCTTGCCAGGCTCGGTGAGGTTGCCGCGGTATTCGCGGGCCTGCTCGGGGGTGAGGTCGTCGACATAGGCCAGGCCAGCCTTGATCAGCTCGACCGCCCAGTCGTGCAACTGGTCGAAATACTGCGAGGCATAGCGCTCTTCACCGGCCCACTGGAAGCCCAGCCACTGGATGTCGGCCTTGATGGAGTCGATGTACTCCTGGTCTTCCTTGGCCGGGTTGGTGTCGTCGAAGCGCAGGTTGCACTGGCCGCCGAACTCCTGGGCAAGGCCGAAGTTGACGCAGATCGACTTGGCGTGGCCAATGTGCAGGTAGCCGTTGGGCTCAGGCGGAAAACGCGTGACGATGCCGGTGTGCTTGCCCGAATCCAGGTCAGCCTGCACGATCGGGCGCAGGAAGTTGGTCGGGACGGCAGGGCCGGCCTTGGCGGCGGCGTTGGGAGCGGTGTCGGCAGTAGGCTTGCTCATGGGATCCTTGAACGATGCGAGTGCGCGGCCAGGGTAGGCCGACCAAATCAAAGCCCGTATCATAGCCCAAGCGCTCCGGCACCTGACAGGCCGCGGCCGACAATCTGACGCCTTATTGCGCGACAAGCGGAAAAAACCGCCGCCAAAAGCGTATCCCGAACGCTAGACTGCGCGTCAGCACTACTGAATTCTTCAACAAGAGCGAATTTTCCCAATGACTCAAGTCAAACTCAACACCAACCACGGCGCTATCGTCATTGAACTGAATGCCGAAAAAGCCCCGATCACCGTGGCCAACTTCATCGAATACGTGAAGGCCGGTCATTACAGCAACACCGTGTTCCACCGCGTCATCGGCAACTTCATGATCCAGGGCGGCGGTTTCGAGCCAGGCATGCAGGAAAAGAAAGACAAGCGCCCAAGCATCCAGAACGAAGCCGATAACGGCCTGGAAAACAACAAGTACACCGTCGCCATGGCCCGCACCATGGAGCCGCATTCGGCCTCGGCGCAGTTCTTCATCAACGTTGGCGACAACAGTTTCCTCAACCACACCGCCAAGAACACCCAGGGCTGGGGCTATGCGGTGTTCGGTAAGGTCACCGAAGGCACTGAGGTCGTCGACGCGATCAAGGGTGTGAAGACTTCTGGCAAGAACGGCCACCAGGACGTTCCAGTCGAAGACGTTGTCATCGAAAGCGCCGAGATCATTGAGTGATACTGCTGATCTCCGATCTGCACCTGCAAGAAGAACGCCCGGACATTACCCGGGCGTTTCTTGACTTCCTCGCTGGCCGCGCCCGCGCGGCCAGCGCGTTGTATATCCTCGGCGACTTTTTCGAAGCCTGGATCGGCGACGACGCCATGACGCCCTATCAACGGTCCATCTGCGCCGCGCTGCGGTCGTTGGCGGACAGCGGCGTGACCATTTTCCTCATGCACGGCAACCGCGACTTTCTGTTGGGCAAGGCGTTCTGCAAGGCGGCGGGCTGCACCCTGCTGGAGGACCCGACCCGGGTCGACTTCAACGGTCAGCCGGTGCTGCTGATGCACGGCGACAGCCTGTGCACCCGTGACGAAGCCTATATGCGCCTGCGGCGCTATTTGCGCCATCCCATCACCTTGTGGATATTGCGCCACCTGCCGCTGCGCACGCGCCACAAGCTCGCGCGCAAGCTGCGTAGCGAAAGCAAGGCGCAGACGCGCATGAAAGCCAACGACATCGTCGATGTCACCGCCGAAGAAGTACCGCGGATCATGCAGCAATACGGCGTCGACACCCTGATTCACGGCCACACCCACCGCCCGGCGATTCACAAGCTGACGGTGGCCGACCAACCTGCCCGCATCGTGCTGGGAGACTGGGATCGGCAAGGCTGGGCGTTGCAGGTCGACGAACAAGGCTATTCGCTGGCAGCCTTCGATTTCGGCACAGACGTCATCGGGGCCGACAGGCCCGGCATCGGCAGCACCGAGATCCGCAACGGCTGAAATATGCGCTGCAAGTCGCCATTGGCATGCAACTGCTGGAAATACCCGCGCAGCGCCTCGGCACTGATCGGAGCGCCCGGGCGCAAGATCGCATAGTGGTGGTAGATCTGGTCGACGCGCTCGGACATCATCAGCTTGTCGGCCGCCTCGGGGTTGTGCGCCAGGTAGTCGGTCAGGAATGAGCGAGTGATGGGCGCGATGTCGACTCGCCCGCGCAGCACCATCAACAGGTTGCTGCCGTGGGAATAGGTCAGGGTCGCGTCGAAGTGGCTGGCCAGCCAGCTCGGATCGGCATCGAAACCGGCAAAGGCGTAGTGATAACCACTGAACAGCGCCAGACGCTTGCCGGCCAGGCTGTCGAAATACCCTTGACCTCGGCCGTCCTTGCGCAGCGCCACGAACACTTCGGCATCCTCCAGGCCCAGATCGACATTGATGTGGTCGATGTCCTGCCAGCCCCATTGCGGGTTCTCGAAGATGGCCAGGTCGATCCGCCCCTGCTTCAAGTCCTGGAAGCGCCGCGGCAAGGCGGTCGGCACCACGACGAAGTGGTAGACACTCTGCAATTGATTGAGCGCGGCCACCATCTCGGGCAGCAATCCGGTGTCGGCGCCGCCCTCCGGACGCACGGTATAGGGTGGAAAATGCGCGGCCCCGATGCGCACCTCTTGCTGTGCTACGGCAGGCAGGCTGAAGAAGGTCGCGGATAACCAGAACAGCGCAACTTGGGCGACACGCAGAGAGCTGAGCTGCACGAGAGGAACCTGGGCTAGAGTGAGGGCACTAAATCTAGGCGTTTTTATGGCGCCAGACAATATCAAAACGCCACAACCGTACTGATTCAGGAACGATAGTGCCGCGCTCCGGAGCGTGGCACAACACCCGATACACAACTGGCACAGGGAACTGCGGCTCGGGGCTAGGCTCTACGCTCAAGCAGCCTTATGATCCATCAGCCCATCGCCTTGGAGTGTGCCATGCCGTATTGGCTGGTTATCGATCTGGAAGCCACCACCGATGAGGGAGGCTGGCCGGTCGCCGAAATGGAAATCATCGAGCTGGGTGCCAGCCTGGTCAACCGCGATGGCCGTGAACTGGATCATTTCCAGCGGTTCGTGAAGCCACAGCGAAGGCCGCATCTGACCAGTTTCTGCCGCGAATTGACGCACATTTCCCAAGCCAACATCGATACGGCGGCGCCACTGCTGGAGGTCTGGCCGACCTTCGAACGTTGGCTGCAACGCTTCGCCGGCGAGATCGAAGCCTGGGTGAGCTGGGGTGACTACGATCGTCAGCAATTCGTGCTGGCCTGGCAACAGCACGGGATCGACAGCCTGCTGGCCAAAGTCCCTCATATCAACCTCAAGCAGCGCTTCGCCAAGGCTCGGAAGTTGCAGCGGCCCACGGGACTCAATACCGCCTTGCAACTGGCTGGCCTGCACTTCAACGGGCAGCAGCATCGCGCTCTGGAAGATGCCCGCAACACCGCTCGCTTGCTGCCGCTGGCATTGCCGGACCTGTTCAAAAGCGGATGACGGCCCCAGCCTCCTTGGGCATACTGGCCACCCTTTTGGCCCATCTACCCGGAGATGCCCCATGTTCAAAGTCAACGAATACTTCGATGGCACCGTGAAATCGATCGCTTTCGGTACCGCTGAAGGTCCGGCCACTGTCGGCGTGATGGCTCCTGGTGAATACGAATTCGGCACGGCTCAACGTGAAATCATGCATGTTGTGTCCGGGGCCCTGACCGTCAAGCTGCCAGATGGCAATGATTGGGAAGTGTTCGCGGCGGGCAGCAAGTTCAACGTACCGGCCAACAGCAAGTTCCAGCTGAAAGTCGAAGTCGATACCGCCTACCTGTGTGAATATCGCGACTGATGTGATGTCAGGTTGATGCGTATGGCCCCTACGCGCGCGCATTGCTCCCACAGTACAACCCGTTCTCGCGTCTTGAACCTGTGGGAGCACGCTTGCTCGCGAAGACGCCTTCAGCCTCCCGGCATGCTCCCCGCTGTAAACTGCAACGCCGCCAGCCGCGCATACAGCTCGCTGCTGTCCAGCAACTGCCGATGAGTTCCCACCGCCACCAGACGCCCCTGATCGATCACTGCGATGCGGTCGGCATTCTGTACCGTGGCAAGCCGATGGGCGATCACCAGAGTGGTCCGGCCCTTCATCAGCGTGGGCAAGGCTTGCTGAATCAGGTATTCGCTTTGCGCATCGAGCGCGCTGGTCGCCTCGTCAAGCAACAGAATCGGTGCATCCACCAACAGTGCCCGGGCGATCGCCAAGCGCTGGCGTTGGCCGCCGGACAATCCCTGACCGCCCTCGCCTAGCAGCGTCTGGTAGCCCTGTGGCAGTTGCTGGATGAACTCATGGGCGTGGGCCGCTTGGGCGGCTTGCTCGATCTGCGCCAAGGTGGCGTTGCCTTGGCCGTAACGAATGTTCTCTTCCACCGTGCCGACAAACAGCGCCGGGCTCTGCGATACGAGGGCGAAGTGGCGGCGCAGATCCTGGGGATCGAGGGTCGGCAGCGGCACGCCTTCGATCAGCAGTTGCCCCTGTTGTGGATCGTAGAAACGCAGCAGCAAGTCGAACAAGGTCGACTTGCCCGCCCCCGACGGCCCGACCAGCGCGAGCGTCTCACCCGCTGCCACGGTCAGGCTGATGCCATCGACCGCAGGCTTGTCGAGCCGGGTCGGATAGGCGAAGCGCACATCCTGCAATTCCAGACGACCACTGACGCGGGCCGGCAGTTGCCGCAGGCCGCTGACCGGGGCATGGATCTCGTTGCGCGCCTGCAGCAGTTCACCGATACGCTCGGCAGCGCCAGCGGCACGCTGCAGTTCGCCGATCACTTCACTGAGGGTGCCGAACGCGGTGCCGACGATCAGACTATAGAACACGAACGCCGCCAGCTCGCCCCCGCTGATGCGTCCGGCCATCACGTCCATGCCGCCCACCCAGAGCATCACCGCCACTGCCCCCAGCACCAACACGATCACCAAGGTGATCAACCAGGAGCGCTGCAGGATGCGTTTGACGGCCGTATCAAAGGCGCCTTCCACGGTGGCAGCGAAGCGCTCCCGGTCCAGCGCCTGGTGGTTGTAGGCCTGCACGGTCTTGATCTGGCCCAGGGTTTCGGCGACGTAGCTGCCGACATCGGCGATGCGATCCTGGCTCAGACGCGACAACCCGCGTACGCGTCGACCGAAAATCAGGATCGGTGCCAGCACCAGCGGCAAGGCGATCACCACGATGCTGGTGAGCTTGGGGTTGGTGATGAACAACAGCACGATGCCGCCGATGACCATCAAGGCGTTGCGCAGGAATAGCGACAGCGACGAGCCGATCACCGATTGCAGCAAGGTCGTGTCGGCGGTCAGCCGCGACTGGATTTCCGAACTGCGGGCGCTTTCATAGAACCCCGGATGCAGATCGATCAGGTGATCGAACACCCGGCGGCGCAGATCGGCAACCACCCGCTCGCCTATCCACGACACCAGATAGAAGCGCGTAAAGGTGCCAGCTGCCAGCGCCAGCACCAATAGCAGGAACACCTCGATCGCGTGGTTCAGGCGCTCCGGCGAACCGGTGACGAAGCCTTGATCGACCAGCAGGCGCACGCCTTGCCCCATGGACAAGGCAATGGCGGCGGTGACGACCAAGGCAATCAAGGCGCCCACCGTTTGCCAACGGTAAGGCCGGACAAACTCCAAAGTCAGTCGCAGAGCGCGGCGATGTCGCGAAGTCAGTAAGGTCATGGCCACGCCATTGCACAGGTTCGGGCGGCCAGCCTACACCCTGTCGCAAGGTTTGCGACAGCGGCGCCCTGCCGGAACTTCGTGCGCGGCGGTCAGTCAGCTAAAGCAGGGCAGTCCGAACAGTGTCCATGCGCAGGAACAACCCGGCAACGCTCTACGTCGCCGCCTGCAGGGCTGTACCCGCCCCCTGTGAAGAACGTGCAAGCGTCGGTGACCGTTGTAATGCCTCGGTCATGACAGGGTCTTACGCTACGCGCAATCTGATGAGGAGAGAGACCATGAGCCTGCAATCGCAGCCGAGCGAAACATTGCCAGTCCAACGCGTCCAGCCACACCAAGCCGTCGGAGGCTCGATCATCGACGCCCAGGGCCGCGAGGTACCGATCACCGAAGACATGGTCCAACAAGCCTGTCGGGAGCTGGAAAAACGTCTGGTTGCTCCCAGGAAGTGACCCTCAGGTATTGGCCAGGCACAAGCACTTCAATAACAAGAATTCCTGAGCCCGGCGCCTTCGCCGGGTTTTTTCTGCCCGATACTTTCGGGTCGCGACTCAGCCCAGCTGGATACCCAGCGCATGCATCTGCTGACGCAGCAATGGCGCTTCGCCCTCGATGCGCACGTTGAGAGCGTCGATCTCGCGGCGTGGCGGGTAGTGCTTGCGCAATGCATCGAACGCTGCCCGTTGCAGGGCGTCGTCGTCATTGAGGCTGCGGCGAAAATCGGCATCGTCACGGCGCGGGTCGTACACCGCGCGGCAAACCATCGCCAGGGCCCACGCCGGGTCGCTGTCGGCATGCAGCTCCAGGCCCGCCAACCAGGCGTTGGGCAGCAGATCGGCCAGGCGCAGCGCCGGCGCCTGGTGCTGCCAGGCACAAAAGGCCTGATAGATCTGCTCGGTGCCCCGCTGCCGACCGTCCAGGCTGTAGCCGGCAATGTGCGGGGTGGCCAGCACACAGAGATCGGCCAGAGCCAGGTCGACACTGGGTTCGTGCTCCCAGACGTCGAGCACCGCCTGCACGTCGTCGCGCTCGGTGAGCAAGGCGCGCAGTGCCAGGTTATCGACGATCGGGCCGCGGGCCGCGTTGATCAGCCAGGCGCCCGGGCGCAAGCGTGCCAGGCGCTCGGCATCGAGCAAATGCCAGGTAGGCGCCGGGCCGCTGCGGGTCAGCGGCGTGTGCAGGCTGATCACGTCACATTCGGCAAGGATCTCGTCAAGGCTGACATGCACCTCGCCTGCGGCTGGCTCGCGCAGTGGATCACAGACCCGCACATCCCAGCCAAGGCCGCGCAAGGCGTCGATCAGACGCCCACCGACCTGGCCGGCACCGACCACGCCATAAATACGGCGGCTGAGGTCGGCGCCGTCAAGGTCGGCCAGGGTGAACAGGCTGCCCAGCACATAGTCCACCACACCACGGGCGTTGCAGCCGGGGGCGCTGGCCCATTGGATGCCGGTCTGGTTGAAGTATTCGAGGTCTAGATGATCGGTGCCGATGGTGCAGGTGCCGACGAACTTGACCGGGCTGCCAGCGAGTATGTCGCGGGTCACCTTGGTGACTGAACGCACCAGCAGCACATCGGCCTCGGCGATCGCGGCGCGGTCGATGCTGCGCCCAGGCAGGCGGCGTATCTCTCCCGCGCCCTGGAAGAATTCGGTCAGCAGAGGGATGTTTTCGTCAGCAACGATCAGCATGGCAGGCTCCTTGGGCGGAGCCGCAGTTTAGGCGTTCAGCGGGGTTGTAGCGAGCAGGATGTTTGGCTTGCGGGCCTCTTCGCGAGCACGCTTCGCTCCTACGGTGCACTCAGATCACGAGCCCTACACCTCTGGGAGCAAGGTTGCGCGTTCGGCGGCGAAGAGGCCATCAGCATCACCGCACTACCTCACCCGTTATTCTTGCGAATCCAGTACAGATACGTCCCACCCGCCTCTTCCTGATGCACCAACTCGTGATCCAGAAACACGCAGAACTTGGGGATGTCGCGGCGCGTCGACGGGTCGGTGGCGATCACTTTGAGCAGTCCGCCGCCCGCCAGGTCGCGGATGTGCTGGTGCAGCATCATCACCGGCTCCGGGCAGTTCAGGCCGCTGGCGTCGAGCACCGCGTCGACAGGGGTGGCAGCGCTAAGGGCTTCAGACATGGGTAACTCCTGAATCAAGGCTTTTTCGTATCGAGACGGCGCAGGTGGCACGTCACTTCTTCACGGTCGTGGTACAGCTGCTTGCAGCCGATGGCCACTTTGATGCCGCGGGCCTTGAAGCCTTCTGCGATGCGGTCGAGCAAGCGCCGCACCTCGGCATAACGTTGTTTCATGGGTAGCTTCAGATTGACCACGGCTTCGCGACAAAGTCCCTCGCCCAGCCAGGTTTCCAGCAAAGCGGCATTGCGCGCGGGCTTTTCGACGATGTCGCAGACCATCCAGTCTACCGTCGGCTTGGGCTTGTAGGTGAAGCCGTCGGTCATCAGGTGCTTGACCAGGCCGGTGTCCATCAGACTTTCGGCCATCGGCCCGTTATCGATGGCGGTGACCAGCATGCCGCGGCGCACCAGTTGATAGGTCCAGCCACCCGGCGCGGCGCCGAGGTCGACACCGGTCATGTCGCTGTGCAGACGCGCGTCCCACTCCTCCCTTGGAATGAAATGATGCCAGGCCTCTTCCAGCTTGAGGGTCGAACGGCTCGGCGCCTCGCGCGGAAACTTCAAACGCGGGATGCCCATGGGCCACATCGCCTGATTGTCGGCCTCGGCCACGCCGACGAAGACTTCGCGGCCGGTCTTGAAGGTCAGCAGCAAACGCGGCAGGGCCGGATCGTCCAGCAGGCGGCCGGCCTTGATCAGCGCCTTGCGCAGCGGCACTTCGAATTTGCGACAGAAGGTCGACAGCTCCTTGCCATCGTTGGTGTCGACGATCTCCAGCCACAGGCTGCCGAACACCGGGTAATCGGCCAAGGTCGCCAGCAGCACGCTGATGCGGTCGGTCTCCGGCAACTCGACGAAACGGCCCCGGGCCCACTGGCGCGGGAAGATCAGCTCGGCAAAACGCAGCTCGCGCATCAAGCGCTCGGGCCCTTCGGGCGAATGACAGATGAATTCGACACAGGCACTGGCCGGCTTCGCCTTGGCGTAGCCCGATACATCCAGGCGCGCGGCGTGTTCGGCGATTTCCGAACAGACTTCGCCTTCAAAGCCCGGCCGACAGTGCATAAACAGCGTATTCATTGATCACTCCAGGGTGCCGTCGGCGCAGGCCATTGGCCGGCAGAGGGGTTTCATCCCGCTGCCTTGAAAAGCGCGCATGATAAAGGAACTCCGGAACCCGCGACACACTCGCGCAGTCCAGTGCATAGAAACTGAACCCATGGGCCCTGACCGTGAGGCCCGACAAGGAGTTTGTTCATGCCCTCTCTCGATAGCCTGAAAACCCTCAAAACGCTGCAGGTCGGCGACCGTCAATACCACTACTTCAGCCTCCCGGACGCTGCCGCCACCCTGGGCGATCTGCAAAAACTGCCGATGTCGCTCAAGGTGCTACTGGAAAACCTGTTGCGCTGGGAAGACAACCACACCGTCACTGCCACCGACATCCATGCCCTGGCCGACTGGCTCAAGGAGCGCCGCTCCGACCGGGAAATCCAGTACCGCCCGGCGCGGGTGCTGATGCAGGACTTCACCGGGGTGCCCGCAGTGGTCGACCTGGCCGCCATGCGCGCCGCCGTGGCCAAGGCGGGCGCCGACCCGCAGCGCATCAATCCATTGTCACCGGTGGACCTGGTGATCGACCACTCGGTGATGGTCGACAAGTACGGCGACAATCAGGCGTTCGGCCAGAACGTCGACATCGAAATGCACCGCAACGGCGAGCGTTACGCCTTTTTGCGCTGGGGACAGAGCGCCTTCAACAACTTCAGCGTGGTACCGCCCGGCACCGGCATCTGTCACCAGGTGAACCTCGAATACCTCGGCCGCACGGTGTGGACCAAGGACGAGGATGGCCGCACCTACGCCTTCCCCGACACCCTGGTAGGCACCGATTCGCACACCACCATGATCAACGGCCTCGGCGTGCTCGGCTGGGGCGTGGGCGGTATCGAGGCGGAAGCGGCCATGCTCGGCCAGCCGGTGTCGATGCTGATCCCGGAAGTGATCGGCTTCAAGCTCATCGGCAAACTCAACGAAGGCATTACCGCCACCGACCTGGTACTGACCGTCACACAGATGCTGCGCAAGAAAGGCGTGGTGGGCAAGTTCGTCGAGTTCTATGGCGACGGCCTGGCCGAACTGCCACTGGCTGACCGCGCCACCATTGCCAACATGGCACCCGAATACGGCGCCACGTGCGGCTTCTTCCCAGTGGATGACGTGACCCTGGATTATCTGCGTCTGTCCGGCCGCCCCGACGCCACGGTGGCGCTGGTCGAGGCCTACTGCAAAGCTCAGGGCCTGTGGCGCCTGCCCGGTCAGGAACCGGCCTTCAGCGCCACGCTGGAACTGGACATGAGCGAGGTGGTGGCCAGCCTGGCGGGCCCCAAACGCCCGCAAGACCGCGTGCCGCTGCCCAAAGTGCCGGGTGCTTTCGAAGACTTCCTTGGGCTGCAGTTCAAGCCGCCCAGCAAGGAAGAAGGCCGACTGGAAAGCGAGGGCGGCGGCGGTGTGGCCGTCGGCAATGCTGAACAGACCGGCGAGGCCCAGTACACCTATAACGGCGAGACCTACAACCTGCAGAACGGTGCCGTGGTGATCGCGGCCATTACCTCCTGCACCAATACCTCGAACCCCAGCGTGATGATGGCCGCCGGCCTGGTGGCGAAAAAGGCCGTGGAGAAAGGCCTCAAACGCAAACCATGGGTCAAGAGCTCGCTGGCGCCAGGGTCCAAGGTGGTGACCGACTATTACCACGCGGCCGGCCTGACCCAGTATCTCGATGCCTTGGGCTTCGATTTGGTGGGCTATGGCTGCACCACGTGCATCGGCAACTCTGGACCACTGGCCGAGCCGATCGAAAAAGCCATCCAGCAGTCTGACTTGACGGTCGCTTCGGTGCTGTCCGGCAACCGCAACTTCGAGGGCCGCGTGCACCCGTTGGTCAAAACCAACTGGCTGGCCTCGCCGCCGCTGGTGGTCGCCTATGCGTTGGCGGGCAATGTGCGCATCGATATCAGCAGCGAACCGCTGGGCCGGGGCAGCGATGGCAATCCGGTGTACCTGCGCGATATCTGGCCGAGCCAGCAGGAGATCGCTGCGGCGGTGGCCAAGGTCGATACCGCCATGTTCCACAAGGAGTACGCCGAAGTGTTCGCAGGCGACGCCCAGTGGCAAGCGATCGAGGTGCCCCAGGCCGCCACCTACGTGTGGCAGGAAGATTCCACCTACATCCAGCATCCACCGTTCTTCGACAACATCGCCGGCCCCCTGCCGGAAATCAAGGACGTGACCGGGGCCCGGGCGCTGGCGATCCTCGGCGATTCGGTGACCACCGACCACATCTCGCCCGCCGGCAATATCAAGGCCGACAGCCCCGCCGGGCGCTATTTGCGCGAGAAAGGCGTGGAGTCACGGGACTTCAACTCCTATGGCTCGCGCCGCGGCAACCATGAAGTGATGATGCGTGGCACCTTCGCCAATATCCGCATCCGCAACGAAATGCTAGGTGGTGAAGAAGGTGGCAACACGCTGTTCGTGCCGACTGGCGAAAAAATGCCGATCTATGATGCCGCCATGCAATACCAGAGCGCCGGCACCCCCCTGGTAGTGATCGCCGGCCAGGAATACGGGACGGGTTCAAGCCGCGACTGGGCCGCCAAGGGCACCAATCTGCTGGGGGTCAAGGCAGTCGTGGCAGAGAGCTTCGAACGTATCCACCGCTCCAATCTGGTCGGCATGGGTGTGTTGCCGTTGCAGTTCCTGTCGGAACAGAACCGCAAATCGCTGCAACTGACCGGCGGCGAGAGCTTTGATGTATTGGGGTTGACCGGAGCCCAATTGAAGCCTCATATGCACCTCGACCTGCGCATCACCCGTGAAAATGGCGAGCAGCAGACGGTGCAGGTGCTGTGCCGCATCGACACGTTGAACGAGGTCGAATACTTCAAGGCCGGCGGCATCCTGCATTACGTGTTGCGCCAGTTGATCGCATCCTGATACCCCACATGGGGTGAACGGTTGGTCGTGCCACGCAGGCACGATCAACTTGGGAAACGTCCTACAGACATCCCTCGGCAGCATCGCTAATCTGCGCGCTCTGCTCCGATTCGGATGTGCTCCATGCAGGCTCAGCGTCAGATCGCCCTCCTCTTATTGACTGCCGGGTATGGCATGGCGCTGTGCTATGGCCACATCGGCTACTCGGCATTCCCGTACATCGCGCTCCTGGGACTGCTGGGGATCGCGACTCGACAGGCGCGACTGGCCTGGTTGGGGCATGGAGGCTTCGTGCTCCTGGCGCTGGGACTGGCGCTGCACCGCGTGCCCGGTTTCGATAACGCCTTGATCATCGATCGGCAGGTATTGAGCGCGGGGGCGCCGCCCTTCTCGCTCTTCCTGAATCTGGACAAGCCCCTGATCGGCGCGTGGATCCTGCTGTGCTGTCCTTGGGCGATTGCCGCGCGGCCCTGGGGGCTGATCACGCAGGCCACGGTGCGAACCCTGGCGATCACGGCGAGCGGTCTGTTCGGGCTGGCACTGGCGTTGCACGCCGTGGCCTGGGCTCCCAAGTGGCCGGCCGGCGCCTGGCTATGGGCCGCCAACAATCTGTTGTTGGTCAGCTTGAGCGAGGAGCTGCTGTTTCGCGGTTACCTGCTCGGCTGGCTAACCGATCGCTGGCAGCGCTGGCGCTGGGGCGTGCCGCTGGCCATTAGCCTGAGCGCCGTGCTGTTCGGGCTGACGCACTTGGGCGGTGGCTGGACCTGGGCGCTGCTGGCAACGCTGGCGGGCATCGGGTACGGGGTGGCATGGCGCTATGGCGGGCTGCTTGCCGCGACCGGCTGCCACTTCGGGATCAACCTTATCCATTTCGGCCTGTTCACCTATCCGCTCAAACTCTGAATCGGTCAATTCGTTGACCTGGATCAATACAAACGCGCAAACCGTGCGTTTTTCCTCAACTCCTCCGCGCGCGTGCCGATAACCGCGCAAAGCCTATGCGGAAAGACTCTGCCATGCGAAACAACCAGCCCATCACTCAGCGCGAACGGACTTTCCCGGCCCAGCAGCGGCTGATCTCCACCACGGATGCCAAGGGCGTCATTACCTACTGCAACGATGCATTTATCGAGATCAGTGGTTTTACCAGCGAAGAGCTGATCCGTGCGCCTCATAACACCGTGCGCCATCCCGATGTGCCATCAGCGGTGTTCGAACACATGTGGCAGACGCTCAAGCAGGGTCTGCCATGGATGGGGATCGTCAAGAACCGCTGCAAGAATGGCGACTTCTATTGGGTCAACGCCTACGTGACGCCGATTTTCGATGGCAGCCAGGTGGTGGGCTACGAGTCGGTACGGATCAAGCCCACCGCCGAGCAGGTCCGTCGTGCACAAGCACTGTATGAACGCCTGAACCGCGGCAAGGCAGCAGTGCCGCAGCGCGATCACTGGCTGCCGGTGATCGAGAACTGGCTGCCGTTCATTCTGATCAGCCAGATCGGCTTTTTGATCGGCCTGTGGCTCAACTCTGGCTGGGGCTTCGCCCTGGCTGCCGGGTTGTCGATTCCCCTGGGGCTGCTGGGCCTGAGCTGGCAGCAGCGGGGCCTCAAACGCCTGCTGCGCCTGGCCGAGCAGACCACCTCCGATCCGTTGATCGCGCAGATGTATACCGACAGCCGGGGAGCCCAGGCGCGCCTGGAGATGTCCATCCTCAGTCAGGAAGCCCGCCTGAAAACCTGCCTGACCCGCTTGCAGGACACCGCCGAGCACCTGAGCGATCAGGCGCGGCAATCCGATGTACTGGCGCACAACAGCTCCACCGGCCTGGAACGCCAGCGTGTCGAAACCGAGCAAGTGGCCGCCGCCGTCAACCAGATGGCCGCGACCACTGCGGAGGTCGCCAGCCATGTGCACCGCACCGCCGAGGCCACTCAGCAAGCCAACACCCTGACCGGCAAAGGCCGGGCGATTGCCGGTGAGACCCGCGACGCCATCCAGCGCCTGTCGGTGGTGGTGGGCGAAACCGGCCAGACCGTGCTGCAACTGGCCAAGGACAGCAACGAGATCGGCGGCGTGGTGGATGTCATCAAAGGCATCGCCGACCAGACCAACCTGCTGGCCCTGAACGCTGCCATCGAGGCCGCCCGCGCCGGTGAAATGGGCCGCGGTTTTGCCGTGGTCGCCGACGAGGTGCGCCAGTTGGCGCAGCGTACCAGCGAGTCAACCGGGCAGATCCACGCCCTGATCGCCAAGCTGCAAGGCACCGCCAGCAACGCGGTGAACACCATGGAAGCGGGTAACCGTCAGGCCGAAGAAGGCGTGGCGCGGGTCATGGAGGCCGATCAAGCGCTGGTGGGCATCAGCGAGGCCATGGCCAATATCACCGACATGACCGCGCAGATCGCTGCCGCTACCGAGCAGCAAAGCGCGGTAGCCGAAGAAGTCAGCCGCAACATCGGTACCATCGCCGACCTCGCCGACGTGACCGCCGAACAGGCGCAAAGCTCGGCCAACCTGAGCACCGAGCTGACCCGCACGGCGCAAAGCCAGTATTCGCTGGTGGAGCGGTTCAATCGCTGAGTCGAAGTGGTCTATACCGGATTCATTACGAACGTAACTCTCCGTTCTGTCAGTGATGCGTTTTCAACCCGATGGATAAGGTGGTGGCTCAACCACCACCGCGTCCATCGGCGCCATGAGAGAGATCATGACCTCACCCACCCCCTCCCCCGTCGACACCCATGCCAGCGGAATCCTGCGCTGGAACCTGAACGGTCAGGACTACACCGGCGTTGCCTTTTTCGAATGGACCGAGCAGCAATCAAGCTGGTTCATGAAAGGCTCCGTCGGCAGCCCCTTCACCCCGGACTATCAAAGTATCCGCGTTAGATTGCCGGCTATGCGCAGCGACGACGTCATCCGTAAACGTTTCGAACCGGGTGACGCCGGTTATTACAGCCGTTACGCCCGGATGCTGCCTGGCGGTCTTTGGGACCAGGGTATGCGTGGCGGCGCCAACGTCGATATCGATTGGAACAACCGCAAGCTTTCAATCGAATTCGACGGCCAGATACAGATCGAGTTGGAAGGGGCATTGCTGGCCGTCAGCGGCACCTTCACCGGTACGGACCTGGTCCCGCTGCTGGCGATGGAAGCTACGCCGCCTGCTCAAGCCTGATGCGTCCCGCACGCTGTGATCACCGCGCCACGATCAATAGAGAAACGCCGCCACGCGGTCGGCGGCGCTTTCCAGGTGTTGCTGATGGGTGAACCCGGACGCCTTCAGCGGTTTGAGATCGTGGTCGGCCGCCGGCAGCCAGTACAGCTCGATCTGCTCTGACACCTCATAGCCCGCCACCGTCGGCTGGTTGCCCAGGGTATCGCGTTCACCCTGGATGATCAGGGTGCGGGTCTGCAGGTCGGCCAGGTGCGCGACCCGCGGCTTCTCCGGCTTGCCCGCGGCATAGAATGGATAGCCGAGGCATACCAGGGCATCCGCCCCCAACTCGTCCGCCAGCAAGCTGGCCATGCGCCCGCCCATGGACTTGCCGCCAATCGCCAGCCGCCCCGCCACTTGGGTGCGCACCAGCGCATAGACCTCTCGCCATTTCTCCAGCAAGCGCGCTTGCGGGTTAGGTGGGCGTCTGCCGCCGTCGATACGGCGCTGCGCCATGTAGGGGAATTCGAAGCGCAGGACGTCGATACCGCGTTGCGCCAAGTGCTCGGCCATGGTGTTCATGAACGCGCTGTCCATCGGCGCGCCCGCACCATGGGCGAGGATCAGGCACAGCGGCTCGCCCTCCGCCGATTGGCTCTGAGCCGAATTCCACAGCCAGCCGTTGTCGCTGACGCGTTGCGCCCATGGGTCCCGTTCAGCATTCATCGTGAGGCTCCGTAATGGTGATGGCAACGTTGCCAGGCCGCTATGGTCGCGCGCTTGGACACATCAGGACAACGGCAGTCACCAGGCTGCATTGTAAGCGCAAGATACCGAGATCCTGACGTGTGGCACTCGTCTGTTTAATCCTTGCTGGACTGAGCGAGCGGCGCACTATTGATCTGGGTCAATTTTCCCGCAGGCGTCGGCGCCTAAAATGCTGCATTCGCCCCGCCACCGGAAAACTCCTCCATGCACGATGCCCCCTGCTGGGATGACGAGCTGATCAAGCGCTATGACCTGTCCGGCCCGCGCTACACCTCCTACCCTACCGCCGTGCAATTCCACAGCCAGGTGGGCAGCTTCGACCTCATGCAGGCCCTGCGCGGCAGCCGCAAGGCGTTGCGCCCGCTGTCGCTGTACGTGCACCTGCCGTTTTGCGCCAACATTTGCTACTACTGCGCGTGCAACAAGGTCATCACCAAAGACCGCGGTCGGGCCCAGCCTTATCTGACACGCCTGGAACGGGAAATCCAGCAACTGGGCTGCCATGCCGACCCCCTGCAGGTGGTCGAGCAGTTGCACTTGGGCGGGGGCACGCCGACCTTCCTCAGCCACGCCGAACTGCGCCAGTTGATGACCAGCCTGCGGGAGAACTTCTCGCTCAAGGATGATGACTCCGGCGACTACAGTATCGAGATCGACCCGCGCGAAGCCGACTGGTCGACCATGGGGCTGCTGCGTGAACTGGGCTTCAACCGCATCAGCCTCGGCGTGCAGGACCTCGACCCGGCCGTGCAGCGGGCGGTCAATCGCCTGCAGAGCCTGGGTGAAACCCGCACGCTGGTGGAGGCCGCGCGCACCCTGCAATTTCGCTCGGTGAACATCGACCTGATCTACGGCCTGCCGCAGCAGACCGTCGCCAGCTTTGCCGACACCGTGGCGCAAGTCATCGACCTGCAACCGGATCGCCTGTCGGTGTTCAATTACGCGCACCTGCCCGAGCGTTTTCTGCCCCAGCGCCGTATCGAGCGCCAGGACCTGCCGGCACCGGGGCAAAAACTGGAAATGCTGCAGCGCACCATCGAGCAATTATCCGCCGCCGGCTACCGTCATATCGGCATGGACCATTTTGCCCTGCCCGATGACGACCTGGCCTGCGCCCAGGAAGAAGGCCGCCTGCACCGCAATTTCCAGGGCTACACCACCCATGGTCATTGCGACCTGATCGGCCTCGGGGTCTCGGCCATCAGTCACGTGGGCGATCTGTATTGCCAGAACACCAGCGACATCAATGAGTATCAGCAACGCCTTGCCAGCGGCCAGCTCGCTACCTTGCGCGGTGTGCTGTGCGATGCCGACGATCGGTTGCGTGCTGCGATCATCGGTCAGGTCATCTGCCATTTCGAGTTGGACTTCGCGCTAATCGAGAAAACATACGCCATCGATTTTCGCGACTATTTCGCTGCGCAGTGGCCAGCCCTGCTGGCACTGGCGGCCGACGGCCTGATCGGCCTGAAGCCCCATGGTTTCACGGTCCTGCCTGCAGGGCGGCTGCTGGTAAGGGCTGTCTGCGCGGTGTTCGATCGCTATACGGCGGTTTACGGTCAACAGCGTTTTTCACAGGTCATCTGAACCGGCTACGGTGGCCCGAAGACCATCAGTGGGTTAACCTTGCCTTTCATGCGTGTTTGTCACAAGGAATCAAACAATGTCAGATCCAGCGTCCTTCATCGTGCGCAACGCATCGCCGGCCTCGGCGGTACGGGCCACGCCGCGAGGCCACAATCAGACACACTGCAAGGATTGCAGCCTGGCTCCCCTGTGCTTGCCATTGTCGCTCGACCTGGCCGACATGGACGCCCTGGACGATATCGTCCGCCGCGGCCGCCCGCTTAAAAAAGGCGAGTACCTGTTTCGCCAGGGCGATACCTTCGATGCAGTCTACGCCGTGCGTTCCGGGGCCTTGAAGACCTTCAGTGTCAGCGACAGCGGCGCCGAACAGATCACCGGCTTTCATCTGCCCAGCGAGCTGGTCGGCCTGTCGGGCATGGACACCGAACGCCATCCGGTATCGGCCCAGGCCCAGGAAACCACCTCGGTCTGCGAGATCCCGTTCGAGCGGCTCGATGAACTGGCCATGCAACTGCCGCAGTTGCGCCGGCAACTGATGCGCGTCATGAGCCGGGAAATCCGCGACGACCAACAAATGATGCTGTTGCTGTCGAAAAAGACCGCCGACGAGCGCATCGCTACCTTTCTGGTCAACCTCTCGGCGCGGTTTCGCGCGCGGGGGTATTCGGCCAATCAGTTTCGCTTGAGCATGTCGCGCAACGAGATGGGCAACTACCTGGGGTTGGCGGTGGAGACGGTGTCGCGGGTATTCACGCGATTCCAGCAGAACGGCCTGCTGGACGCCCAGGGCAAGGAAGTGCACATCCTCGACCCGATCCAGCTGTGCGCCCTGGCAGGCGGCACACTGGATTCGTGACTCCTACCCCTCGCTACAGGGAATAGCGCCTGTCCCGGGGCCAAACAGGGTGGGTGGTTACAGCGCGATCGGCTTGCGCCCGGCAAACGAATGCGCAAGCGTGCCGCCATCGACCAACTCCAATTCGCCGCCCAGCGGTACGCCGTGGGCAATGCGTGAGGTCACCAGGCCCTTGCCGTTGAGCAATTGCGCGATGTAATGGGCGGTGGCCTCGCCTTCCACTGTCGGATTGGTGGCCAGGATCACCTCGGTAAAGCTGCCCTGCTCTTCGATACGCGCCATCAATTGCGGGATACCGATGGCCTCCGGGCCCAGCCCGTCGAGCGGCGACAAATGCCCCTTGAGGACAAAATAGCGCCCGCGGTAGCCGGTCTGCTCCACCGCGTAAACGTCCATCGGCCCTTCGACCACACACAACAAGGTGTCATCGCGACGCGTGTCGGCGCACTGCGGGCAGAGCGTTTCTTCGGTCAGGGTCCGACATTTCTGGCAATGCCCAACACCGTCCATCGCCTGCGCCAAGGACTGCGCCAACCGCGTGCCGCCGCTGCGATCGCGCTCGAGCAACTGCAGCGCCATGCGCTGGGCGGTTTTCTGCCCAACGCCCGGCAAGATACGCAGGGCGTCGATCAGTTGGCGAATCAGGGGGCTGAAACTCATGGCGAAGAAACCTGCAATGACAACGAGACGCGGTTTATACCGGCGCCGGGGCTCAGCGTCAAATACTCAGGCGTCGGCGACCTTGACCACCAGCTTGCCGAAGTTATGGCCTTGCAGCAGACCGATAAAGGCCTCTGGCGCATTTTCCAGACCATCGACTACGTGTTCGCGAAAGCGAATCTTGCCGTCCCGAACCCACGGCACCATGGCCGAATAGAACTCGGCATGGCGATCGCCGAAGTCATCGAACACGATGAAGCCTTGCATACGAACGCGCTTGGTCAGCAACAGCCGCGGCAGCACCGTGAAGCGATCCGGCCCCTCGGGCAGCGCAGACTCGTTGTACTGGGCGATCAATCCGCACACGGGTATGCGCGCACGGGCATTGAGCAGCGGCATCACCGCTTCGAATACATGGCCACCGACGTTTTCGAAATAGATGTCGATGCCTTGGCCACAGGCCGTGGCCAGGTCCTCGGCGAAGGTCTCGCTCTTGTGGTCGATACAGGCGTCGAAACCTAATTCGTCCACCACATAGCGGCACTTGTCAGGTCCACCGGCCACCCCGACCACTTTCAGGCCCTTGAGCTTGGCCACCTGACCGACCACCGAGCCCACCGCCCCGGACGCCGCCGCGACCACGAGCGTCTCGCCTTCCTTGGGCTGGCCGATGTGCATGAGGCCCATGTAGGCGGTCATGCCGGGCATGCCCAGCACGCCGAGGGCCATGGACGGTGAAGGAATACCCGCTGGCAGGGGGATGATGCCACTGCCGTCACTGATGCTGTGGGTCTGCCAGCCGGTGGCGCCCAGCACCAGGTCGCCTTCCTGGAATTTCGGATTGCGTGACGCCGTCACCTGGCTCACGGCGCCGGCCGTCATCACTTCGTTGATCGCCACTGGCGCGGCGTAGGACGGTGCGTCGCTCATGCGGCCACGCATGTAAGGGTCCAGCGACATGAACAGCGTGCGCAGTTGCACCTCGCCATCTTGCAGCTCGGGCAAGGCCACGCGCTCCAGGCGAAAGTTCTCGGGCGTCGGCGCGCCCTTGGGCCGCGAGGCGAGGACGAAACGCTGGTTGAGGGTCAGTTCGGTGGACATGAAGAAGGCTCCTGAAAGTTGAACACTACTTAAGCAGACCGATGGGCCAGGTGCACGTTCCCACGATTGCAGGCGCGCACAACGCAAAAAGCCAGGCACGGAGCCTGGCTTTTTGTAAGTGCCATGAAAATCAGAACGGCATCTTGAAGCCCGGCGGCAATTGCATGCCAGCGGTCATGCCGGACATCTTGTCCTGGCTGTTGGCTTCGATCTTGCGCACGGCATCGTTGACCGCGGCGGCGATCAGGTCTTCGAGCACTTCCTTGTCTTCCTGCATCAGGCTGTCATCGAGGCTGATGCGCTTGACGTCGTGACGACCGGTCATCACCACGCTGACCAGGCCGGCACCGGCCTGACCGGTGACTTCGGCATTGGCCAGTTCTTCCTGCGCCTTGGCCATTTTTTCCTGCATCTGCTGAGCCTGCTTCATCAGGCCGGCCATGCCACCTTTCATCATGGGAATTCACCTCGTAAGTAGGGTTGTAGTGGGCGCCGCCTCGGGCAGCGCCGTTGACGGGTTATACGTTCTGGCTCACCGGAACGTCGACAGGTTCAATAGTATCGTTTCGCACGGTCGCGCCGAACTGCTGCATCATCTGCTGGATGAACGGATCGGACTGGATCGACGCCTCGGCTTCATGCTGACGCTCGGTACGCCGGCGAGAAGACGCCTGAGCAGGGGTCTCCTGCTCGGGGCGGACCAGCTCGATCTTCAGCGTGATCGTACGCCCATGGTGCTGATTGAGGGCATCGTTGAGCCGGCGCTGTTGCGTGGCGTTGAACAGCGCGCTCTGGGCCGGATCGAGGTGCAGCAACCAGTCGTCGCCCTCGAGCGCCATCAGGCTGCAGTTGGCGGCGATGCTGGCCGTGAGCCCTGAGATCGGCAATTTCGGGAACAGCTCCAGCCATTGCAGGGCCAGGCCTGTAGCCGGCTGCGAGGCCGGCAGCGGCTCGGGTTCGGCCGGTGCAGGCGCGGGCGTGGCGCTGGCCAGATCGTCGAGGAACGTATAGTTCGAAGCGTCGATATCGGCTTCGTAATAGTCCTCGTCCAGCGGCGGCTCGTCGTCGCGGTCCATACCGGCGGGCACGAAGGCATCGGGCACCGGTTGCAGGTGCGCGGCGCTGTCGATGCGGTCGCCTTCATCTTCGCTGTCCAGAGACTCGCGCTCAGGCGCGGCCGGCACCACGCTGGCCGGTGTCGGTGCTGGCATGGGAGTGAGCATCGGCTGCTCGGATTCGGTGTCCAGCAGCGGCTCGTCATAAGCCTCGGGTTCGGCCTGCAGTGGCGCAGCGGGCTCGTTCCAAGGCAGATCCGGATCGTCGACTGGAATTTGGTGCGCTGCTCCCCCCTGTAGCGAGGGGGCCTGCCGCCGATTGTCATCCCCACCAGCGGCCGAGGAAGCGGTGGGAGCTGGCGCTGCCTGCGAAGCGGGCGCTGTATCCGTGCCAGCTTCTGCGCTGGCAGAACTCGCCTGCGCAGGGGCGGCTTGCACCGGGGGCGCCTCCTCGGTAGGGACAGGCAAAGGCGTTGTTTGTGCTGGGGCTGGAACGGCTACCGGCACACTCGGGGTTGCTGCCAGTGCCGCCACTGCCCTGGAGGAATCAGCTGTGGCCTGGCTGATCCCCACTGGCTTTAGCGTTTGCGGCGGTGCATCACTGCTGCCCGCCGGCCGGAACGCCAGCATGCGCAGCAGGACCATCTCGAAACCGCTGCGCGGGTCCGGGGCCAGGGGCAAATCCCGACGGCCGATCAAACCCATCTGGTAATAGAACTGCACATCCTCGGCCGGCAGCGCTTGCGCCACAGCCAATACCCGGTCGCGGTCGCCCTGGCCGTTGTCCACGGCTTCAGGCAGGGCCTGCGCCACTGCGACGCGATGCAGCACGTTGAGGATTTCCGCCAGCACGCCATTCCAGTCCGGCCCCTGCTCGGCCAGATGACGCACCGCCTCCAGCAGCCCGCGCGCGTCGCCTTCGAGCAACGCCTGCAGCACACCGTAGACCTGTCCGTGATCCAAAGTACCGAGCATGGCCCGCACATCCGCCGCCAGCACCTTGCCCTCACCAAAGGCGATGGCCTGGTCGGTGAGGCTCATGGCATCGCGCATCGAACCGTCGGCGGCGCGGCCCAGCAACCACAGGGCGTCGTCCTCGAACGGCACGTTCTCGACGCTCAACACGTGGCTGAGGTGCTCGACCACCCGCTCAGGGGTCATGTTTTTCAGGGAAAACTGCAAGCAACGCGACAGGATGGTGGCGGGCAGCTTTTGCGGATCGGTGGTGGCAAGGATGAACTTGACGTAGGGCGGCGGCTCTTCGAGCGTCTTCAGCAAGGCATTGAACGAGTGGCTCGACAGCATGTGCACTTCGTCGATCAGGTAGACCTTGAAGCGCCCGCGGCTGGGGGCGTACTGCACGTTGTCGAGCAGTTCGCGGGTGTCCTCGACCTTGGTGCGGCTGGCGGCGTCGATCTCGATCAGATCGACGAAACGACCCTCATCGATCTCGCGGCATACCGAGCACGTACCGCATGGTGTCGAAGTGATGCCAATTTCGCAATTTACGCACTTGGCAATAATCCGCGCGATGGTAGTCTTGCCTACACCCCTGGTCCCCGTGAAGAGGTAGGCATGATGCAGGCGCTGATTGTCCAACGCGTTGATCAAAGCCTTGAGCACATGGGTCTGGCCGATCATTTCGCGGAACGAGCGCGGACGCCATTTACGTGCAAGAACCTGATAACTCATCGAAAACCATCGCGACTGGGTTGCAAAAGACCGCTAATCCTAGCGGACAAGGGGGCAAAAAGCACCCAGTGGACGTGTGTATTACCCCATAACCTGCCAAACGACTGCTGTTTTCGGACCCTCGGGGGCTAGATGCGCAAAGCTTGGTGCATTCTGATCGGGATGTTATGGGCTTCAACGGCGCTGGCGGACACTCGACCCATTCGTTTCCTGGTGTCGGACGCCTGGTCCATGCCGCTGATGGAGATCGAAGATGGCATACCTGACGACGGCATTCTGTTCCAGATCATGACCAGCCTCGCCGCCCAGATCGGCGCCCCGGCCGAATTCCATGTGCTGCCACGCCTGCGCCTGCAAGCGGCAATGGAAAGCGGCCAGGTGGACATTCGCTGCTACACCTCGCAGTCATGGGGCCCCAACCTCTCGGGGGACTATATCTGGAGCCTGCCGCTGATCACGCAAAAGGATTATCTGATCGGCAGCGCCGAACATGCCCTGCCTGTAGACCCAGGGCAACTGTCGGTGCAGAAGATCGGTACCGTGCTGGGCTACAGCTATCCGAATCTGCAACCCTACTTCGACAGCAACAAATTGATCCGCGACGACGGACGCAATCAGGTGCAGGTATTGATGAAACTCAAGGCCGGGCGTTATGAGTACGCTGTGAGCAATCAGATGGCGCTCAACTGGTTCAACAGCAGCCAGCCGGCGGATCAACAGCTGCACCCCCTCAGACTATTGAGCGCCCAGGGCCTGGGCTGCTACGTGCGCAACGACCCGGACGTTCCCGTGCAACGGATCCTGCGCACCTTGCTGCGGATGAAGATGTCCGGCGAGATCGACAGAATCATCGAACGCTACAGCGGCTCGGCCAGCGCCGATCAGCGCTGAACTCAGTCCTTGCGCAGGCGCACGGTGTAGTGGGCCTCGACAGCGCTCATCTGCGGCTGGAAGTGAGTATTGGTGATCAGGTAGGTCTCGACACTGCCATCGGCGCGGATGCGCTCCAGGGTGTCGCCGGCACCGGCATTGAGGGTCACTTCGTAGATCAACGCCTTGTTGGGCTCGACCTCGGTGCTGTAAGGCCCGAAACGGGTACCGTCGATGCGTACGATGTAAACCGTATCGGCTGCGGTGTTGCGTGAGTGTTCCACTGACAAATGCTCCGTGACGTGTTCCAGGCTCGTAAACGGCTGAAATCATGAATCAGTCGGGCAGCGTTGTCCATGAGCGTATGTGTCTGAGCTTATGTGTTCAGGTGTCTAAGGCGGCACTGGGGGCGGTTAAGGTAAGATCGCGGCACACACGTTTTGGTCAAGGAAGCGCACGGCATGCAGTTCGATTGGCACAGCGCCGTTATCACCCGCGATACCCCGGTGACTTCCGGCTACAGGAATACCCAGAATGTGCGACGGTTCATGGTCGAACAATGTGGGGCGTCGTTCAAGTTCGATCGGGAGTTCATGGCGTGGATAGTCGATGGCACGCCCAAGACCATGGGGGATGTGGTGGATGAATGGATGCGGCGGCGCGCCTAGGCACTCAAATCCCCTGCCGCCGCTGTGCCCGGGCCACCCGCTGGGCCTCCTGCACACCTTCGGCCAGCACTTCCTGGACGTAATGGATATGCCGATTGGAGATATCCCGCGCGTCTTCTGCACGGCCTTCGATAATGGCGTTGAACAGCTCGCTGTGCTGCGCCATCAGCATGTCGCGGGTTTCGTCGCGCAGCGCGTACATGCCGCCGATATTGGTCATTACGTTGCGCTTGAGCAGGTCGAACAGGCCCCGGATGGTGTGCAGCAGCACGGCGTTGTGGCTGGCCTCGGCGATGGCCAGGTGGAAGTTGGCGTCGGCCAGGGCTTCCTGTGCACGGTCCGGCCTGCCCTCGCTGGTATAGCAGTGCTGCAAGGTTTCGAAGGCATCGCGCAGGCGCTGATGATCGAGGCTGGTGGCGCGCTGAGCGGCGTAGAAGGCACAGGAACCTTCGAGGGTGTGGCGAAACTCCAGCAGGTCACGCTGCACGCTGGGGTTGTTCTCCAGCAAGTGCAACAGCGGATCGCTGAAAGTCGAGCCCAGTGAATCGGCCACGTAGTTGCCACCGCCCTGACGGCTGACCAGCAAGCCCTTGGCCGCCAGCTTTTGCAGAGCCTCACGCAACGATGGACGCGACACGCCCATTTGCTCTGCCAATGCCCGCTCGGCGGGCAAGCGCTCGCCGGCCTTGAGGGTGCCCTCGACAATCATGCTCTCCAGCCTGGTGACGATGTCATCCGACAATCGCCGCTGTTGTACCTGTCCGAACCCCATGCCTTTCTCCGAAAATTGACAGCCTTCGCCCCATCCTTTTAATCTGGTTCGTAGAACTTGTAAATTGGTAATACCAATCGACCGCCGCCGCTCTCCCTATACAACAACAGAGAACGCCGCCCCATGATCATCTCCGCCTCCACCGATTACCGCGCCGCCGCGCAACGCAAGCTGCCGCCGTTTTTGTTTCACTACCTGGACGGCGGCGCCTACGTCGAGCACACCTTGCGTCGCAATGTCGCCGACCTGGCCGACATCGCGCTGCGCCAGCGGGTGCTGCGCAATATGTCCGAGCTGAGCCTGCAGACCCAACTGTTCGGCCAGACCTTGGCCATGCCGGTAGCCCTCGCGCCCATCGGCCTGTGCGGCATGTTCGCCCGCCGCGGCGAAGTGCAAGCCGCCAAGGCAGCCGACGCCAAAGGCATTCCCTTCACCTTGTCGACGGTGTCGGTGTGCCCCATCGAAGAAGTCGCGCCTACCCTCTCCCGGCCCATGTGGTTCCAGCTGTATGTGCTCAAGGACCGCGGCTTCATGAAAAACGCCCTGGAGCGCGCCAAAGCTGCGGGCGTCACCACCCTGGTGTTCACCGTCGACATGCCCGTGCCAGGCGCCCGCTATCGAGATGCCCACTCCGGCATGAGCGGCCCCAACGCACCGCTGCGACGCATGTGGCAAGCGGTTACTCACCCGGCCTGGGCCTGGGATGTGGGCGTCAATGGCCGCCCTCACGACCTGGGCAACATCTCCAGATACCGCGGCAATCCCACGGGCCTGGCGGATTACATCGGCTGGCTGGGCAGCAATTTCGATCCGTCGATTTCGTGGAAGGATCTGGAATGGATCCGCGAGTTCTGGGACGGCCCGATGATCATCAAGGGCATCCTCGACCCCGAAGACGCCCGCGATGCCGTGACCTTCGGCGCCGACGGCATCGTCGTCTCCAACCATGGCGGCCGCCAGCTCGACGGCGTGCTCTCGAGCGCCCGCGCCCTGCCGGCGATTGCCGATGCAGTGAAGGGCCAACTGGCGATTCTGGCCGACTCGGGAGTACGCAACGGCCTGGACATCGTGCGCATGATCGCCCTGGGCGCGGACAGCGTGTTGCTCGGGCGCCCGTTCATCTACGCGCTGGCAGCGGCGGGCGGCGCGGGGGTAAGCAACTTGCTGGACTTGATCGAAAAGGAAATGCGCGTGGCGATGGTGCTGACCGGGGCCAAGTCGGTGACAGAGATCAGCGGTGAGTCGTTGGTGCGCGAGTTGCGCCAAGGGTCGCTTTAACGGTTCATTTTACGGATCCGACACTCGCTGTAGCCAAAGGCTTACACACCGCAGGGATGATCGGCTCTAGTGCTCGCTGCGTCCACGCAGTAACCTGAGCCCATCAACAGCAACGCAGGCAGCGCTGCTGGATCAAGGACGATCGACCATGGCCATGAGGCTGCCGACAGGAGTTGGAATGGTCTTGGGAAAACCCGCTTCGGCGGGTTTTTTTATTGCCCGCGATTTGCCTTGCAGGCTACCTGTATCATTCCCGCGCGCCGTGGCAATGGCCGTCGTACGCGCCCTCCCCGGCAGCCTCCCGACTTGCGTCCACCCTCGCCGTGGACAGCTCCCAGCCCAGCCTCACCAACTCGGTACGCTGGCGTGCGATTTCGTTGGCATCGTTGCCATGCTGGACCACCAACACCGCGATCCGCTGACGGCAGGCGCGCAACTCGGCATTGGTATCGTCGAGTTCGGTGGCCAGCAATGCGCACTGCTGCTCCAGCATCTCCAGGGCAGTGGGAAAGGGGCCGCAGTCAGGTTCGTCGTTCAGGAGGTCAGTGTCGGTCATAAGCGTTTGCCAGCAAGGAAGGGTATCAAGGTCCAGCCCACAGGGTAATGCCAACTACTGTATGGATCAACAGTATTATCAGAAGTATTTCGTTCCGCGGTCGTTCGCAGGGTGCTCTGCGCAAGACGGCCAAGAAGCTGTACAAAGCACGCAGCAACACGGCGAAATCATCAGCTGATTGGCCTGTTGACCGATCATCAAAACGCGTTTGGAAACCTGACGTTACACCACTTTTTAGCTGATTTACGCGAGCCAGTTCACCTCGCTGCTTGTACAACCCCTGTATAAACCACTGGATAAAAAGCGACAAACGGCAGGCTTTTGGCGTCAAGTTTTTACTCTAATAGGGGATAACCCAGTAACTCTCAAGCTTAGCTTGCACTTGTTACCTGGTTATGGACGCCCTTATGACTCCCATCCGCAAAGCCAATCCCGCTGCTGTCATCCTCCCCGGTATCGCCGCAGGGGTCCTGGCGGGTGCAGTACTGTCGACCCAGGCCGGCGGCGCTTTTTCCTGGTGGCTGGTGGCAGGCTGCACGCTCGTGCCGACCTTGGCCGCCAGTGTTTATTCGCTGTGGCAGGTACGCAATGCCGAGCACCAAGGCCAAGCCCGATTGCAAGCACTGAGCGACGCCCACGCCCAACTGCACGAAAACGCGGCGCGGCCGGTGGCCGAAAGCCTGTTTCAGCAAGCCTTGCCCATCTGGATGCGGCAAATCGATACCTCGCGGGACCAGACCGAGCACGCGATCAACGACCTGACCGCCCGCTTCGTGGATATTTCCGGGCGCCTGGATCACACCGTGCAGGCCTCCCAGGCTGCCGCCGGCAATGGCGCCGATAGCGCGGGCGGGCTCAGCGCCAGCGAAAGCGAGCTGTATCAAGTGGTCGAGTCGCTGCGTATCGCCCAACAGAGCCGCGACGAGATGCTCGGCGAGGTCAGCAACCTCACCGCCTACACCGGCGAGTTGCGGGCCATGGCGGCCGATGTGGCGGCGATCGCCGCGCAGACCAACCTGCTGGCGCTCAATGCCGCCATCGAGGCTGCCCGAGCCGGAGAAGCCGGGCGCGGATTCGCGGTAGTGGCCGATGCCGTGCGCACCCTGTCCAGCCAGTCCAGCGAGACCGGGCAGAAGATGTCCGCCAAGGTCGACATCATCAACGGCGCCATCACCCGCCTCGTAGAGGTCGCCGGCCAGAGCAGCGAGCGCAGCCACGACAGCGTCAGCGCCTCGCAGAACACCATCGAAAGCGTGCTCGCACGGTTTGGCACCATTACCGGCCAGTTGCGCGACTCGGCCGACGGCCTGCTCAACGAAAGTGCCGGCATCGGCGAGGAAATCAGCCAGGTGCTGGTCGCGCTGCAGTTCCAGGATCGCGTCAGCCAGATCCTCGCCCAGGTGCGCGAACGCATGAACCACCTGCACGACGAACTGCAACAGGCCGAGCAGCGCGGCCAGCCATTGGTGTTGGACATCCGCGCGTGGATGGCCGACATGGAGCGCGGCTACGCCATGCGCGAACAACGCCAGAATCATCACGGCAGCGCCGCCAAGGCCGCCGACGAACACGCAATCACATTCTTCTAAGGAGAGGACTAATGGCCAAGACCGTATTGGTGGTCGATGACTCGGCGAGCATTCGCCAGGTCGTCGGGATCGCGCTCAAGGGCGCGGGTTACGACGTGCTCGAAGCCTGCGACGGCAAGGATGCACTGAGCAAACTCACGGGGCAGAAAGTGCACCTGATGATCAGCGACGTGAACATGCCGAACATGGACGGCATCACCTTCGTCAAGGAGGTGAAAAAGCTCGCCGCGTACAAGTTCACGCCAATCATCATGCTCACCACCGAATCCCAGGAAAGCCGCAAACAGGAAGGCCAGGCCGCCGGCGCTCGGGCATGGGTGGTCAAGCCTTTCCAGCCGGCGCAGATGATGGCAGCGGTCGCCAAGTTGATCCTGCCATGATCACCGCCAACAGCCTGGAAGGCGTCACCCACATGGCCGTGCGCGGCGAGATGACCATCTACAGCGCCGCCGAGCTGGCGGCCCTGTGGCTGCCCTGGCTCACCGACGCGCAAAGCTGGCAGCTGGACCTGACCGACGTGGCGGAAATGGACGGCGCCGGCCTGCAACTGTTGCTGCTCGCGCACCGCGAACTGCACGCCGCCGGTGCCAGCCTGCAGCTGGTGGCGCAGAGCCCTGCGGTGGAGCAGGTACTGAGCCTGTGTCAGCTCACCGCACACTTCAGCTCGGCGCATTAAGACCTCCCAGGACCAAGGAAACCGGGCCCGACACGCCCTTTGACAGGACAGCCGCCGTGAATATCGACCTCGAACAGGCCCTGCAGACATTTATCGCCGAAGCGCGCGAACTGTTGCAGGACATGGAGCAATCCCTGCTGCAACTCGAACACACGCCCGAGGATGCCGACCAACTGGCCAGCATCTTTCGCGCAGCGCACACCATCAAAGGCTCGGCCGGCCTGTTCGCACTGGACTCCATCGTCAGCTTCGCCCATGTGGTCGAGGACGTGCTGGATCGGCTACGTGACGGCCAGGTGCAGGCCAACCGTGAACTGATCGCCCTGATGCTGGAGTGCAACGACCATCTGCTGGAACTGGTCGAGGTGGTCGCGGTGCAGCGCTCGACGCTCACCGCGCAAAGCCTCAGCCACGAAGGGCAGTTGCGTGAGCGCCTGAACCGCTATCGTCAGGCACAACCCGAGCACCCCGCCGCGCCGGCCCTGACCCACGCCGCGCTGCAAACCGAAGCCGCCTGGCATATCTCGGTACGCTTCGGCCCCGACATGTTGCGCAACGGCATGGACCCGCTGTCCTTCCTGCGCTACCTGGCCACCCTGGGCGAACTGCTGGGTGTGGTCACCTGCGCCGAACAGCTGCCGCCCGCCGCGCACATGGATGCCGAGACCTGCTACCTGGGTTTCGAGATCAGGCTGCTGTCCGAACACGATGAAGCGACCCTCGCCGAAGCCTTCGAATTCGTGCGCGACGATTGCCGCCTGTTCATCTTCGCCCCCGACACATCCGCTGCCCACTATCGCCAATGGCTGCAGGACATGGGCGCCGAGGCGCCGTGGCTGACCGACGCCCTGGTGCGCTGTGGCACGGTCAGCGCCGATGACCTGCGCGAGCCCTCGCCGACTCTCCTGAACGAACACCCCACCGCGCCAAGCAGCCCGGACAAAGCCACTGGAGAGGTGAAGAGCCAGCGTTTTATCCGCGTGCGCGCCGACCAGCTGGAAACCCTGATCGACCTGGCTGGCGAACTGATCACGGCCAGTGCCGGCGCTCAGCTGCTGGCCCGCGAACAAGGCGACGAACACCTGCGCGAAGCCACGTCGGTGGTCGCCAGCCTCGTCGAACAGCTGCTCGATGGCGCCCTGGCCATGCGCATGGTGCCGATCGGTGACACCTTCAACCGCTTCCAGCGGGTGGTGCGCGACGTCAGCGAAGAACTCGGCAAAGACATCGAACTGGTCATCAGCGGCGCCGACACCGAGCTCGACAAAGCCTTGGTCGAACGCATCGGCGACCCGCTGATGCACCTGCTGCGCAACGCCATGGACCACGGCATCGAAGCCCCCGACGTACGAGTCGCGGCCGGCAAGCCCGCCCGTGGCACCCTGCACCTCAATGCCTTCCATGATTCGGGCAGCATCGTCCTGGAGCTGATCGACGACGGTGCCGGCCTCAACCGCCAGCGCATCCTCGCCAAGGCCCGCGACAAGGGCTTGATCGGCGCCGTGGAGCCCAGCGAGCGCGAACTGCTCAACCTGATTTTCGAACCGGGGTTTTCCACTGCCGAAGCCGTCACCAATCTGTCCGGGCGCGGCGTCGGCATGGACGTGGTCAAGCGCAACATCACCAGCCTGCGCGGCAGCATCGACCTCTACAGCCAGCCGGGCCTGGGCACCACGGTGCGCATCCGCCTGCCCCTGACACTGGCGATGATCAGCGGCCTGCTGGTGGAAGTGGCCAGCGGCGGCTTCGTGGTGCCGCTGGACGTGGTGCACGAATGCATCGAACTGCCCCACGGGCAGCGCGACACCCTGCGCGAGCGGGGCCATATCGACCTGCGTGGCGAAGTCCTGCCGCTGGTGTTCCTGCGTGAACACCTGGCGCTGGACGGCGACCTGCCGCGCCGGGAAAACGTGGTGGTAGTCAAGGCCCAAGGCCAGAAAGCCGGCTTGGTGGTCGATCGCCTGATGGGCGAACACCAGACTGTCATCAAACCGCTCGGACCGCTGTTCGGCGGCCTGCGCGGCATCAGCGGGTCAAGCATCCTGGGCAACGGCAGCGTGGCCTTGATCCTCGACATTCCCGCCTTGCTCAAGAACTTGATCGAACAGCACAGCCAGCACAGGCCGCGCCCGATCGAACACTCCTCTCTTACTCGCAACACCTTCTAGGCCGGGCTAGTCCCAAGGACGTTCATCATGCAATGGTTCTACAACCTGAAAATCTCCACCAAGCTGCTGACCTCGTTCATTGCCGTGCTGTCGCTCACAGTCGTCATGGGCGCGTTCTCCATCATCGAGTTGGCCAAGGTCAACGACACCTCGACCGAGATGAAAGAAAACTGGATCCCGTCGATGCGCACGGCGTCCGGCATGCGTTTCTATATGGCGCAGTACCGCACCCGCGAAGCGCGGCACGTGCTGTCAGAGGACAAGGACAAAGCCAGCATCGAAACCCAGATAGGGCAATCGCACGCGGATACGCAAAAACGCCTGGAGCAGTACGGCGCTCTGATCAGCAGCCCCGAAGAACGCCAGCTCTACGATTCGGTCAGCGCCGACATGACCAGCTACTACAACCTCAGCAAAACCTTGCTGGAGCTTTCCCGCCAGGATCAAGTGGAGCAGGCGCGGACATTGCTCAACGGCGAGTCCAAAGTGGTGTTCGACCGGATCTCCGACACCTTGGCGCGGCTGGTCCAGCTCAACGACGACGGCGCAGGCGCTGCCAGCGCCGAGGGTGACCGGGTGTACGCCAGTGCCCGCGTGGCCATCGTCAGCGTGCTGATCGTCGCGCTGCTGCTGGGCCTGTTCATGGCCTGGTTCGTGTCGCGGATCATCTCCCGTCCGCTCAAGCAGGCCGCAGAAATGGCCCAGCGCCTGGCCGACGGCGACCTCACCGCGCGTCTCGACGTCACCAGCCGTGATGAAACCGGCCAGTTGGTCGGCGCGATGCAGAACATGGTCGGCAAGCTGTCACGCATCATCGGTGAAGTGCGTCACGCCGCCGACGGCCTGGCCAGTGCTTCCGAAGAGGTCAGCGCCACCGCTCAATCGATGAGCCAGGCCACCAGCGAGCAGGCTGCCAGCGTCGAGGAAACCAGCGCCTCGATCGAGCAGATGAGCGCCAGCATCAACCAGAACACCGACAACGCCAAGGTCACCGACGGCATGGCCAGCAAGGCCGCGCGCGAAGCCGGCGAAGGCGGCAAATCAGTGGATCAGACCGTCGCCGCCATGAAGAAGATCGCCCAGCGCATCGGCATCATCGACGACATCGCCTACCAGACCAACCTGCTGGCCCTCAACGCCGCCATCGAGGCCGCCCGTGCCGGGGAGCATGGCAAAGGCTTTGCCGTGGTCGCCGCCGAAGTGCGCAAACTGGCCGAACGCAGCCAGATCGCCGCGCAGGAGATCGGCGAACTGTCGACCAGCAGTGTCGACCTGGCCGAACGCGCCGGCGCCTTGCTCGGCGAAATGGTGCCGTCGATTACCAAGACCTCCGATCTGGTCCAGGAAATCAGCGCGGCGTCCGAAGAACAAGCCGCGGGCGTGGCGCAGATCAACATTGCCATGGTCCAGCTCAATCAGGTGACCCAGCAGAACGCTTCGAGCAGCGAGGAACTAGCCGCCACCGCCGAGGAAATGAGCAGCCAGGCCGAGCAACTGCAACGCGCCATGGCCTTCTTCACGCTAGAGTCCGAAAGCAGCGAAACGGCGCCCATGACCCGCCCGCGCACGCAGCTTCAGCGCCCTGCCCCGGCACGCGCCAAGCCCCGGGCCGCGCAGCCGGCACTGGAACTCAACGAAGCCGAATTCACCCACTTCTGAGGGCGCGACCATGAGTACCGCCGAGAAAATCCCGGCCAGCGATAGCCAGGACAACCAATACCTGACCTTCACCCTGGGCGACGAACTGTTCGCCCTGGCGATCCCGGGCATCAAGGAGATCATCGAGTTCGGCCAGCTCACCGTGGTGCCGATGATGCCCGACTACGTGCGTGGCGTGATCAACCTGCGCGGCGCCGTAGTGCCGGTGGTCGATCTGGCGGCGCGCTTCGGCCAGCCGCGCTCGAAGATCAGCCGCCGCAGTTGCACGGTGATCATCGAAGTACAGGCTGAAGACGGCGAACGCCAAGTGTTCGGCCTGCTGGTGGACGCAGTGTCGGCGGTGCTGGACATTCCCGCCGAGGCCATCGAGCCGCCGCCCAGTTTCGGTTCGCGCATTCGTACCGACTTCATCAGCGGCATGGCGCGCATCGACGGGCGATTCGTCATCGCTCTGGATGTCGATCATGTGCTGAGCGTCGAGGACATGGCGGTGCTGTCGAATGTCACCGCAGACAGCGCCGCATGAACAGCGTCGCCCTGAAGGACAGGGAATTCCAGCAGTTTCAGGCCTGGCTGCACGCCACCGCCGGCATCCACATGAGCCCGGCGAAAAAAGCCTTGGTAGCTGGCCGCTTGTCCAAGCGCCTGCGCCATCACGAGATGAACAGCTATGGCGATTATTTTCGCCTGATCAGCAGCCAGGAAGGCGCGGCCGAGTCGTTGATGGCGCTGGACATGCTGACCACCAACGAGACGTATTTCTTCCGCGAGCCCAAGCATTTCGACTTCCTGCGCGAGCAAGTCCTGCCCCACGCCTCCAGCACGCGGCCGCTGCGCATCTGGAGCGCCGCCTGCTCCAGCGGTGAAGAGCCCTACAGCCTCGCCATGACCCTGGCCGACGGCCTGGGCAACAGCCCCTGGGAAGTACTGGCCTCCGACATCAGCACTCAGGTGCTCGACAAGGCCCGCGCCGGCCACTACCCCATGGAGCGCGCGCGCAACCTGTCCCACGACCTGCTCAGCCGCCATTGCCTCAAAGGCATCGGCCGCCAGGCCGGCACCTTGCTGGTGGAACGGCGCCTGCGCGAGCGCGTGCAGTTCACCCGTATCAACCTCAACGAACCGCTGCCGCGCCTGGGCGAATTCGACGTGATCATGCTACGCAACGTGATGATCTACTTCGACATGGCCACCAAGCGCCAAGTGGTGCAGCGCTTGTTGCCGCACCTGCGCCGCGGCGGATACTTTCTGGTCAGCCACTCCGAGAGCCTCAACGGCGTGTGCGACAGCCTCGACGTCATCTCGCCTTCGATCTACCGCAAACCATGATGAACAGGATCAAAGTCATGGTGGTCGACGATTCGGCCGTGGTCCGTCAGGTCATCCAGGGCATCCTCGAAGGCGAGCCGGATATCGAAGTACTGGGCGCCGCCAGCGATCCGCTGTTCGCCCTGGATAAAATGGCCAAGCGCTGGCCCGACGTGATCATCCTCGACATCGAAATGCCGCGCATGGACGGCCTGACGTTTTTGCGCAAACTGATGAGCGAGCGCCCCACTGCGGTGGTGATCTGCTCGTCGCTGACCGAAAAAGGCACCGAAACCGCGCTGCAGGCCATGGCCGCCGGAGCCGTCGAGGTCATCACCAAACCGCGCAGCGGCCTCAAGGATTTCCTCCAGCAAGCGGCGGCCGAGTTGCTCAGCGCGGTACGCGGTGCAGCCAAGGCCAATCTGCGCGTATTGCAGGCCCGGCCGCGGCCCGCCGTGGCGCCCCCGCCGCGCTGCACGGCTGACGTGATCCTGCCGGCCAGTGGCCAGGCCATGGCGCAGACCACCGAGCGCCTGGTCGCCATCGGCACCTCTACCGGCGGCACCCAGGCGCTGGAGCAAGTGCTGACGCGCTTGCCGAGGGTGTGCCCAGGGCTGGTGATCGTCCAGCACATGCCGGAAAAATTCACCGCGTCCTTTGCCGAGCGGCTCAACAGCCTGTGCGCCATTGAAGTGCGCGAAGCCCGTAACAACGACCGCGTGCTGCCGGGCCTGGCGCTGATCGCTCCCGGCGGCAAGCACATGGTGCTCAAGCGCAGCGGCGCCTTCTATCACGTGCAGGTGCTGGACGGCCCCCACGTCAATCGCCATCGTCCCTCGGTGGACGTGCTGTTCCGCTCTGTGGCGCGCTTCGCCGGGCGCAACGCCACTGGCATCATCATGACCGGCATGGGCGACGACGGCGCCCGCGGGCTCAAGGAGATGTATGACGCCGGCGCCGAGACCTTCGCCCAGGATGAAGCCAGTTGCGTGGTGTTCGGCATGCCCCGCGAGGCGATCAAGCTGGGCGGCGTGAATCAGGTGGTGGCACTGGACGACATCGCCGCGCGGGTGCTGGATAACGGCAAGCGGCGCTGAGGGCTTGCCGGTTGACGACACACGCTATAGCCAAAGGCTTACACGACGCGGCGGTGTTTGGCTCTGTTGCTCACAGGGGCCAAGCAGTAATCTAGACCCATCAACAGCAACGCAGGCAGCGCTGCTGGATCAAGGACGATCGACCATGGCCCGGATGGCCACCGACAGGATGTTGGGATGGTCTTGGGAGAACCCGCTTCGGCGGGTTTTTTATTGCCTGCGATTTTTCCCGTCCGGTTATCCGCGTTCAGCCAGCCACTGCTCCAGCTGGGCGCGGGTCAGGCCCATGCCGCCAATGCTCACGTTCGAGAGATGCTGCAGATCGTAACGCGTGTCCTCGATGAACTTGTCTTGCTGCTCTGGTGGTAGTGAGCTGATCGCATCTGCCAGCACCCCTTCCAGCGCCTCACCGTGTAGCTGTTCTCGGACGACGCGAGCGATCAGCGCCCTTCTCTGCTGGCGATGCAACACGCGCAGCGTATCGATGCCGACTGACTCCGCCACCGCACCGTAACGTCCACAGCTGCGGATATACGACCACAGATAGAGGTCCGCCAGCGGGCCGATCTCGTTGAGTTCATACACCGCGATCATCGCGCTGGCGTAGTCCTCGGTGCTGATATAGCCGAACGACAATGGCACCAAGTTGTAGCGCACCAGCGGGATATTCGCGGCCATCCGCGAAGTGCGCTTGTTGACGTCGATAAAGCCCTGCAGGTAGGCCACATGCGCCAGCAGAAACAGGCTTTGCTCGAAAGGGTCGCGGATCTGGGCGGCAGTGTTGGCGATGAGATGGAGCTGACCTTCGAGACGCGCCTTGCCCTCCCAAGGGATATAACTGCTGGACGATATCCGCACGCCGTCATCGCGCAGATTGCCCGCCTCGCCCGGCGCGACCAGCCCCTCTGCCAACAGGTAATGCAGGGTGCGGATATTGTCGCTGGTCGCCTCCAGCGAATGGATGCCGTCGACCAGATAGCGAATAGCCTCGCGGTGGTTGAGGATCATCACCCGCTCGATATCGAGTTTGCCGTCGGCGGCGATGCCTTCCAGCACCAGCTTCTCGGTGTCGACCAGCGAATAGGTGTTGCCTTCCAGGCGCGAGGAGTTGTAGGAGAGATCGATGAGCAGGCGGTTGTAGATCTTGCGCGCGTAGGTGCCGGCCGGCATCTCGTCGCTGGCACGGCGGCCGTTTTCGTGGAGCAGGGCCAGGTCTTCGGGGCGCAGGTAGTGGGTGATGTTTGGCTGGTATCCGCGCAGCCAATCTTCGCGATAGGAACATGGATTACGGGAGAACAAGGGGCCCCGTACACGGCGGATGATCTCGGCGCTGCGCGGGGAGAACACGGCCTCGGTACCGGACTCTCGGACTTCGTAGGCCGCTGATGGCGGCGGCGCTGCCCACACAGCGGGCCGAGCGAGGCGGTAGGCACGGGCTTTGGTGCTGCCTCGGGATTCGAGATCGCCTTGCTGCAGAGCAGCGCCGAGCCAGCTGCGCAGGGTTCGCTCGGGCACGTCGAACGCTTGGACCAGGTCGGAAAGGGACAGCCAGGACTCCGGGCGAGCACGGAAGAACTCGATGAGGCTGCTACGGTTGGGTTTGTTCGCCATGATCATTGTCGCTTCGGCTCGGCGCCCTGGGGTGGTGTTGGGCAATGGGCCGATAATAGTGATACGGCGATAATACGGCAATATTGCGGCAATAATTCGGCACAATATTGCCGAATCAGGTAATTCGGCAGGTTCGAGGTTGCCGTAATGGAATTCGGAAGCGGATTTCGGCAAGCGGGCCTTGCGCGTACATGCCACAGCTCATATCTACCTGGCTGCTGTGATATAGCCAGCCTTGCCAGCCCTCCCCGTCATCGGTATGGTGCCGACGTCGCTGCTCATCAGCGACCGGGCTTGGTAACCCGATTCGGAATTCTTCAGCGCTTGATCAATCTGCTGACCGCTCTGTCGTGTCTGCAAATTGCATTATGGCGGCTGTACGCGGGAGGCTTTGGCCTGCCGGGTGGTTCCGACCGGTTTACCAACCTGCGTACAGCTGCCACCTTTCGCTTGGTAACGGACGGTTGCAGCTCCTAAAAACAATTGGAACCGCATTTATGTCTGAATCAAAGATTACAACAGCCCCCGGCCACGCCTTCTGCCCCACCGGCGACGCCCACCTCGACCGCTCCCTGTTCGCCGTAACCCCCGACATCCCGATCGCCGACGCGATGGAAACCGTCTCCGCCCTGCTCAACTCCCTGCATGCGTCGCTACACGACACCGCAATGGGCGCACGGGTGATTTCCAGTGAAGACGCCTTCGCCATGGCCCACACGCTCAAGTCCGCCAAAGCGGTGGTCGATTCGTTGATTGGCGGGATGGACGCTTGAGGCTCTGCATTCGATAGCCAACACCCACCTGTAGCGCGAGGGCTTGCCCCCGACAGGGCATATCAGCCGCCACGAATGGCGCTGATACACCAAACCGGGGCAGGCTCTTATATCCCTCCCGGGGCAATCGACTTGTCAGAAGATAGAGAACTCTCGATATGACGAATGTGGCCACCGTAAACATCAGCACGGCAAAGACTCACTTACCGCGTTTGGCGCAAGAAGCAGCCCGAGGAAGCGAAATCATCATCACTAAAAATGGACATCCAATAGCAAAGCTGGTCGCCTTTGAAGACTCCGCATCCAGCCTACCTCGCATAGGCTTCGGACTGGCTCATGCCGCTGCCACCGACGCGATGGCGGCAAAAGGGTTCGACGCGGATATCTAAGGCCGCCCTGGCGCGCTAGCACCGCCCTCTCGATCACAAGATGTTTCTACCGTTGAACGGACAATTCATTCCGATTGAAGAGACCAGGAGTGTCCGAAGACAATCACAGTGGCAGGCTGCCCCCACCAAAAGCTCTAACTGGTCTGCTCCGCCGAATCAACGAATCGTAGAAGAATGCTTGAATGATCAATTGCTGCCTGACGCAAAAAAGGCTGCTATCGGCCAAAAGCGGTCCTTCATAGGTGTAGGGGGCGCGCGCCAGGAGCTAGCCCTGCCTTTACTTCCAGAGGCGGACGTTTTCACCTATTGCCCGGAGGCAGATAGGCGATTCGGATCCAAACAATTCACTTTGCCCGCGAGAAGCCACTCACAATCTTTATAACTCCATCTACAATCATTTTTGCATTTCTTGCAGAGGCTCCTACGTCATCTTTGGAATGCACAATCCCATTTCTGGTTTGAATCCACTCGTAGAGGCTGGGCAGCAAATCGTCGCTTATCAGGCCTTTCTTGATTCCGGATTTCACCATCCCGATCAATGAGTAGGACCTTGAACCAAGCTCCTCTTCGTTGAGACGCAGAGCTCTTCGTAATTCCCCCTCTAGGTAGGTAATGGCAGAGACGATTGCTGAGCGGTACTCTTTTGCCCTTAGTAAGCGGCGCGCCTCCCCCTGCTGGGAGGTACGATCTAATGGAATGATCTTTTCGAGTGTTCTGATAAGAAAGATCGCAAAGTCCTCCGACTCAGAGGTCCATAAATCAGGCCGGATGATTACTGTCATCCCTTCGAGCATTGAAGGTAGCTGTTGGCCCTTTCTTACAACGACTATGAGCGGAAGAGGTCTACCCTCCCTCTCTCTTACGGAAGCCCGGCTCATTGCCATTTTCAGTTCGACGAGAGTCCAGTTGGAGGAGAGATCAATCACCATCGCGATCGAGCGGTCAATCAACGCGTCTAGCTTCGCTATGACAGTATCAGCCGGCGAAATCACACCATCGGCAGTAATTGGGACTAAGTTAATCTCCTCCAGATCAGGAAATACCCGATCTTTGTAGAACGGCAGCACATCTAGCGGCAGTGAGAAAAAGCAAAGTCGAGACGGAGCTGAGCGTGGCAGCGACAGCTCTTGCATAGGTTTCTCTTCAGTAACGTTACTGACCGTAAAGACCTGGTCTCTCACAAGCTCACGAAGCTCATCAAAAGCCTGGGCGAGAATCTTACCGTATCTGTCACGAGTACCTGGTAGATTAATGACCTTCACGCCCCTGCGCTCGAATCGTGAAATATCTGACTGATTGGCTCCCACGACAATCGTGTATGCAAATCGTCTGGTTCGACCTAGTCGCTGGGAGACTACATGCCAAATTTGGCGAAAATCTGGATCGTCTAGGCTATACCCCACAAGCACAGCTGTTTTGGTGATCAAGAGGTTCGCGAGGTAAGTGGCGAACAGCGGATAGTTGGATAGGAAACCATCATAATCGGCCTCAGTGACCACCATTCTTCTAGGATGGTGAAGGTCCCCATGGAGCTTAAGCAAGCTGATCCCAGGTTTGGATGAGTTTAGCGAAAGTTGCTCTTCTTCAAGGATGGGGTAGACGATGTTTGGACCTAACCGGTACTGCTGCTCCAGCAAGAAATCAAAGTTGGTTGTGCAGACTATGTCAAAAGGAATGGAGCAGAAGCTCTTGTGAGCTGCCCCTGGCTGTGCCTCGTGAATGAGTAGCACTTGTGTGAGCTTATCCATTAGTCGAGCGCGGCCCAGTTCGTGCTCGTATGCAGAAATAGCGTCTAAGGCTCCATTTGAGTTGAAGTCAATCAGATCCTCCTCCAGCGCTTTACCAAGCTCCCCCCAAAGGGGTGGCCTTTGACCTGATGCGACATCGGCATTGAGCGACATCCCAGCCCCGATGATAGGCAGCCATCGGCCGCTAATGAGGTCATCAAGGACTGGTTTGGGGAAGTACTTAAGATACGTGGCCACGGCATGATCCCTTTTGTGCATAAGGGAAGATATCAGCAAAGCGGCTTGTAAGCCAAACCAGCCTTCGAGGTCATCCCCGCTCAATCAAACGAATGTTAGTAACCCCTACCTCGGTGGTTCTAATCCGCGTACTATGTGCAAAGAAAATTCGCCTTAATCTTTAGTCTGATGAGTGAGCCATGACGCAAAAATCTGAAGCGTTGAATTTATTGGAACAGGTTTTAAAGGATTTAGAGTCGCCTAAGGGCTCAGTTTTTTCATCAGTACAAAAATTATCACGCGCAGCAGTGCTGGTTGATAATACTGATATTCAAATATGGTGCCAGATTCAGTTTGGCGATCATAATTATGTTGATGAAATAAAAAAGCTATTAGCTGCTGCGACTAAAAGAGACTATTCTAGCGATGAGACCAAGCAGCAAGATATTAATAGCATTATCAAAGATCTTGAGAAGCTCGGCTTAAAACGAGGGCTGCACTTAGCCACCGAAGAGCTGGAATTAAAAAATCATTCCGCAGGTGGCGGTTATTTGAGTATTGGATTTATCGAGGAGCGATACTCAGATCTCGCTCGCGCCAAACGCGGTAACGATGGAACTTATTATAAAACGCCTCTATATAACCACCTTAGTTATGTCCGCAGAAAAGCGCATGAGTTTGCTTCAGGACTTTATAACAAACTACGATTTTCGGGAACAGTAAGTAACAGCTTTGATTTACTAAAAACAATCGTCGATGACAAACTTCTCGATCTGAACCCATTGTTGGCTGAGCAGCTAATGATAGCTTTTCGTTCAGTATCTGCGTCTAAGGCCGAAGAGTGGTCTCAAGCGCTTACATCATGCCGACGGATTCTAGAAGGCTTAGCTGACGAGCTTTATCCTGCGAGTCAAATTCCCCATAAAGGGCGGATTCTTGGCCAAGGTCAGTATGTGAACAGACTTTGGGCGTTCATGGACAATGCTATTGAATCAGAAAGTAATCGGGATTTAGCCAAGACTCATGTCGATTTTCTAGGCTCGTGGCTTGAAAAGACAAACAAAATAACTAACAAAGGCGTCCATGCTGACGTTGAGCAGATTGAGGCAGTTAAGGCGGTTTTCCATACATATCTCGTAATTGCAGATCTGCTAGAGTATATGGGCGCCTCCCAAAAGGTAAAAATTAATTTGGATATTAACGTAGCGACTATCGACGAGCTTGAAGCATTACTGGACGTGAGTCGAAGTACTGCTAAAGAAATCATCAAAGCACGAGTTCAATCTGGGGCGCTCGACAAGGATTCTTTGTCCAAGGTTAAGGGCGTCGGTGCAAAGACTATGTCGAGAGCTATCGAAGTATTCAACCTATAGCAGGATCTCAAACCCATGCCCCCAAGAAAGCAAAGACAAAGCCGCCGCTACTTTCTTAGACACCCTATTCGCTCAAAGCAAAAAAGGCGGCGTTTCAGAAGTGTCCGCTCCTGGCCGGTTAGCGACGGTCTGACTTCGATCGTCGCTATACATAGTCAGACCTCAGTCGGTCTCGCCATTTTTAGGTCTAGGCCCCTTTGGGTAATACTTTTCGATCAGATGCCATGTTCTCGTTAAAGCCATCTGGCACAGGCTTGAAACCTGAGGCCGGCGAACGATGGCTGGATTGGAACTGACGCAGGCTTAATACGTCGATTTCACCGGTAATGCAGTAGTCGTGGTTGCCACCCTTGACGCGCAATATGTCGCGTTTCCAACGGTCCTTGTACGGGGCGCGGATACGGCTATCACCGAAGCGGCGGTTGTTGCACTGGATTATGTAGGCATGGATATCCAGGGCGGCAGACTCCACCAGTGCATTAAATGTGTCTGTGTCGCTGTTCCATTCTGGAACAAACAGCGCATCGACCTGGCCACGCAGGTCAGCGCGGTAACGGATATTGGTCAGTTCGCTGCAGATCATGATGGCAAAGCGGAAGTTCCCATGCTGGATGACCGGGGGCTTTTGCCACTGTTGCTCTTGAGCGGGCTGCATCTGCAGACCTGCTAGGCGAAAGAGCTCTTGCTCTTCATGGAATGCTGGACGCTGTTTATCCTGGCGATAGAGCATCAGCGAAGGAAACCCAAGACCGTCGTGAGTCAGCGAAGCCCAAACCTGGTGGCGCACATACTTTCTCGGTGCGTGGAGGTACTCCACACCGGTGATCAAAGATATGCGACGGCCCTTGAGCTTCTCGGCGATACGCATAAACCATTGGGGGGGTAGAGACACTTCCGGGAGGATCAAGTAACCAGCGCCGTCAGGCCGAGAGATCAGTTCGTTGATCAGGCGATTGATGCGTTGATAACGGTGAAGACCATCCGGGTCGGGAAATCCCATGATGGCGGCGGTAAAGCTTTCATCTTTGGTTTCTAGGCTGGCTACAGCTATGGTTTGCTTGGCTTTGGGTTCTCCATCCGGGATATGTAAAACCTGCTTTTTGTCGAGGTACGGCATCTTGTGCTCGGTCAACTCAAAGCCTCTTAATGCCTGCACCACCAAACCCATGGCTTGGCGGCTGGAGGTAGCAAAAGGACTGGGCGCTATGAGGTAGAGCTCATTGAGGCTGAAGGGGCGAGTGGCGAAGGTTAGTCCTGACGGGGTGCCGCGTTTGAATCTGAGCCAATTGGCCAGTGTGGAGATACCGTCGATCATCACGTCAGGCAGTAGCTTTTCTGCGTCGAACGTTGCCAGGTTTTTACGGAATGGTATCCCACGCTGGCTGACCATTTCTTGAGGGAGGCCTGCAAAGCGCAAGGGGATATGGGCAAGGTCAAAGCTGAACATACGAGCTTGAAGCTTCTGTATGTGCTGGCTGGTGATGTTCATTGGCCTATCAAGGTAGTTACTCCAGATGATAGAAGCAAGGCCCTCCATATGGCTTGTCATCTGGTTCTTCCAAGCTGTAGCCCCCGACTTGCTTAGGCGGGAAGGAAACGCTGAGACGATGTTCTGCGCTATAACTTCTCCGATGGATCGTTTCCATAGATGTCGGGCTTCGGCTGGCACGTCGGTCGCAGCCAGGCTTTTGATCTCTAGAACGCAGTTTTTTTCGACTTTATTGATTAGGCTAGTGAGTGCACTAATAATCTTGTCTAGGTACTCAAAATCTTCACAGGCGGTAGCCATGCGGATAATGCGTGGCAGGTATTGAGCCAGTTCGAAGAACTTCACGGGGGTCATCAGATGCTCGATGACTGCGGCGAAAAAGGCATGACGGTGTGCTTGCCAATCCTCTGGGGGGAGATCGCGCTCGAAGGCTTCGTAGTTGCGAAGGCTGAGAGCGAAGCCAGCACGGTGCAGCGTCAGGGCATCTGTTTTACGTAGGTTGTCTGCTTGCTCACCGGCAAGGTTGGTGGCTTTGAGCAAGTCGGTAGCCACGGTGTTAGGCGAGTTCGGCAGATCAGGTAAGGCGCGCCATTCACTTGCACGGTGGTTGATCTGTTCGGAAATTGCATTGACCAGAGCTGTGCCTGGCGAGCCGGAAAGGATGAACAGCTTATTTTTGCTGTTTGCAAAAACAATGCGGTCGTCTTTCAGATAGTCTGGCTTGAATAAGATACTGGCGTTATCCTTTCTGAACAGATACTCGCCTCCTTCCCGGCTGAAGATCCACGCCCAAAACTGCTCAGTGGTTTTGATGTCGCTGGCGTTTTCCATGACTAGTAGAATGTCGTCCACATAGCGGCCGTAATACAACGGCACTACTTGTAGCTCAATGAACTGGTCGAGCCTGATTAGCGCCGCGTTTGCGACCACGGCAGACGCCGGTAAACCTACGGGTAAACCTTTTCCTAGTGGCGTTTCTTGTGCCCAGGCCAACAAGGCAGAAATGAACAGGCGGTTCAGTTTTGACTGCGATTCGCTCAGTTCAATTTTGACTAATTTAAGGAAGCTGTCGTCGAGCATAAAGCCGGGGCTTAGCTCGTGATAGAAACTGCTTACGTCAGCAGTTAGTGCCAATACGTTTTTCTTCTCGCTCAGGGCAGTGCGCATCGCCTTGATGCCGCCGTCGCGCCATTCGCGGAAGGGTCTGAGATAAGGCTTGAATGATCCAAGGGCCCTCGTGTTGATCCCATCGCGCCGGTTACGGCGCAGGCGGCTGCCAAAGACGTTGCTGCTGAGCTGTTTGTCGAAGAGATCGCCGACTTCCATCATCCATAGCGATGACAGTACGTGAAAATTGATGCTGCAGCGGGCCATAAGACGGAATACGGCGGTGGGGTGACTGCCGGCTTCAGTCGCGCTTAGCCACTCGGCTTCCGGTGAGGCGAAGATCAGGCTTTGATCCTGCGTTCCTTTGTCCACCTGAATTTCTTTAGGTGCCAGCGTCCAAGTGCCGAGGAATGCCGGATCTTTCACCCAATCCTCGCTTATGGCTTCGATCTGCTCTTTCAAGCGAGTGAGGTTATTGCTCAGATCGTCTTCATAGTTGGCAATGTCGAACAGCAAGGGGTTGGTTGAGTAGTAGAGGTCAACCTTGGCCTTGCGATAGGCGAGGCCAAGGTTGTGCAGCGATACCGACATCTGGACGTCCATTTCTTAGCCTTCGATAATCCTGAAATATCAAGGATATTACCGAAAACTCGCATGAATGGGCTAACGCATTGCAACACGTGCTATGTCACTGATTGTCATGAGTGGCTGCAATTCAACGGACCGCTTCTGGCCGATAGCTGTCCTCCATTAACGGTAGCTCCGGGCCGGAAGCTGCCTTTCATAGGCGGCAGCTTCCGACTAAAAGCAGATTGTTCCGCAGTGCCTTACCAGGCCTCCGTTGAGGCCTGGAGGTGTCTACGAAACCCGGAAAAATTCACTTAACACCCGCATCAGTGATACCCAGAGATCACAGCCCCACCCTGAACGAGCTTATCTGAAATGACCTTCACCACATCAGTCAGTCGACCTTTGGGCATCTATGCGTCAACTGGCATCTGATGACCCAGGACAATTACCGCAGACACGACAATACCGCCTAGGCTGTAACTACTCGGCAGGCATGCACTCAGTCAAATTTCAATTTTTTCGCAGCTACCCGTCGAGAACCGGCGGGCCTTTAGAATGGAGGCAACCCCACCAGCCACACCCCGGCACTCAATGTTCCCGCTGTGGCTGCTTCCTTCCGGATCTGACCAGGTTCACGGGTAATCGATGCGGGGGGACCGATGGGGTCACCATAACGCGCTGCTCACCTGGCGGCGAGCGGGGCCATTGTACCGGTCTGGCGAGAAGTTACAACCTCTGATCGCAGAGAAAATTTCCATGGCCTTCAGGCACTTGCCGCTTGCGTTGGGGAACCTTGGCGAGCGACCCTGTTTGCCCCTCAAAACAGTGCTTAAGGTGGTAGTTGTGCAGTTGGTCGATTATCTGGACCTGACACCCGAGCAGCGCGAGCAGTTGCTGGACATCGAGGTGACGCCCGAGCAAAAGGATTTCAGCGGCGATATCGCCAGCGCGCTGTACGGCCTCGTGGGGCTGTCGGAGGATGCGGTGCGTGGCTTTGCGCTGTTGGTAGAGGGTGTGCCGTTGGCGTTTCTGCTGATCAAGCGCGGGCAGATGCTTGCACCCTGGGCTCATGCGCAGGCCGCGACGCTGAATGCCCTGCAGGTGGATTATCGCCAGCAGGGGCGCGGGCTTGGCCGCGCGTGTCTGGCGGAGTTGCCGGCGGCTGTGGCCAAGGTGTGGCCGCAGGTGATACGGCTGGAGTTGTCGGTGGATGCGGGGAATGAGGCGGCGCTGGGGTTGTATACGGCGATGGGCTGGGTGGATCAGGGTGAGGCTTATAAAGGCCGGGTCGGGTTTGAGCGGCGGATGGTGTTGGGGTTGTAAAGGATAGTTGCGGGGCTTGAGTGGTGGCGAAGAGGCCGGTGCTTGCCAATATCATGAAAGTCCCCAGGGATGTGCGGCGCAGAGCCGTACATTCCCGAGGCAGAGGTAGCGCAGGGGTCAGACGTTAAGCACTTCATCGGCACGCCCGCCGGCGTCCTGGATCACCAAGTGAATGAAGTGCAGCTTGGCGATCACCGCAGGCGGCAGTACGAATGGGTAGAAATCTGGCTGCCCCATCGAGCGTGACAGCTCGTTGAGCATCCCTGCCAGCTCGATCCACGCATTGACGAACGCCAGAAACGCCGGGCCGCTCTTGTGTTCTGGGTCGTAGAGGGTTTCCAGCGGGAACGGCTGGTAGTCCAGGTCCATCTGCTTGGCGCTCATGCCAAAGCCCAGGGCGGTGTCCACCGCGTCCATCATGTGCAGGTAGTGCGCCCAGGTTTCGGCCCAGTCTTCCCAAGGGTGCATGGTGGCGTAGGCACTCACGGCGTGTTCCTGCCAGTCCAGCGGTGCGCCTTGGTCGTAATGGCGTTGCAGGGCATCGGCATAGCTGGCCTGCTCGTCGCCGAACAGATTGCGGAAATCCTCCAGCCACTTGCTGTCGGCGACCAGGCGATCCCAGTAGTAGTGGCCGACTTCGTGACGAAAGTGCCCGAGCAGGGTGCGATAGGGTTCGCGCATCTGCAGGCGGACCTTCTCGCGGTGGGCGTCGTCGGCTTCCTTGATGTCCAGGGTAATCAGGCCGTCGGCGTGGCCGGTGGTCGGCGCCACGCCACTGATGTCGACGCCGACGAAATCGAAGGCCAGCCCTGTGACCTCGTCCTGGGTCTTGGGAATCACCCACAGGCCCAAGTCGAGCAATTGGGCGACCAGGCGGCGCTTGGCGGTCTCGACCTTGCACCAGTAACCGGCGTTTTCCGGGACCGACAGATCGGGAATGGTGCGATTGAGCGCGCAGGCGACACACAGGTCGCCGCTGTCGTTCATCGGGATCAGCCAGTTGCAGGCCGCTGGGGTATCGAGGTTGGCGCAGCGACGGAACAGCCCCGCCTGCTCTTCGGCATCCAGGCTCCAGGTACCCAGCTCAGGACCCGCTGATAACGACGACAACATCCCGCGGTGGGGCCAGTAGCCCAACGCCGCCTGGCAGGCCAGGCACTGACTGTTGCGAAAGAAGATCGACTGACCGCACTGACATTCCCAGACCTTGCTGTGACGGCGTTCTTTCTGGATGAAGGGGGCGGCGATTCTAGTGCTCAATTGTTCGAAAAACCGGTACATGACGCTCTCCTGGATGACCTGCCAGAGACTAGATCATGGCCCGGAGAAAAAGGTTTCATCGAAGAGCCTAATGGCGTGAAGTGCCCGGCATGCGGTGGCTGCCGGGCACTGAGCGTCACGGTGTGCTGGCCTGCTGTTGGGTGGAGATCGGCGCCTCGAGATCGGCCGGCGGCACCACCGGCTGCGACTGCACGGTTTCATCCACGGCCTGCAATTGCGCAGGCATCGCTGGCGCTACCGGGACGACTGGGGTCGAGGTCAACGGCGCGGACGCTGCGGGGGCAGAGCTCACAGTGCTGGCAACCGTCGGGGCTGGCGCGCCGGCGGCAGCGGCGGCCGGCTGTACGGGCGTGGCAACCGGCTCGGTGGTCGCGACTGCCGCAGCGCCCGTGGCCACAGGCGCGGCAACCACCGAGGCCGCCGGGCTTACCGGTGCTGCGGGCAGCACAGGCGCCGCCGCAGGTGCAGGCGCTACCGAAGCAGGCACCGCTGCCGGCACAGGCACGACAGGCGCCGCTTGCGCACCAGGCTTTTGCTCGGCTGGCTGCTCAGGCACGCCCAACTCGTCCTTGGGTTTTATTTCGACGGTGGGCTTGGGCTTGGCATCCTTGGGCAGGAAGTTTTCCACCAGGGCGAAATAGCGATCATAGAACTTGTCCGAGGTCACGGTTTCGCTGGCCACCTTGACCATCGAATCATCCGTGGAACCGATCGGCATCGACACCGAACCTAGCACACCGACCCCGAGGCTGGCCGAGTTGTTGGTTTTCTTCAGCGCGTAGCGGTCCTGCAGGGCGTTGGCAAACATGGTCGCACCATGCCCGCCATCGGTGGCGCAGACCACATTGAAGCTGATCTCCATGTGGGTATCGCCGGTCTGCTGGAAGCTTTTGTGACCACTGACCAGCTTGGGGTCGCTGCTGGTGATCATGTAGCCCTGGCTCAGCAAGGCGCGCCGCGCCGCTTCGCAGGACGCTACGTCGGTCACCGGGTAGGTACGGGAATAGGTCCCCGACTCGTCGAAGTTTTCATGATCATAGATGGCTGGCTTGTTGCTGGAGCAGCCGGCCAGGCTGGCCAGCACGGCCGCCAGCGCCACCGCAGCACGGGGCAAGCCGAAGCCTGTGAATCTGGACATTGCGAATCCCGAAAAAAGTCTGCGGCTATTGTGCCTCACAATGCTCGACGATGGGAGATTCCTGAAATAGATCTCAGCTGTATCGGCTTCTTCGCGGGCAAGCCTTGCTCTCACAGCTGCACGACTCAAAGGCTTGCCCGCCAAGAGCCGCGCCTGAACGCTGCACAATCACCTGACGGCCTACAGCCCCTCCTCGCAAATGAAATCGATGAACGCGCGCAATTTTGGAGTCAGGAACCGACTCGACGGCCACACCACCTGCATCTGCAGGGCACGATCCAGCTGCGGGGCCATGATCGAACGCAAGCGCCCTTCCTCAAGGTCCTTGCGCACCGAGAACTCAGGCACGCAGGCCAGCCCCTGGCCCATGCGCGCGGCATGGATGAGCATCTCGATATTATTGCAGACCATGGTGACCGGAATCTTCGCTTCGACCGAGGCGGCCACATCGCGAAATGGCCAGCGCTCCAGTTTGCCGCTGAAAGCGAGCTTGTAATGCAGGCAATGGTGCTCGCTCAACTGATCAAGACTGCTCGGTACACCGAAGCGCTCAAAGTACGCCGGAGCGCCGATGATGTGAAAGGCGAAGTCGCCCAGACGCCGCGCCATCAACCGTGAATCGTTGAGCACACCGGTACGGATCACCGCGTCGAAACCCTCTTCGATCACGTCTACCAGGCGATCGGTGAACTCCAGATCGAGCTGGATTTCCGGAAAACGCTCCATGAACCGCGCCAGTTGCACGAACATCACGTTGCCCACCTGCGGCATGCTCACCCGCAAGCGCCCTTTGGGCGACTCGGAGGTCATGAACAACTCTTGTTCTGCGGCCTCCAGCTCGTTGAGGATGCGCCGGCAGCGCTCCAGAAACATGGCGCCTTCGGCGGTCAGATTGATGCTGCGGGTATTGCGGTGAAACAGCCGGGCGCCGAGCTTGAGCTCCATGCGCGCGATACTTTTGCCGACCGCCGAGGCCGAAACCCCCAGTGCCCGGCCGGTGGCCACGAAGCTGCGACTCTCAGCCACCTGCACGAACACGGTGATGCCATTGAGCTTGTCCATTGCAGGACTCCCTGATTGCGGACACAAACATCCGCTTAGATCGGAAGTGTACCCTCTGTTTCTGCGCTTGCGCCCCCCGCTACCATCGCTTTATCAAAATTGTTTCAATTGGATTGAAAATGTCCGTCAATGTCCCGCTTCGTACGGTGTACGCCTACGACCTGCTCAGCGCTGGGGCCATTGGCTGCCGCGTCGATGCAGCGATCGAATCGGCGTTGCGCAGCGGTCATCTGATCGGCGGGCAGATCCGTGTTGCACTGGATGGAGAGGTTATCTACCGGCGCGATGTGGGGGTGCTCGACCCTGCCCACGGCACGCCTGTCGCGGCCGACTCCTTATTCCGCCTCTCCTGCCTCTCACGCCTGCTGGTTTCGGTGGCGGCCATGGCTCTGGTCGGTGAGGGGCGCTTGAGCCTCGACGAAGACATTCATCGCTGGCTGCCGGACTTCACGCCCCTGCTGGCCGATGGCAGCCTGGCGGTCATCACCGTGCGGCAACTGCTCAGCCACTGCGCCGGCTTCCCCCGACGCCTGCCCACCGCCGCTGTCGCGGCCGAGGCCTATCAGGATGCCAGCGTTGCCGACGACACCCAATTGCCCGACACCCTGCGTCAACTCGGCATGGCCTCGCTGCGCTATCGCCCGGGCAGCGCCTGGGGCCACTCCATGGCCAGTGACGTACTCGCTGGCGTGATCGCCCAGTTCGCCGGCGGCTCCCTCGAAGCGGCCCTGCAACGCTATGTCATCGGCCCGCTGCAGTTACGCAGCACGGGGTATGTCGTGGCCAATCAGCCCGGCCCCGGCCCGGTATTCGTGAAGGGCCAGCCAGTGCATCCGCTCAAGGACGGCATTCTGAGCTGTGCCGATGACTACCTGCTGCTGCTCGAGGCCCTGCGCCAGGACGGCGGCGTGCTGCTGCCCAAAGTGCTGATCGGCGAAATGGCCGCCATCCAGACCGGCGATCTGCAATTGCAGGGCTGGCCCGGTCGCGGCTTCGGCCTGGGCTTTACGGTGCTGCGCGACCCGCTGGCCGCCGACAGCCCGGAATCGATCGGCACCTGGCGCCTGCACAGCGCTGGCGGTCACTCCTGGTTCGTCGATCCGCTCAAGCGCCTGAGCGGGGTCGCCCTCACCAACACAGCTGGAAACACAACGGACTCGGCTCTGGCCCGGCTCCTGCGCAACGCGGTCTACGGGGTGTGAGATAGCGCCCGCTCCACCCGTAACCGAGCAATCTCCCGATGACCACTACCCTCCCGCCAACCGGTGTTGGACGAACTGCGCCCGCCGCCCATGAACCGAGCATGTTCGACTGGGAAAACCTGCGCCATTACCTGGCCTTTGCCCGCGTCAGCTCACTGAACGGTGCTGCTCGCGAGCTGGGCGTCGAACACGCCACCGTCGCCCGGCGCATCGCCGCCCTCGAGCAGGCGCTCAACTTCAAGCTGGTCGACCGTCGCCAGCGCCAGTATCAACTCACCGCCTTTGGCCGCCGCGTCGCGGAGATCGGTCAGCGCATGCATCAGGACGCCCAGGCCATCCGTAGAATCGCCCGCTCGCAAACCCAACGCTTCGTGCCGCTGTCGATCAGCGCGCCGGCGCCACTGGCCTCGGCGTTCATCGCCCCGCACCTGGGCCATCTGCGTCGGCAACAGCCAGCGATCGACGTCAGCCTGCTGCTGCCCGATGACGCCGGGCAGGACCCAGCCAGCGCCAAAGCGCCGGAGCCCGACCTGCTGATCAGCCTGCGCCGCCCGGCTCAGACCGACATGGTGGTGCGCCGCCTGGCGAGCCTGTCGTATAGCCTCTATGCGGCGCCGGGCTATACCCACACGCGGCCGCCCGAGCAATACGACTACATCCTCTACGACCAGGCCATGAACGCCTCGCCCCAGCACGACTGGTTGCAGGAGGTGGTCGGCGAGCGCCCGGTGGTACTGCGTGCTCGCAGTCCGGAGGTGCGCGCCGCAGCGGCGCGCAGTGGCCTGGGCGTCACGCTGCTGCCGGACTACCTGGCGCGCCAGGATCCACTCCTGCAGCGGCTAGAATGCGCCGCCCCGGCATTGGTCGTGGATGTCTGGCTGGGCGTGCATGTCGAGCTGCGCAAGGATCCTTCAGTGCGCGCCGTGATGGACTTTTTGATCGGCTGCTTCCCGGCCGGCGCCAGCCTCTGACCGCCCCCCTCTGAAGGCGCGGGCCTGGCGGATTCGATAGCGCCTATCGAACACCCCGGCGCCCCGCCCCCACAAGGGGAATTTTCTCCTCCCCCTGGCAATTTTTTGGGAATTTACCCTATTGCCTTTCGCCACGACCATCGACTCCCAGCAGTACCAGCATCCACTCAAGGGAATCGAGTCATGAGCCAAGTCAGAATCATTGATGTGACGCTGCGTGATGGGGGATATCGAAACAACTTCGAATTCACCACCGATTACGCCATCAATGCCGTTGCGCATCTGGCCGAGGTTGGCGTGCATTGCGCCGAGATCGGTTACTGCAACGGCTCATTCATCCGCAAGCCGGAGCATGGCGCCAACAGCGCCGTGACCGGCGACTATATAAACGCCCTGGTCAAAGCCGCACAGGGGCGATTGGGGCTGTGCGTGATGGTCCATCCGCGCAACGTCACTGCCGTCGACCTGGCACAACTGGCCGAGCGCGGCGTGGCCATGGTGCGGGTGTGCCTGCGCCTGGATCAGCTCGACGAAGGCCTGCGGACCCTGGCCCTGGCCAAGTCGTTCGGTGTCGAGGTCAGCGCCAATATCACCCACGTCACCACCCAGCCAGCGGCGGTGCTCGCCGACATGGCCCTGCGCGCCGAAGGGGCCGGTGTGGATGTCATCTGCTTTGCCGACTCCAACGGCCACATGCTGCCGGACGACGTGCGGCGGCTGTTCGATCGCACCGCCCGCGAAGTGCACACGCCGCTGGGCTTTCATGCCCACAACAATCTGTCGCTGGCCCTGGCCAACGCCATGGCCGCCATCGACGCCGGCGCCGAGTACATCGATGCCTCGCTGTGCGGCATGGGCAAAGGCGCCGGCAACCTGCCGCTGGGCATGCTCATCGGCTACCTGCATCGCTGCGACCACCGTGACCGTCACGACCTGGTCAAGGCCCTGCAATTGTCCGAATACACCGCGCAACAGGTCAGCGCCAGCAACCTGCCAGCGCCCTTGGTCGATGTAATGCTCGGCGCCTACAACCTGCCGTTCGATGTGCAGGCGCGGCTCGATGAAGTGATGAGCCGCCTGCAGTTGGCCTCGACCTACCACGGTCTGCGCGCCCTGCATGAACAAAACCTCACGGCGCGCCACGCCCAAGGAGCACGGCCATGACTCGCCATCGCGTGTGCGTATTGCCCGGCGACGGCATCGGCCCGCAGGTCACCGACGCGGTACTGCCGCTGTTCGACGCCCTGCAACTGCCCATCGATCTGACGTTCGCCGAGATCGGCTGGGAATGCTGGCGACGCGACGGCGATCCGGTCCCGAGCCGCACCTGGGCGCAGATCGCCGCCGCCGACGCCACCTTGCTCGGCGCCATCACCAGCCAGCCGCTGCACGAGGCCGAGGCGCAATTGCCCGAGCACCTGCGTGGCCAAGGCCTGAACTATGTCTCGCCGGTGATCCAGCTGCGCCAGCAACTGGGCCTGTACGCCAACGTGCGACCGGTGACCGATGTGCTGGGCGACGATCGCTTTTGCTTCACGGTGATCCGCGAGAACACCGAAGGCTTGTATGCCGGCCTGGATTACGGCCGGGTGCCGGCCGAACTCGAACCACTCTTGCAGCAACGCGAGCTGCACGGCGCCCCCTGGACCCGCAACGGCCCGGATGACGCCTGCGTAGCCCTGCGCCTGCAAACCCGCAACGGCCTGACGCGCTTGTTCCACTTCGCCTTCGAGCATGCTCGCCAGCAAGGTTTCGACCGCGTGACCCTGGCCGACAAACCCAATGTGCTGCGCCACAGTGGCGCCTTCGCCAAGGGCATTTTCGACGAAGTGGCGCTGCACTACCCCGGCATCGCCGCCAACATCGATAACGTCGACGCCGTGGCCTTGTGGATGATCCGTCGCCCCGAGCGCTTCGGCGTGGTAGTGGCAGAAAACATGTTCGGCGACATCCTCTCCGACCTCGGCGCCGGCGTGATGGGCGGCCTGGGCCTGGCGCCGAGCGCCAACTTCGGCAGCAAAGCGGCCTACTTCGAACCGGTGCACGGCAGCGCCCCCAGCTACGTCGGCCGCAACGTCGCCAACCCCAGCGCGATGTTCCTCAGCGTCGCCCTGCTGCTCGACCACCTGGGCTACAGCGACCAGGCCCACGCCCTCCAGCGCGCGGTCACTCAGGTGGCTCGGCGCGTCTGCCAGACCCCGGACCTGGGCGGCACCGCCACCACTGGCCAGGTCGCCAGCGCCATCATCGAACGCAGCTTGGCCAACAGCCTGGCCAGCCGCACCCTCCACCCCGTCGGAAGCCCTTCATGAACGCCACCCCTGATCCCTTGCTGCTGCGTTGCGCCGCCCTCGACACCGCCGCCCTGAGCGATGCCCTCGACAGCCTCGGCATCGCAGGCGGCCTGCTGGGCCTGCATCAGCAAGTGCCCGGCACACGCTGCTGCGGCTATGCCTACACCGTGCAATACCAGCCGGTGACCGAACACGGCGGCTTTCGCAACGCCGCCAACTACATCGATGACGTACCTGCCGATTCGGTGATCGTCTCCTGCAACGACGGCCGCCTGGATGCCACGGTGTGGGGCGACATCCTCACCCACTTCGCCAGCCAGCGCGGCATCAACGGCACCCTGATCGATGGCGTCGGCCGTGACCTCGACACGGTCGGGCGGCTCGACTACCCGCTGTTCAGCCGCGGCCGCTTCATGCAGTCCGGCAAGAACCGCGTGCAGCTCAAGGCCGTGCAAGTACCGGTGCGCATCAGCGGCGTAGCGATCTACCCCGGTGATGTCATCGTCGCCGACGCCAGCGGTTGCCTGGCCATCCCCCGCGCGCAGTTCGAAGCGGTACTGCAGCGCGCCGAAGCCGTGGAGCGCACCGAGCGCGAAATCATCCTGTCGATCAGCCGCGGCCTGTCGCTGGGCGAAGCACGGCGCCTGCATCGCTACGACCAGCCCTGGCTCAACGCCAACCCTCAAGTCACCCCGCAAGGAGCAGCACAATGACTGCAATCACCCGCAAGCCCAACCCCATGTTCAGCAGCCCCAACCGCCTCAAGCTCGGCGTGTTCGGCATCAATATCGAAGGCGGCTGCACCCTGACCTCGGCGCCTGAACGCCTGGCCGCCGCCGACTGGACCGCGAACCTACAACTGGCGAAAAAAGCCGATCGCGCCGGCCTCGAACTGTTGCTGCCGGTCGGTCGCTGGCGCGGCTGGGGGGGCGACAGCGACCCCATGGGCGTGTCGTACGAAACCTACACCTGGGCCGCCGGCCTGGCCTCGGTGACCGAACAGATCGCGCTGTTCACCACCTCGCATCTGTCCACCGTGCACCCGCTGTTCGCCGCCAAGCAGGCGGCGACCATCGACCACATCAGCGGCGGGCGCTTCGGCCTCAACATCATCTGCGGCTGGTACGGCAAGGAAATGGGCATGTTCAACGGCGGCGCCCAGCTGCCCCACGACCGCCGCTACGACCATGCCGATGAATGGCTGAGCATCGCCCGCAAGGCCTGGACCGAACCCAGCGCCTTCGACTTCAAGGGCGAGTTCTTCAACATCGCCCAAGGCGTGTCGCAACCCAAGCCGCTCAATCGGCCGTTCCTGATGAACGCCGGGGGCTCAGAGCGCGGCCGACGTTTTTGCGCCGAGCATTGCGATGCGGCGTTTTTGATTCTCAAACAGGAAGACGGCCCCGACGCCATGCGCGCGCAGATCAACACCTACCGTGACCTGGCGCGCAAGGAATACGGCCGCGAACTCCAGATCTGGGTGTACGCCTACGTGGTGCAGAAGGACTCGCTCAAAGAGGCCGAAGACTATCTGGACTACTACGTCAATCAGCACGGCGACGAGGCCGCGCTGGATAACGTTACCGCCGAGATCGGCGTGCAGAGCGGCATGTTCGCCAACGCCGAAGACGCCGAGCGCTTTCGCTTTCACTTCAAGGCGGGCTTTGCCGGCATGCCGCTGGTGGGCACCGCCCAGATGATTGCCGAGCAGTGCAATGCCTACAACGAACTGGGCATCGACGGCCTGTGCCTGACCTGGCTGGACTACCACCAGGGCCTCGACGATTTTGTCGCCGACGTGCTGCCGCGCCTCGAACAACAAGGCCTGCGCCAGCCCTACTCGCCGGCGCTGGAGGATGTGGCATGAGCGATTTCGCCAGCAACGAGCAAGACGCCATCTACCTGGTCAACGTGGTGCATGTCGACGAGGGCCAGCAGGACGCCGCGCTTGACGTGCTGCGCTCGGCGGTGGGCTACGTGGCCCGTACCTATCCCTCGTTCGAGTGGAGTCGGTTGTACAAGAGCATCGATGGCAAGACCGTCATCAACCAGGCGCTGTGGCGCAATCAGGCCGAGTTCGAGTCACTGTTTGAGGACGACGAATTCAACCGCCGCTATCTGAAACTCAAGGAGACCGGCAGCTGGGAATTCCATCTGTACCGCGTCACCGATTACATCCCCAGCGCGTTGGAAACTCCTGTCACCGCCTCTTGACCTACGCACCGCGCCGTCACTTTTCAGCATCGCGCCGCCTGATGGGGCGCTGATGCCCGCAATGGAGCCTGTACCCGATGAGTACCCTCGATTCCAAACTGTGCCGACTGTTCAACATCCCCCACCCCGTTGTGCTCGCGCCCATGGGCGCAGTGTCTGGTGCGCGCCTGGCTACGGCGGTATCACAAGCGGGCGGGCTGGGGCTGATCGGCGCCAGCTACGGCGACCCGACCTGGATGAAAACCGAGCTGGAGCAGATGCGTGAAGTCATCCAGCCCTGGGGTGTCGGCCTGGTGATGTTCACCGTAGCCAAGAACATGGCCCTGCTTGATCTGGCGCTGGAGTACCAGCCCCATGTGGTCGCCTTGTCGTTCGGCGACGCGCGGCCCTTCGTCGCGCCGATCAAGGACGCCGGCGCCTTGGTGGTGGTGCAGGTGCACGACGTCGATCAGGCCCTTGCCGCGCTCGATGCCGGCGCCGACGCCTTGATCGTGCAAGGCGCCGAGGCCGGCGGTCACAGCCTGCGCCGTGCCAGCCTGCCGTTGATTCCGGCGGTGCGTGACGCGGTCGGTGAGCAGGCGGTGTTGATTGCCGCCGGTGGTATCGCCGACGGTCGCGGCATGGCCGCCGCGCTGCTCCTGGGCGCCGACGGGGTGATGATGGGCACGCGCTTGCTGGCCAGCGACGAAGCCCTGCCCTCCACCGGGCTCAAGCAACGAGTGGTGCACGGGATCGCCAGCGATACCGTGCGCACCCGCGGCTTCGATCAGATCCGCGGCATCGACTGGCCGGAGCACTACAGCGGCCGCGCCCTGGCCAATCAGTTCACTGAACGCTGGCTGGGCCGAGAGCATCTGCTGAGCAGTGCGGCCTCCAGCGTCGCCTACGACTATGCGCAAGCGCTACGCGTCGACAACCTCGATGTGCGGGCGATCTGGGCCGGCGAGGTCGTGGACCTGGTCAACGATATTCTCCCGGCAGGGCAACTGGTCGAGCAGATCGTCGCGGCGGCCCGGAGCGCGCTGCAACAAGGAGCGCGGCTATGCCTATGAAGCCTTTCGCTGAACCGGCGGCGAGTGGTCGCGGCCGCATTGAATCGAGCGTTGTTGCCTCGATCGGCGCACAGGCCGGTGGCACGGTGTCAGGCGCCAGCGACATCAGCTTCGTCAGCCACGGCCATGGCCCCGCCCTGGCCGTGGTCATGGCGCCGGTCATGCCGTATTGGGACGAGGGGCAGTTTTTCGCGCCCCTGACCGAGCGGCTGGTGGCGCTTGGGTATCGCGTGATGATCTTCGACAGCCTGTCACTGCAACCGGCGCCTGAAGATCTGCCGACCTTTGCCGATGCCTGGCGGCGGATTCTCCAGGGGCTTGGGCCAATCCAGCTACTGGCCGGCAGCGCCCTGGGCGGCGCGGTGGTGCAGAGCCTGCTGGCCAGCCGCTGGGCCGCATCGATACCGGCGACCTTGCTGATCAGCGCGCCGACCCAGGCTGATTCACAGCTGGATGAGCGGCTGGGGTATATGGCGCAATTGGCCGCCGCTGGCGAGCTGACCGAGGCCCTGCGCTGGCTGGAGCACTGGGTGACGGCAGACGCGGGTGCCAACGCAACGATCGCCCCATCCGCAGGCAACTCTGTAGCGAGCGGGCTTGCCCCCGACGGCCCCTCTCTCGCCCACCGCCCAGCGCAGCCCCGGACTGTCGGGGGCGAGCCTGCTCGCGACTGGGATGACGCACGGCCCAGGCCCACGGCGGATGCGCTGGCGTGTGAACGGCTCGAACGCGGCTTTGGCCTGCTCGAACGACTCGATGTACGCGATGCCGTACACGCCTATCCCGGCAAACTCCTGAGCCTCTACGGCGAACAATCGCATCTGGTACGCGCCAGCAACATCAGCTTCCCGCGCACCACCCGACACCTCGCCGCCAGCATCCCCGGCAGCGGCATGCGCCCGCATATCGAACACCCGGCACGGGTCTGGGCGTGGGTGCAGGAACATCTGCGCCTGACCGCACAAAGCGCGTCATGAACAGACTATGCGCCAGCCGCACCGACCTCTTCGCGAGCACGCTTCGCTCCCACAGGTGTACGACTCAGGGCCGCTGCGCACTGTGGGAGCACGGGTGCGCGTTCGGCGGCGAAGAGGCTCGCCCAATCGACATCAACTTCCAGACAGGCCCTCACCATGAACATCACCCACGCAACCTTCATCGACGTCCACTACCACGCCGGCCCCGATGCCTACCTGCGCCGCCACAGCGCCACCGCTGTCGGCGAGCATTACCGCGAGCACAACGGCTGGGTCGTACTCAAGAATCACCTCGGCTGCACTGCCGCCCAGGCCTGGGAAGCCCGCGCCCGCGGCCTGCCGGTGTCCGGCTCGGTGGTGCTCAACGAAATCGCCGGCGGCCTCGATACCCGCGTGGTCGAACGCTCGCTGTGCCAGCACGATGCCGACCTGCGCTTTATCGTGCACCTGCCCACCGTCACCGGGCGCCAGCACAGTAGCCGCCTGGCCCGCACCCTTAGCCACCCGATCCTCGGCCAGCGGCCGATCCAGCCGTTGACCGTCAGCGACACCAGCGGCCAGCTCACCGCCGCCACCCTCGATCTGCTGCGCATGAGCCGTGACTACCCATTGGTGATTTCCACCGGGCATGCCAACGGGCCTGAGGTGTTACGGCTGGTAGAAGCGGCGGATCGCCTTGGGGTGCCACGCTTGATGCTCAACCAACCGGCCAACCCTATGACCGGGCTCGACGCCAAAGCGCTGCAAGCCTTGGGGGATTTGCCGTTCCTGTACATCGAGCAGACCGCCCTCACCTATCTGCTGGGCTATCAACCGGCCGACGATTTCGCTGCGGTGCTGGGGGAGTTGCCGCGAGTGCTGTACAGCTCGGACCTGGGCCAGACCAGCCAGCCTGACCTGCCTGAGTGGCTGAGCCTAAGCGAGCAGTGGATGGCGGGCTTCAACCTCAGCGCCGGGCGTGTCGATGACATCACCCGGCGTTGGCCACTACAGATGTTGAGTGTGTGAGCTGACTTAAATCTTGCGCTGTGGCTACCGACCCTTTCGCGGGCAAGCCTTGCTCCCACAGGTGTACGGCTCGAGATCGACTTGCACTGTGGGAGTGTGTGAGCTGACTGAAATCTTGCGCTGTGGCGGCCGGCCCTTTCGCGGGCGAGCCTTGCTCCCACAGGTGTACGGCTCGAGATCGACTTGCACTGTGGGAGTGTGTGAGCTGACTGAAGTCTTGCGCTGTGGCGACCGACGCTTTCGCGGGCAAGCCTTGCTCCCACAGGTGTACGGCTCGAGACCGACTTGCACTGTGGGAGTGTGTGAGCTGACTGAAATCTTGCGCTGTGGCGACCGGCGCTTTCGCGGGCAAGCCTTGCTCCCACAGGTGTACGGCTCGAGACCGACTTGCACTGTGGGAGTGTGTGAGCTGACTGAAATCTTGCGCTGTGGCGACCGGCCCTTTCGCGGGCGAGCCTTGCTCCCACAGGTGTACGGCTCAAGACCGACTTGCACTGTGGGAGTGTGTGAGCTGACTGAAATCTTGCGCTGTGGCTACCGGCCCCTTCGCGGGCAAGCCTTGCTCCCACAGGTGTACGGCTCGAGACCGACTTGCACTGTGGGAGTGTGTGAGCTGACTGAAGTCTTGCGCTGTGGCTACCGGCGCTTTCGCGGGCAAGCCTTGCTCCCACAGGTGTACGGCTCGAGATCGACTTGCACTGTGGGAGTGTGTGAGCTGACTGAAGTCTTGCGCTGTGGCAACCGACCCTTTCGCGGGCAAGCCTTGCTCCCACAGGTGTACGGCTCGAGATCGACTTGCACTGTGGGAGTGTGTGAGCTGACTGAAATCTTGCGCTGTGGCAACCGGCGCTTTCGCGGGCAAGCCTTGCTCCCACAGGTGTACGGCTCGAGACTGTGGGAGCAAGGCTTGCCCGCGAAGACGGTGGTCGATGCACCACCTGCAATGGGCTGCAACCCGCTTCAGCGTTTCAACTTGCGCTTGTTGCGATACTGGTCGATCACCACTGCGATCACGATGATCAAGCCCTTGATGATGTCCTGGATATAGGCATCGACGCCCACGAACGTAAAGCCGCTGGCCATGACCCCAAGGATCAGTGCGCCGATCACCGTGCCGCTGATCCGGCCCACGCCACCTACCAGGCTGGTACCGCCGATCACCGTGGCGGCGATGGCGTCCAGCTCGTAGGACACGCCCATGCCGGCCTGACCCGTCGCGGCACGTGCCGACGCCACGACCCCGGCCAATCCGGCCAGCAAGCCGGCGATGCTGTAGACGATGATCAAATGGCGCTTGACGTTGATCCCCGAGGTACGCGCCGCCGCCATGTTGCCGCCGATGGCGTAGGTGTACTTGCCGTACTTGGTATAGCGCAGGGCGATATGAAAGATCACCGCCACTACCAGAAAGATGATCACCGGCATGGCCCCACGGCCGATGGCAGTGTAAGAATCAGTCAGCATGCTGATCGGTTGGCCCTCGGTGTAGAAACGCGCCAGGCCACGGGCCGACACCATCATGCCGAGGGTGGCGATAAAGGGCGGAATCCCGGTCATGGCGATGATGCTGCCGTTGATCGCTCCGGCCAGCAAGCCGACCCCGAGCCCGGCGATCACCGGCACATAGACAGGCATGTCGGTCAGCGACGGGAACACCGCGCGGGTGAAATCAGAACTCTGCGCCAGGCTCGCCGCGACCATCGCCGACAGCGCCAGCACTGAGCCGGAGGACAAATCGATACCGGTGGTGATGATCACCTGGGTCACGCCGATGGCAATCAGGCCGATGATCGATACCTGCAGGATCATCAGCACCAGGCGCTGGCTGTTCAACAGGAAACTCTGGTCGCGCACTATCCAGCCGAACGCTTCGAAGATCAGCGCGATGCCGATCAGCACCAGGAAGATACTCAGCTCGGTGGGCATGCGCCGCCGCGAACGGGTCGGCGCCGTGGCCGGTTTGTTTTCCACGATTGTGTTCATAGCCACTCACCTCTTCTTGTTCTGACGCGGGCCGGTGGCCCGGGTGGTGTTGCGGCGCGGCGCTCAGGGAGCCGCGCGGTATCGAAATTTCGCGGGCAGAGCCCGCTCCCACAGGGGACCGACCGGATCAATGCACAGCGATACCCGAAGCGAGCTGCATGACCCGCTCCTGGGTAGCGTCGGCGCGATCGAGGATGCCCATCTGTTCGCCCTCGTGCATGACCATGACCCGGTCGCTCATGCCCAGCACCTCAGGCAGCTCGGAAGAAATCATGATCACTGCCATGCCCTCGCTGGCCAAAAAGGCGATCAGGCGATAGATCTCGGCCTTGGCGCCGACGTCGATGCCACGGGTCGGCTCGTCAAGAATCAGGATGCGCGGATTGGTCATCAGCCAGCGCGCCAATAGCGCCTTCTGCTGGTTGCCGCCGGACAGGGTGTCGATGCACTGCTCCAGCGACGGGGTCTTGACCCGCAGCTTGCGGCACATGTCTTCACACAGCACGCGCAGGGCTTTCTGGTGAACGAAACCGTTGCCCACGTAGTGCGGCAGCACCGCCATTTCCATGTTCTCGAGCACCGACAGGCAACCGAACAGGCCGGTCAGCTTGCGGTCTTCGGTGAGCAGCGCGAAGCCCTTCTCGATGGCCATGTGCGGATCGGTGACGCGCAGCGGTTGGTCGTCCAGGGTGATCTCGCCGCCGGTGCTCGGGGTGATGCCGAACAGCGCTTCGGCGACATTGGTACGGCCCGAGCCCATCAGCCCGGCGATACCGAGGATCTCGCCGGCGTGCAGGTCGAAGGAGACTTTCTCGAACACCCCGTCGAGGCTCAGGTCGCGCACGGTCAGCAGGCGTTTGCCGATCGGCGTTTCACGCACCGGGAACAACGTGCTCAGTTCGCGGCCGACCATCATCGAAATCAGCGTGTCGTCATTCAGCGTGTCGGCCTTGTGCAAGCCGATGTACTGGCCGTCGCGGAACACCGCGACTTCATCGGCGATGGCGAACACTTCCTTCATTTTGTGGGTGATGTAGATGATGCCTTTGCCCTGGGACTTGAGGTCCTGGATGATCGAGAACAGGTGCTCGACTTCGGTCTCGGTGATGGCCGAAGTCGGCTCGTCCATGATCAGGATGTCGGAGTCGTAGGACACCGCCTTGGCGATCTCGACCATCTGCCGTTCGGCAATGCTGAGGTTGCCCACTTGTTCTTCCGGGTCAAGGCGGATACGCAGGCGCCCCAGCAGATCGGCGGTGGCGCGGTGCATGGCGCGGTGGTCGACCATGTGCAGGCCATTGAGCTGCTCGCGGCCGATCCAGATGTTCTCGGCGATGGTCATGTGCGGCATCAGGTTGAGTTCCTGATGGATCATCGCGATCCCGGCCTGCAATGCGGCCAAAGGCGTGGCAAAGCTCACGGGCTTGCCGCGCAGGAACAGCTCGCCGGCGTCGGGTTGATAGATGCCGGCGATGATTTTCATCAGCGTCGACTTGCCCGCGCCGTTCTCGCCCATCAACGCCAGCACCGAGCCTGGGCGGACGCGCAACTGCACGTCGGACAAGGCGATGACGCCTGGGAAGCCTTTGCTGATGTGGGTGATTTCCAGCAAATAGGGCGACGCTTGGGGATCCGTTGCGCCAGTCGGCAGTGCTTGCGCGGTGGGCATTGCGAGGTTGGCTTGGGCAAACATGACAGGCTCTCCATCTTCAGGGTGGCCGCGTCAGGCGCGAGCCACCATGGGCACAGGTTCGAATCGCTAAGCGCGAAGCCCTGAGCGTTTTATTTGAAGGTCGCGACGTTTTCCGGGGTGATCAGGCGGTATGGGATGACGGTCGCCGCCGGATAGTCTTCTTTCTTGACCATCTTCACCGCGACATCCACCGCGCCTTCGGCCTGGCCCTTGGCGTCCTGGAATACCGAGGCGGCCATCTGCTTCTTCTCGATGGCGTTCAAGCCGTCGGGGGTGCCGTCGACGCCGGTGACGAACACGCTGCCTTCCTTGACGCCGGCTTGTTTGAGCGCCATGGCGGCACCAATGGCCATCTCGTCGTTGTTGGAAACCACCGCGTTGAATTCCTTGCCCTGGGTCAACCAGTCGTTGGTCAGGGTCATGCCTTTGTCACGCAGCCAGATCCCGGTCTGCTCCTGGATGACCTTGATGTCGGGATACTTGGCGAATATCTCCTTGACCCCTTTGGTCCGATTGGTCGTGGCGTTATTGGCCAGGTCGCCCAACAGGATCACCACATTGCCTTTGCCGTTCAGCTTGTCCGCGACGAACTGGCCCTGCAGATGGCCGGCTTCGATTTCGTCGGAAACCACCGTGGCCACGCCTTTGGGCAGCGGCTTGTCGCCGTCCGGCTTGCGGTTCACGTAGACCAGCGGAATACCGGCTTTTTCGGCAGTCTTGGTGATGTTGGCCGTCGCAGCGGTGTCGACCGGATTGACGATGATGGCGTCGACCTTGTTACTGATCAGCTCCTGCACCTGGTCGAACTGCTTGTTGACGTCGGCACGGCCGTCGACGAACTGCAGGCTGACTTTTTCAGTGGTGATGGACTTGGCGCGTTTATCCATGAACTCGCGCAGGTAGGTCAGCCAGGTGTCGTCGAACTGCGACATGGCCACGCCGATCTTGATGTCGGCAAAAGCGCTGGCGCTGGCCACCGAGAGGGACAGAGACAAGGCAAGTGAAGCTAAGAGGTGTGGAGTCTTCATGAGCGAGCGGTTCCTTGTTTTTCTTGTAGGTGCTTTTCTTGAAGGTGCGTTCTTGAAGGTGCGTCCTTGAAACAGCTTTTCCAGAGGCAGCTGGACAGCGTCGCGGTCAGTGCAAACGCACGATGGGGGCACCGGGAATGCACAGCACCAGCGCGCCATTGCGTTCGATACCTTTGGGATGGAAAGCGACATCGAGCAGACGGGCACAGGCCTTGGCCAGTGTTTTCAGAAGAGGTGCGGCGTGACGCGCAGTGCGGAGCATGTTCATGACGGTACCTGTTTATTTGTTGGTTTTATTGTGAGGATCGGCAACCTTGGAACGACTCTATTAGAAAATAATTTCCATATCAACCTGTTTTAGAATTTTATTCTAAATTTTTTCTGCGCTGCCATCGTCGGTCAATTTCACCACCTGACGGCGCTCTGAGCTCAGTCGCGCGGCGTCCAATACGCGCACTGTCAGCAGGGCTTCGTCCAGTGCTACGGGCAGTTCGCGGCCTTCTTTGATGGCCTCGACCACCTGCCCATAGAACTGCGGCCAGTTGCCGTGCTCGCTGCGCACTTTCTCCCGTTCGGCGCCGCGTTCGAACCAGCCCCAGCGTCGATGCTCTTCGACGCCCCAGCGCTCGCCTTCGCTGCGCGGTGAGCGGCCGGCCAGGGTCGCTTCTTCCTGGCCATCGAGGCCCTCGACACAATAAGTGCCGTTACTGCCAGTCACGCGAAAACGCCGTGGCTCGGCGTCCTGCAATTTGTTGCCATAGAGGTGGCTGACCACCCCACTGCGATGGCGCAAGGCCACGAAAAAACCATAATCCACGTCAGGGGCCTGTGGACTGTAGTACAGCTCGCCGTACACCGTTTCGACCGCGCCGAACAGTTGCAGGGCCTGGTCCACCAGATGGCTGCCGAGGTCGAGCAACACCCCGCCGGCGCTGGTGTCGCCCAGGGACTGTGGCGAGTAGCGCTCGAAGCGTGATTCAAAATGGCTGACGGTGCCCAGGGTGCCCTCGGCGATCAGTTTGCGTACGGTGAGAAAGTCCGAATCCCAGCGCCGATTCTGATACACGGTGAAGGGCGCACCGCCGCTGTGCGCGGCGGCGATCAAGGCGCTGGCCTCGGTGGCGTTGAAGGCGAAGGGCTTGTCGCTGACGACGGCGATGCCGTGATCGAAAGCCTCCTGGATCAGGGCGGCACGACCGGGTAACGGCGTGCAGATCACCAGTAGATCGACGCCGGCTTCGACCAGTTGGCCGATGCTGTCGAACGCCGGCACGCCGGGGTGATCAGCGCTGAGTTGCTGGCGGCGCTCGTCGGAACGAGTCACCACGCCCACCAGCTTGGCGTCGGCCAGGCTGGTGAGCAGGGGAGCATGAAAGAAACGGCCACCAAAGCCGTAGCCAACCAGTCCGATGCGCATAAGAGGATCCTTTAGATAGCGACTGTGTACGCGAAATCGCGCTTGGCTCTTGCGGCAGAGCTGCATCGGCCATTGTCTTCGCGGGCAAGCCTTGCGCCCACAGGCGCACGACTCTGCAACTGCCCTGTGGGAGCAAGGCTTGCCCGCGAAGAGGTCCGCACAGGCAACGCACCTCTTGCAGCAATGAAAGCAATATTGGCTCAGTTATAAAACGACGGCCGCGCAGGCAGGCCCAGTTCGACGATCGCGCCGCTCTGCTGCGCCGCCACGCAGGCATCGGCCGCCACCGCCGCCGCAAAACCATCCCACGCCGACGGGCCGTTGATGTGCCCGGCGCGCACGCCATCGATAAAGGCCTGCAACTCGACGTCATAGGCGGCGATAAAGCGGTCCTTCCAGTCCATCAGAATCGCGTTGGACAGCTTCGCCTCGCTGCGCAACTGCACCTGCGACGGCTCCGGCAGCCGCGCGATACCGGTCTCCCCCACCACTTCGCATTGAATGTCGTAGCCGTACTGGCAGTTGACGAATACCTCGACGTCGATGCGCGTGCCCTTGACCGTCTCGATCAGCACGATCTGCGGGTCTTTGAGATGGGCGAAGGCTTTGCTGGTCTTGCGCGGGAACACCACCTGCACGGATTTGTAGTCATCGGCCAACAGCCAGCGCAGCACGTCGAGTTCGTGAATCAGCGTGTCGGTGATCGCCATGTCGGTCTTGTACTGCTCCGGCACGGTGGGGTTGCGGTGCGCGCAGTGGAGCATCAGCGGTTCGCCGATCTGGCCGCTGTCGATGACCCGTTTGAGCGCGCGGTAGCCTTCGTCATAAGGACGCATGAAGCCCACCTGGACCAGGCGTTTGCCATAGGCGATCTCGGCATCGACGATGTGCCGGCAGCCCTCGGCGGTCACTGCCAGCGGCTTCTCGCAGAACACCGGCTTGCCCGCCGCGATGGCGGCCAGCACGAACTCTTCGTGGGTCGGGCCCCAGGACGTGACCAGGATCGCCTCGACTTCCGGCGCATTGATGACCGCGTGGCCATCGGCATACACCTCGGCGGCAATGCCCAGCTCGGCCACGACCTTGGCGGCGTGCTCCAGGTTGATATCGGTGACCGCCACCACCGTGCTATTGATCAAGGCGTGGCTGCAGCGACGGATATGGTCACGACCGATGGCGCCGGTACCGATGACGCCCAGTTTTAGCGGTGTAGAAGAGGTAGCCATGTGAAGCCTCCAGATTGTTTTTGTTGGTCAGAGCGCAATCAGTACTGACGGGCCTCGGCCAGTCGTTCGTTCAGGGTCTTGGCCACCGCATCGGTGCGCGCGCTGGTGGACACTTGCGCCACGCCCACGCGCCACCAGGACAGATATTTGTGAATCATGGTCTTGGGCAGAACCTTGATATCGATGAGCGTCGACACCGTTTGCAGCCGAGCATCGGCCAACGCCGCGCGCAGTTGCTCGACGGTCGAGACCTTGTAAGTCTTGCAGCCGTACGCCGCCGCGCTCATGGCAAAATCCACCGGCACGAAACCGCCATCGAGCTGGCCACTGTCCGGGTTGCGAAAGCGGAACTCGGTGCCGAAGCTGTCCATGCCGTGTTCCATCTGCAGGTTGTTGATGCAGCCGAAAGTCATGTTGTCGAGCAGCACCACGTTGATCTTGCGCCGCTCCTGGATCGAAGTCGCCAGTTCGGAATGCAGCATCATGTACGAGCCGTCGCCCACCAGCGCATAGACCTCGCGCTGCGGTTCGGCGAGCTTGACGCCCAAGGCGGCGTTGACTTCGTAGCCCATGCACGAGTAGCCGTATTCCAGGTGATAGGTGTTGACGCCCTTGCTGCGCCAGCTGCGTTGCAGGTCGCCGGGCAGGCTGCCGGCGGCCGCGACAATGATGCCGTCGCTGGGCAGGGTTTCGTTGAGCACGCCGAGCACGCGGCTCTGGGTCAGGCACGAGCCGGTCAGCTCGATGAATTCACGCAGCACGGCCGGGTCCATGTGATCGTTGATCTCGGGGACGAAATCGGCGCTGGTGTATTCCACTTGATAGATACGATCGACCTCGGCATCCAGTTCGGCGCGGGCCTGTTGCACGCGGTTGTTCCAGCCCGAGCGAAAGCCGGTGCGGGCCAGGTGATCGGACAGCTGCTGCAAGCCGACCTTGGCATCGCAGAGCAACTGCACGCCGTCGAGCTTGAGGGCGTCGGCGGGGCTGATGTTGATGTTGAGAAACTGCACCTCGGGGTGCTGGAACAGCCACTTGGATGAAGTGGTGAAGTCGGTGTAACGGGTGCCGATACCGATGATCAGGTCGGCTTCCTTGGCCAGCAGGTTGGCGGCCAGGCAGCCGGTTTCGCCGATGCCGCCGACGTTGAGCGGATGGGCCGAGACGATGGCGCTCTTGCCCGCCTGGGTTTCGGCGAAGGGGATGTCGAAGCGTTCGGCAAAGGCCTGCAGTTGCGCGTTGGCGCCGGCGTATTTGACCCCACCGCCGCAGATGATCAAGGGCGTGCGTTTGCCGCGCAGCGCCGCCACGGCGTCGGCGAGCATGGCCTCGGTGGGCAGCCGACGATCGATGCGGTGCACGCGCTTTTGCAGGAAGCTGTCCGGGTAGTCGTAGGCTTCGGCCTGCACGTCTTGCGGCAAGGCCAGGGTCACCGCGCCGGTTTCGGCCGGATCGGTGAGCACCCGCATGGCGTGAATGGCCGCGCTCATCAGTTGCTCGGGGCGGTTGATGCGATCCCAGTATTTGCTCACCGCGCGGAAGGCGTCGTTGGTGCTGATGCTCAGGTCGTGGAACTGCTCGATCTGCTGCAGCACCGGGTCGGGCTGGCGGCTGGCGTACACATCGCCCGGCAGCAGCAACAGCGGAATGCGGTTGGCGGTGGCCGTGGCGGCCGCAGTGAGCATGTTGGCGGCACCGGGGCCCACCGATGAACAGCAGGCGTAGATCTTGCGCCGCAGGTGCTGCTTGGCGAAGCCGATGGCGGCGTGGGCCATGCCCTGCTCGTTACGGCCCTGGTGCACCACCAACTCGCCGGCATCTTGCTCCAGCGCCTGGCCGACGCCCAGCACGTTGCCATGGCCGAAGATGGTAAACACCCCAGCGACGAATTTGCTTTCGACGCCATCGACCTCGACGTACTGGTTGTCGAGGAATTTCACCAGGGCCTGGGCCATGGTCAGTCGGGTTGTGGTCATGTTCACACCTTCAATTATTATGTGCTGCCTTGCGTTCGCTTTTGATCCCTGTGGGAGCAGGCGCTGCCCACGAAATCAGGCCAACGCCGTACGCAAATGCGCCATGCTCGCCGCCAGCGCCTGGCGGATGTCGCTCAGGCCATGAACGCTTTCGGCGAACGGCTCGAACGACACATAGCCGCGATACCCCGTGCTCAGCAACGTGTCGAGTTGCGCCGCGTTGCCGAGGATATCGCCGTCGCCCACCAGCACGCGGTGGCCATCGCGGATGGTATTGAGCGGCGCCTGGGCGTCCTCGACACCGGAGATGTGCACCAGGCCAGTCAGCTCCGGGAAGAATTCGTGTTCGCTGGCCAGATGGTGATGGAAGGTGTCGTGCACCAGGCGGAACACATCCAGGCCGCCGATGGCCTTGATCGCTTCTACCGCAATGCGCTTGTAGCGCAGCGCGCACTCTTCGAAACCCAGTGGCTCGACGAAACCCAGCAAGCCGTGCTCGCGCAGGATCGGCGCCAGTTCGGTGAGTGCCGTACGCAAACCGGCATTGCGTTCGGCGGGGCTGCGTGGGTCGGCGTGCTCGTTGCGCGGGCACATCACCAGCCCCTGGGCGCCGCAGTCACGGGCATAGGCGGCGAGCTTGAGGGTCTGGGCGCGGCGTTCGTCGTTCCACACATCGAAGGGATACAGGGCGTTGATCGACAGCACGCGGATGCCGCGCTCTTCGCACAGTTCACGCACCACCTGGGCAGGGGTGCCGTCTTCGATCTCGATGCCGTTGAGGTCGTTGCGGATCTCGATGGCATCGGCCTTGAGGCTCACCGCCAGGTCGATGAAGTCGGGCAGCGACAGACGCGGTGCAACCATACGATTCAGGGCGAAACGCAGGGGCTGGGACATTGTTTTTATTCTCCAGGTAGCAGTGCTCAGGAACATTCTGTGTTGGGCCAGCGGGCCTCGTCGCGGGCGAGCTGTGCTTCCACAGGTGCGGCGTGCACCTGCAGGAGCAAGGCTTGCTCGCGAAGACGGCCATCCAGTCGCCATCGGTTCAGGGTTTATTTAGCCGTCGGCATACTGAACTCGGCGCCTTTGGCGATGCTGTCCGGCCAGCGTTGCATGACACTCTTGTAGCGGCTATAGAAGCGCACGCCTTCGTCGCCATAGGCGTGATGATCGCCGAACAGCGAGCGCTTCCAGCCACCGAACGAATGCCAGGCCATGGGCACCGGGATCGGCACGTTGATGCCCACCATGCCGACCTTGATGTTGCGTGCGAACGCCCGAGCAATGCCGCCGTCACTGGTGAAGCACGACACGCCGTTACCGAATTCATGAGCGTTGATCAGCTCCACCGCCGTGGCGAAATCAGCCACCCGGACGATGCCCAGCACCGGCCCGAAAATCTCTTCCTTGTAGATGCTCATGTCAGTGCCGACCTTGTCGAACAAGGTCGCGCCGACGAAGAAGCCGTTCTCGGCGCCAGGCACCGTGAAACCACGGCCGTCTACCAGCAACTCGGCGCCTTCTTTCACGCCCTGGGCGATGTAGCCCTCGACTTTGGCCTTGTGCACCGCCGTCACCAGCGGGCCCATGTCACTGTCGGGCTGCATGCCATTGCCAACCTTGAGCTGGTCGATGCGCGGCAGTAGCTTGGCGATCAGCTTGTCGGCCACGTCACCGACCGCCACCGCGATGGAGATCGCCATGCAGCGCTCCCCCGCCGAACCATAGGCAGCACCGATCAGCGCATCGGCCGCTTGATCGAGGTCGGCGTCGGGCATCACGATCATGTGATTCTTGGCGCCGCCCAGCGCCTGTACACGCTTGCCGCGCTGGCTGGCCTGGGTGTGAATGTATTCAGCGATCGGTGTCGAGCCGACGAAGGAGATCGCCTGGATATCCGGGTGCTGCAGCAGGCCATCGACGGCCAGCTTGTCACCTTGCACCACGCTGAACACGCCATCGGGCAGACCGGCCTGCTTGAGCAGCCGGGCCATCAGCAGGCTGGCCGACGGATCGCGCTCCGAGGGCTTGAGGATGAAGCAGTTACCCGTCACCAGCGCCAGCGGGATCATCCACAGCGGCACCATGACCGGGAAGTTGAACGGCGTGACCCCGGCGCACACACCCAGAGGCTGGCGCAGATTCCAGTTGTCGATGCCGCCACCGATGTTGTCGCTGAAATCGGTCTTGAGCAGGCTCGGCGCACCGCAGGCGAATTCGACGATCTCGATGCCGCGAGTGACTTCGCCCTTGGCGTCCGAAAACACCTTGCCGTGTTCGCGGCTGATGATGGCCGCCAGTTCGTCGTGGTGCTGGTCGAGCAGTTCCTTGAACTTGAACATGACCCGCGCGCGGCGCAGCGAGGATTGCTCGGACCACGCCGGAAAAGCCTTGAGCGCCGAGGCTACGGCGGCGTCGACGGTGCCTTGGGTGGCCAGCGCGACGCGGCCCTGGACCTCACCGGTGGCCGGGTTGAAGACATCGCTGAAACGCTCGGTGCCGCTGTGCTGCACCTCGCCGTCGAGGTAGTGACCAATAACCGGGGCAGTGCTCATTTTATTGTTGTCTCCAGTCTGAAGAGTGTGGGGCGCCTGTGCCCGCCAATGGCAGCAGCACCGCAGATCTTGGTTTTACAAATCCATCAACCACGCATGCTGCGGATCGTTATGAAACTGCCAGACCCGCTTGGGCCCGGCCATGACGTTCAAGTAATACGACTCGTAGCCATAAGGCACGCTGACCGGGTGATACCCCTTGGGCACCACCACCAGGTCGCTGTTTTCCACCGCCATGGCCTGATCGATGCTGCGGTCGTCGGTGTACACGCGCTGGAACACGAAGCCCTGCGGCGGATTGATCTGGTGGTAATACGTCTCTTCGAGAAAGCTCTGGTGCGGCAGGTCGTCGGTATCGTGCTTGTGCGGCGGGTAGCTGGACGAATGCCCGGACGGCGTGCGCACTTCCACCACCAGCAGGGAATGGGCCGGCTCGGTGTCCGGGAGGATGTCGCACACGTAGCGGGTATTGGCGCCCTTGCCACGCACGCTGCGCTTCATGCTGGCCGGCTCGATCAGCCGCGGGCCAAGCCCGGTGTCCTTGGAACCGGGCGCGGCGCACACGCCGATCTGCACATCGCTCAGCGCGGTAATCCGCGCCTGGCTGCCCGGTGGCAGGTAGGCGGCGAAGGGCGATTTGTCCTCGAACACCGAGCGGCGATCGCCGATGTTGTCCCACTTGAAACCGCCTTGGGGCGCTTCGCCCTTGATATCGACGCGGCCGCTGAGCAGCACCAGGCACAGTTCCTGGTCGCCGGCGCTGACCGGCAGGCTCTCGCCCAGGCTCAAGCGGTAGGCGGCGAAACCGACGTATTCGAGTTCGCCCTGGGGCAGTTGCACCATGGTCTGGCCACGGGCATTGCTTTTGACTAGCAGGCTCATTGGGTAGTCCTCTCATCAAGCAGACGGCGCAGGGTCTGGTAGCCCTTTTGCGCGAAAGCGTAGCTGGGCGCCACGGCCGGATCCTGCTCCGCCTCGACCACCAGCCAGCCTTGGTAGTGATGGGCGAGCAGCTCGTCGAGCAGCTCGCCAAAGTTGATGTCGCCATCGCCAGGCACGGTAAAGGCGCCGTTGACGATGCAGTCCGGGAAGCTCCACAGGTTGTTGCGCGCCAGTTGCACCACGCCCTTGCGCACGTCCTTGAAGTGCACGTGGCAGACTCGATCGATGTGCTTGCGCAGTACCTGCAACGGTTCGCCACCGCCCAGGTAGCAGTGCCCCGAGTCGAACAGCAGGCCGACATCGGTGCTGGTCAGGGCCATCAGCCGGTCGATGTCGCTGGGCGACTCGACATAGGCCCCCATGTGATGATGGTAGGCCAGGCGCACGCCTTGGCTGAGGGTGAAACGCGCCAGTTCGTCGAGTTTGTCGGCGTAGGCCTGCCAGGCCTTGTCGGTATGAAAACGCGGGCGCTCCACCAGCGAGATGCGCTTGCCCTGGATGGCGTCGGCCACTTCGCCATACACCAGCACCTGGGCGCCGTTCTGCGCCATGACTTGCACATGGTTGGCGATGGCGTCGATTTCTTCGGCGGCCGAGCGCTGCGCCAGCAGGCTGGAGTACCAGCCCGACACCAGCGCCAGGTCGTAGGGGCGCAGGACGTCGCCGACCCCCTTGGCGTCCTTGGGGAATTTGCCGTTGAGTTCGAAACCTGCATAGCCGATTTCCTTGCCCTCGCTCAGGGCGGTGCTCAGCGGCGTTTCACCGCCCAGTGCGGGCAGATCGTCGTTACTCCAGGAAATCGGATTGATGCCAATTCGGATAGCGGACATGGCGGTACCTGTTATTTATTCTTGTGTGCGGTTCATGCAGCGGCGGTCGGCGCGCGGATCACTGCCTGCGGGCGTCGCGCCAGGCTTCTATCAACGTCTGGAAGGTGGCCTGCACGCGCTGGATCAGCGCTTCATCGTCGATTTCCCCGGCCAGCCAGGCGCGGCTCGGCTCCTGGAAGATTGTGCGGCCCACCGCGAAACCCCGGCAGGTAGTACTGGCGCGGGCATTGCGGAACCCTTCGGCGAGTACGTCGGTCGGCGCGTTGAGGCCCAGCAGCACCACGCCCCGGCAATAGGGGTCGCGCTCCTGGATCAGGGCATCGAGCTGTTCCCACTCGGCCGCGCTCGGAGACTCGATCTTCCACCAGGCCGGGTAGATGCCCAGGTTGTAGAGGCGCTTGATCGCCCGATAGAGCACGTCCGGGTAGGTGGACGGGTGATCCTTGGGCGGGATGATCTCCAGCAGCAACTCGTGGCCGCTGACCTGAGAGGCCTCGAAGAGCCCGCGAATCTGCGCTTCCTGCTCAAGGCGCAGCAGCGGCTCGTCGTCCGGGTGGTATTGCACCAGGCACTTGATGATCTGTTCCTTGGGCCAGGCGATCAGGTTGCTGCCGATCGAGCGGCCGTGTTCGAACGCCAGCGGCCGCGAGCCTTGGCGCTCGACCGGGCGCGCCACCCACCAGCCACGGCCAGTCGCGGCGTTGAGGGCGTCCTGGCCGAAGCGCTGATCGGCCAGCAAACCGACATCGGCATCGATACCGCGCTGAGCGAGGTCGGCTTCGACCCGCTGCACCGCCTGGATGAACAGCATCTTCAACTCGCTGATGCGCTTGCTGTCGGCACCGCCCTGCTGGGCCAGTTCGAACAACTGGCCACGGTGATCGAAGGCGAAGATGAACAGCTGCTTCCATTGTTTGCGCGGCACACTGACCTGATGCAGGCGCTGCAAGGCGACGTCCTGATCCGGCCGCGTAATGGGCACCGGGCTGTTGAACAGGTATTCAAGCTCGGCCGGGGTCGGCATCGCCGGGGCGCAGGCGTGACGCGACACCACCAGCCCGCCGCAGGCATTGGCCAACTGGCAGCAGCGAGCATCGCTGGCATCACGCAGCCAGCCGCTGAGAAAGCCCGACATGAAGGCATCGCCGGCGCCCAGCACGTTGAGCACTTCGACCCGCACGCCTGGGTGAATTTCGCCGTCTTCGAGGCGCGCCGGGATGTCGCCGTGGATCACCGTGCAGCCTTGCGGGCCGAGCTTCACGACCAGGGTGGCGGCGGTCAGGCTGCGGACCTTGCGCAGCGAGGTGAGGAGGTCTTCGCTGCCCCCGGCGATGAGAAATTCTTCTTCGGTGCCGACGATCAGGTCGAAACGCGGCAGGATACCCTGCACGTGTTCGCTGACTTTCTGGTCGGCGACGAAGCGTGTCTCACCATCGGCCTTGCCGGCCAGGCCCCAGAGCACCGGGCGGTAATCGATATCGAGGACGCGTTTGACGTCGTGCCTGGCGGCGTAGTCGAGCGCGCGGACGCTGGCGTTGTAGACCCGCTCGGTCGAAAAGTGCGTGCCGGTGATCAACAGCGCCTTGCTGGAGGCGATGACGTCTTCGCGCACATCCGCTTCGCACAGGGCCATGTCGGCGCAGTTTTCACGGTAGAACACCAGCGGGAAGGTTTCGCGGTCCTTGAGGCCCAGCAGGACCATGGCGGTGAGGCGCTCGGGGTCGGTCTTGATGCCGCTGACATCGCAGCCTTCGCGCGCCAGCGACTCGACCAGGAAGCGGCCCATGTGGTCGTCGCCGACGCGGCTCAGCATGGCCGACTTCAGCCCCAGACGCGCGGTGCCGAAGGCGATGTTGGCGGACGAGCCACCCAGGTACTTGGCGAAACTGCTGACGTCTTCGAGGCGCGCGCCGACCTGTTGTGCATAGAGGTCGACGCCCAGGCGCCCGAGGCAAATCAAATCCAGTTGTCGCCCACTGGCAAATCGAGTCTGGCCCATGCTGGCTCCTGTTATTTTTATCAGCCTGCGTCGCCCCAGAGTGTGGCAAACGCGTTTGGTGTGAGCGAACTCTAGAACTTCTTTTTGCCGTAATCAATATTTTTTCTATAATTTTTTTACTCGGAAAATTTATTCCATTAACATGCGGAAACATTGTTTTAGTCTGGCTGTAACGCTTCAGCCGAGCGCCTCCTGCCACCCACACACCCGCAGATTTTTCTCGCCGAGAGCCTGTAGACTGGGCGGCAACAGCCAGAAGTCGAACGGACGTCCCAGACCAGCCGACGCGACCACGCCATAAGGATTGCCCATGTCACGTTCCGAACCGCCGGTGACAGCCCCTGATGAAAGCGACACCGCCGTCGCCAGCAGTGCGACCCCGGAAACCGCCGAACAACTGTTGCAGCAGATCAGCCGCGAATACGAAAGCCTGCCGCGTCAGCTCAAACGCATCGCCAGTTACATGACCCAGCAGAGCGACCGCATCATGGTCGACCGCATCAGCGATATTTCCCGTGAATGCGAGGTGCACCCTTCGGCTATCGTGCGCTTTTCGCAGCGCTTCGGGTTCAGCGGCTTCAGCGAGATGCAGGCGTTGTTTCGCGACGCCTATACGCTCAAGACCACCCCGGTGCAGAACTACCAGCAGCGCATCCGCAACCTGATCGACAACAAGTCGGAGAAAGCCAGCGGCGGCGACCTGGCACGTGAATGCGTGAGCGCTACGCTGTCGGGCATCGAGCGCCTGGGGCTGGAGCTCGACGATGCGGTGTTCGAGAAAGCCGTCGACCTGGTGGTCAATGCCGAGAACATCTATGTGGTGGGCGTGCGCCGGTCGTTCGCGGTGGCCGACTACCTGGTGTACAACCTGCAGCACACCAACAAGCGCATTCATTTGGTGTCCGGGTTGGGCGGCAGTTATCGCGAGCAGATGCGCAGCGTGCGCGCCAACGACCTGGTGATCGCCATCAGCTTCACCCCCTACGGCAAGGAAACCCAGCACTGCCTGCGCATCGCCCAGCATCATCAGGCCAAGACGTTGATCATCACCGACAGCAACCTGTCACCGCTGGCCAAGCGCGCCAACGCGGTGCTGCTGGTAAACGAGGGCAGCTCGTTCGCCTTTCGCTCGTTGAGCGCGACGCTATGCCTGTGCCAGGCCTTGTTCATTGCCGTGGCGTATCGGTTGGAGTTGAAGGTGGACGAGATTCACGAACAGATCGGGTTTGAGGATTAAGCAGGGCTTGCTGATGATGAGGGCCTTGCGGCCTTTTCGCCGTCTGACGCGCCCCCTTGCTCCCCCTTGCGCCCACAGTGCAATGCCGCATCTTGGCCGTACACCCGTGGGAGCAAAGCTTGCTCGCGAAGGGGCCCGTCCTGCTTGCCCATCACCATGGAATTTCCACAGATGTACGACGCTGCATCTGTACGCAGATGTATGAGCGAGGGAGCGCATTAGACGGCGAAAAGGCCTCAAGCCCTACCCCAGGCCTAAAGCCCGCGCCAGATACGGCGCCGTGCGGCTGCCTTTGACCTTGGCGACCTGCTGCGGCGTACCCGCCGCCACCAGCTGCCCACCCAGATCCCCTGCCCCCGGGCCGATATCAATCACCCAGTCACTCTGCGCCACCACGCGCATTTCGTGCTCGACCACGATCACCGTGTGCCCGCCGTCTACCAGCGCATTCAACTGCACTAGCAAACGATCGACGTCCAACGGGTGCAGCCCGGTCGTCGGCTCGTCCAGTACATACAACGAGGCACCGCGCTGATTGCGCTGCAATTCGGTGGCCAGCTTGATGCGCTGCGCTTCACCACCGGACAACTCGGTCGCCGGCTGCCCCAACCGCAAATAGCCCAAGCCGATATCCGCCAGCACTTGCAACGCGCGTAACACCGCCGGTTGTTCGGCGAACACCGCCAAGGCCTGTTCGACGGTCAGCTGTAGCACCTGGGCGATGGTCAGCCCCTGCCAGTGAATGGCCAGCGTCTCGGGGTTGTAACGGGCGCCGTGGCAGGTCGGGCATGGCGCATAGACGCTGGGCATGAACAGCAACTCGACGCTGACGAAGCCTTCGCCTTCGCACCCCGGACAACGGCCTTTGGCGACGTTGAAGGAAAACTGCCCCGCGTCGAAGCCTGCCGCGCGGGCCTCGGCGGTGGCGGCGAACAGCTTGCGCACGTTATCGAACAGCCCGGTGTAGGTGGCCAGGTTGGAGCGCGGGGTGCGACCAATGGGTTTCTGATCCACCTGCACCAGCCGCTTGATGTGCTCCAGGCCGCGAGTCACCCGGCCTTCGCTGCTTTGCGGGGTGTCGTCTTCGAGGTTGAGTTCCTGCGGCTCGCGGTTGTCACTGGATTGGCCGCTATGTGGACCTAAATGTGCGCCCACCAGCTCGAGCAAGGCCTGACTCACCAGGCTGGATTTGCCCGAGCCGGAAATCCCCGTGACCGCGGTAAAACAGCCCAACGGGAATTCCGCACTCAGGTCGCGCAGGTTGTTGCGCGTCACCCCTTCGAGACGCAACCAACCTTGCGGCTCGCGCCGTGCCTCGGCCTTGGGGCTGTGGTCGTCGAACAGGTACGAACGGGTCTGCGAGGCCTTTATCTTCGCCAGGCCCGCGGGCGGCCCGCTGTACAGCACCTGCCCGCCGCGCTCCCCGGCTGCCGGGCCGACATCGATCAACCAGTCGGCGCGGCGCATGATCTCGGTGTCGTGCTCCACCACAAACAACGAGTTGCCCGCCGCCTGAAGTTTCTGCAGGGCCGTGTACAGCGCTTCGCCATCGGCCGGGTGCAAGCCGGCCGACGGCTCGTCAAGCACGTAGATCACGCCGAACAGCTGCGAATTGAGCTGCGTGGCCAAGCGCAGACGCTGCAACTCGCCCGACGACAGGCTCGGCGTGCTGCGCTCCAGCGCCAGATAGCCCAGGCCCAGATCGGTCAGGGCCTGCACCCGCTCGAGCAGATCCTGGGCGATGCGCTGGGCGGCCAGGCGTTTTTCCACGGTGAAGGATGAATCGTTGTGAGCATGATTATGGCCTTCGCGGTTCTGCGCCACCGGCTCCAGCAGCTCGCCCAATTGCAGCAGCGGCAGGCGTGACAGCTCGCCGATATCGACACCCGCAAAGGTCACCGACAGGGCCTCGCGCTTGAGGCGCTTGCCGTCGCACAGCGGGCAGGCGCTGCCGATCATGTACTGGCTGACGCGTTTTTTCATCAGCGCGCTTTGCGAGTGGGTGAAGGTGTGCAGGATGTAGCGCCGCGCACCGGTAAAAGTGCCTTGGTAGCTCGGCTCGGCCTTGCGCTTGAGGGCGGTGCGGGTCTGCGCCGGGGTCAGGCCGGCGTACACCGGTACCGTCGGGTGTTCCTCGGTGAACAGAATCCAGTCGCGTTGCTCCTGTGGCAGGTCGCGCCACGGCACATCGACGTCATAGCCCAGGGTCACGAGGATGTCGCGCAGGTTCTGCCCCTGCCAGGCCAGCGGCCAGGCGGCGATGGCGCGCTCGCGGATGGTCAGCGACGGATCCGGGACCATGGTCGCTTCGGTGACTTCATAGACCCGCCCCAGGCCATGGCATTCAGGGCACGCACCCTGAGGCAGGTTAGGCGAGAAGTCTTCGGCATAGAGCATCGCCTGGCCCGGCGGGTAATGCCCGGCACGGGAATAGAGCATGCGCACCAGGCTCGACAGCGTGGTCACGCTGCCCACCGACGAGCGCGTGCTCGGCGTACCGCGCTGCTGTTGCAGGGCCACGGCCGGTGGCAAGCCATCGATGGCGTCGACGTCGGGCACCCCGACCTGGTCGATCAGGCGCCTCGCGTAGGGCGCAACTGACTCGAAGTAGCGCCGCTGCGCTTCGGCATAGACCGTCGAAAACGCCAACGACGACTTGCCCGAGCCCGACACGCCGGTGAACACCACCAAGGCATCGCGGGGGATGTCGACATCGACGTTCTTGAGATTGTGCTCGCGGGCGCCGCGAACCTTGACGAAGCCCGAGCTGCCGGGCAGTGCTTGAGGAGGTGTTACAGAGTTGTGCTTGAATGCCATGGGTTCCGCCCGTTAAAGAATGATCAAATCCAGCCCTGCGACGTTCAGGCCGGAGGCGGGAACTCCCCTTGGCGCCCCCGCTCGAGCAATCGTTGGCGCACGGCTTGTTCGATCTGCGCATTGTCAGCCATCGGCCCGCTGCGGATGTAGATGCGCCGCAGGTTCTGTTCGTGGGTGCCTTCACTCATCATTTCATGGCTGACCACTTGGGTTGCGCGCCACAGACAACGCTGGGGCTCAGCCAGCCAGATCTCGGTGCACGCATCAGACTCGCCACGTTCAAGGCCGACCAGGTCGGTGTACAAGATTTCCATCAGGGCTCTCCTGGGCTTCACTTGTCTGTTGGAAAGCGGCCAACCTGATTCGGTTCAGCGCAATACGTGCCACTCCCCGATCTTCTGGCGTCCAAGCTAGCGGTTCGCCAGTATTGTGCGGTACTGCTACCGTCAGACGCGCGCCATGTGCAGACATGCACTACTTTGAGCCAAGCACTGTTGCAGTGCCACCGCTGCCCCGACCACCTGCCCACAAGGATCAAGATGCTCTCCTTTATTCTTTATTGCGTGCTCACCGGCATCGCCGCCACTGCCCTGCTGGACATCTGGGCACAGTTGCTCAAAGCCGTGTTCAAACTGCCGACGCCGCCTTGGCACCTGGTCGGTCGCTGGTTTGCCGGCATGCTCCAAGGCACCTTCGTGCATCGACAAGGCATCGGGCAGTCGCCCGCCGTCGCCAACGAGCTGCGCATCGGCTGGATCATGCATTACGTGGTGGGGATCATCTTCGCTGCCGCACTGCTGTTGATCTGGGGCGTGCAATGGGTGCATGCGCCCACGTTCACACCAGCGTTGATCGTCGGCCTGGTCACCGTCGGTGCCGGCTGGTTCATTCTGCAGCCGGGCATGGGCGTCGGCGTGGCCTGTTCGAAAGCGCCCAATCCGAATCTCGCGCGCGCGCTGAACGTGATCGGCCATGTGGTGTTCGCGATAGGTCTATTTGTAAGCGCACTAATAGTTGGCTGACCCTCTGCCTCTCTTCAGTGAATGACCAACCCGCCGATAAAAGGGGGTCGGGTACCGAATACGGATGTCGCCATGCTTGCCAGCAGTTACAACAGCCTTTATGTGGTCTTCTCCCTGATCGTCGCGATCATTGCCTCCTATACCGCGCTGAACATGGCCGGGCGAGTGTCCCGCACTCAAGGCACGGCTTCGGTGTTGTGGCTGATGGGTGGCTCATTCGCCATGGGGCTGGGTGTGTGGTCGATGCACTTTATCGGCATGCTCGCCTTCAGGCTGCCCATCGCCCTGGGCTACGACTTGACGCTCACCGGGCTGTCGCTGCTGATCGCCATCGCTTCGTCGGCGTTTGCCCTGTGGCTGGTGTGCCAGAAGGACCTGCCCCTGGCACGTCTGGTGGGTGGCGCGGTGTTGATGGGCATCGGTATTGCCGCCATGCATTACACCGGTATGCATGCGCTGTTGATGAGCCCTGATGTGCAGTACATTCCGTCGCTGTTCGCGCTGTCTGTGGTGATCGCCATCCTTGCCTCGGGTGCGGCGTTGTGGATTGCGTTTCACCTGCGCGGCGAAGGCAAGAACATCACCCTGTTGCGTTTTCTGGCCTCGCTGATCATGGGCGTGGCGATCGTCGGCATGCACTACACCGGCATGGCCGCTGCGCAGTTCCCGGTCGGTAGCATTTGCGGCGCTGCTGGCGACGGCATCGACAGCAAATGGCTGGTGGTGCTGGTGATCGTGGTGACCCTGGCGGTGTGCGCCATCGCCTTGATCGTGTCGATGCTCGACGCGCGCACCAGCCTGCTGGCGACCTCGCTGGATCGCGCCAACAGCGAACTGGTGCAACTGGCACTGCACGACAACCTGACGCGCTTGCCCAACCGTATCTTGCTCAACGACCGCCTGGACCAGGCTATTCACAAGGCTGTGCGGCAGAAGAGCCATTTTGCCGTGCTGTTCATGGATCTGGACGGCTTCAAGGCAGTCAACGACGTCTATGGCCATCACACGGGTGACTTGCTGCTGGTCGAGGTGGCAAAACGCATTCAGAACGCTAAACGCGGCGAGGATACCGTGGCGCGTCTGGGCGGCGACGAATTCGTGGTGCTGATCGATCCGGGCGAGCCGGAAGACGCTGCCGTCCTGGCCCAACGCTTGGTCGAGAGCATTCATTCGCCCTACGTCATCGGCCGGCAGACCGTGCACGTGTCCACCAGTATCGGCATCGCCATATTCCCCCAGGACGGCGATACCAATCATGAGCTGATGATCAACGCCGACGCTGCCATGTACCACGCCAAGGAGCAAGGCCGCGACTGCTACTGCTTCTTCGAGAGCGCCATGAACGTCAACGCGCACCAGCAATTGCAGTTGCAACAGGACCTGCGCAAGGCCCTCGATCAACATGAATTCCTGCTGCACTTCCAACCCAAGATGGTCGCGCCCGATGGCCCGATGACCGGCGTCGAGGCCCTGTTGCGCTGGGAACGACCGGGTGAAGGGTTGGTGCCGCCAGACCGCTTCCTGCCATTGGCCGAGCGCACCGGGCTGATCGTGCCGATCGGCAACTGGGTGATCAATGAAGCCTGCAGACAGATGAGCGAGTGGCATGCTCGGGGTCATGGCGCCTGGAACATTGCGGTCAATCTATCGACCGTGCAGTTGGCGCATCCGGGGCTGGTCGAGGTGGTGCGCGATGCCTTGCTGAGCAACGGCCTGCCGGCTCGCTTCCTGACTCTGGAAGTGACCGAGTCCACCGCCATGCGCGATGCAGAGGCGGCGCTGATCGTGCTCGATCAACTGGCCGCGCTGGGGGTCAGCATCTCCATCGATGACTTCGGTACCGGTTATTCGAGCCTGCTGTACCTCAAGCGTCTACCGGCCAATGAACTGAAGATCGACCGCGGCTTCGTCACCGAACTGGCGCAAGACAATGACGATGCCGCCATCGTTTCGGCGATCATCGCACTGGGCAAGACGCTGGGGCTGAGGATTGTCGCCGAAGGGGTGGAGACTGCGGAGCAGCAGGAAATGCTCACGCAATTGGGCTGCACGACCTTGCAAGGCTATCTGCTGGGCAGGCCGATGTCGGCGCAGCGGTTACTGGAGAGCGTGCAGCAGGGGGCATGACGCAAGGCCACGGTAATAGCTAAGGGCCCCTTCGCCGCCGAACATGCAGGCGGCGTCAATGCATAACGTGAAAGATCAGGGATTGCGCGCGATATGCTCCGGTTGCAGCACCCGCTTGGCATCGCGATAAGTGCGGGCCCAGTACGGATTGTTCAGGTAATCGAGACGCACCGTGCCGCCCGTGGCCGGTGCATGCACGAAGCGCCCCTCCCCCACGTAGATGCCGGCATGGCTCACCTGCGAGCCTTCGGTGGCGAAAAACACCAGATCCCCCGACTGCAACGAGGCCTTGTCGACCTGCGGTGCGCGCATGCCCACCAGGTCGCGGGTGGTACGCGGCAAGGCGATATGGGCCGCATCGCGGTAGACGAAGCCGATCAGGCCACTGCAATCGAAACCGGAATCAGGGGTATTGCCGCCCCAACGATAAGGCGTGCCTACCAGCCCGAGGGCGCGGAACAACACGTCATCAGCGGCAGGAGCGAATTCTGTGGGGTAGGTTATGACCGGCTGTTGAACCACACGCGGCGCAGAGGGCGGCGGCGCACTGGCGCAGGCACCCAACAAGGCAATCACCAGCAACAGCGAGAAACGGGCGCAATACGACATAGCAGAACATCCTGATCCAACTGCCGAAGAAAACAGCTCGAAGCCTGAAACCTGAAAACACGTAAGCGACGAAGGTAGTCAGCCCCGTCGCTCGTTGGTATTGCCTGTGTTAACAGCCGTGATTTATTTGCGCGAAATCACGGTAGTCGGCGCCATCGCCAAGGCGCGTTTGGCCTCGATGAAGGTCTTGCTCCAGTAGGCGTCGTCGAGGCTGTCGATACGGACGCCGCCGCTGCGATGACTGCTGGAGTGGATGAACTGATCGTCGCCCAGGTAGATCGCGGCATGGCTGACACGGCCACGCCCGCGGGTGCTGAAGAACAGCAGATCACCCGGCTTGAGGCTGTTGCGCGCTACCAGCGGCGCCTTGACGTTGATCATTTCGCGCGTGGAACGCGGCAAGGTCATGCCGGCCTCTTCACGAAACAGATAACCGATGAAACCGCTGCAATCGAAGCCCTTTTCGGTAGAACCACCGGTGCGGTAGCGAGTACCGATCAGCGATTTGCCGCGTTCCAGGATGCTGTCAGCCAAGGCTGGCATCTGGTAGGCGTTGTTGCTGGAGAAACGCGCCAGTTCGTTCTCGGTGGCGATTTCGTCTTCGAATACGGAGGAAGCGTTGGCGGAAGCGATCGAGCTGCTGCGGCCGTGGCCTTGAGTCTGGGACTGCGCGTGGATTGAAGATTGCGCGATGACTGGATCTGTAACCTGCTGTTGCGACACCGGTGACTGGGCGGCGCAACCTGCGAGCAGGGTAACAAGTGCAATGGGCACGAGGGGTGCTAAGCGAGCAAGCATGGGCACGACCGTGGGTAAGAAAATTAAGAAGTGGCGATATTGCCTTTTATCGTCGTCATTTGCAAATTCAATCGAACATTTTGTGACTCAACGGTTTCGCGGTGACATCTAACCCGCCTGCCCACAGCCCATACCTCGCGCAAAGCCGCAGAAACACTGGCCATTGACTTGATATGACTGACGAAATCATCAAGCGTCGAGGCGTCAATGCCTATTCAGGTTTTGACGTCAATCCATTGAAAACGCTCTACGTCGCGGTTTCACCGCAAAGGTCCATAGATTGTTTGAATCGATGGGCGCGCAAAAAACTTCTAAGAAACGGGTTTGTCAGGGGAAAACGCCAGAAAAACGGTAACAGCAGCCTAGTGGCTCCTTGACATAAAGCAAGGTCCAGGCCAACTCTCGGGGTGACTACGATTTTCCTCGACATGGCGCCGTTACCAGCCCAGTGTTTCCTTGAGGAAGGGGATGGTCAGCTTGCGCTGTGCTTGCAGGGACGCCTGGTCCAGCCGTTCGAGCAGGTCGAACAGCGCACTCATGCTGCGGGTGCCGCGGGTGAGGATGAAGTGCCCGACTTCGTCAGTCAGGTGCAGGCCGCGACGTGAAGCGCGCAGTTGTAGGGCACGCAATTTGTCTTCGTCCGACAATGGGCGCATCTGGAAAATCAACGCCAGGGTCAGGCGCGACTTGAGGTCAGCCAGCTTTACCGGCAATTCGCGCGGCGAATGGGACGCCGCGATGAGCAAGCGCCGACCGCTGTCACGCAGGCGATTGAACAGATGGAACAGCGCCTCTTCCCAATCGGCGCGGCCCGCTACCGCTTGCAGGTCATCGAGGCAGACCAGCTCGTATTGCTCGAGGTTGTCGAGCAGCTCGACGCCGCGGTCCATCAGTTGCGCCAGCGGCAGGTAAACCGCCGGCTCGCCCATTTGCTCGAAGCGCAAGCACGCGGCCTGCAACAGATGAGTGCGCCCTACCCCATGCTTGCCCCACAAGTAGATGAGGCTTTCGGTCCAGCCGGCATCGGCCTCGCATAAACGCTCGACATAGCCGAGGGCTGCCGCGTTGGCACCTGGGTAGTAATTGACAAAGGTGGCGTCGTCGCGCAAACGCACACCCAAGGGCAGCTGAATCGGTTTCATGCTGGCTGAACGGCTCTGGCGAGCCGCAAAGGGCCTCTGGATGAAGTGGGCAAAGTCTATACCCCTCGCGCTAGACGCACAATGCGGCAGACCACAAGCAAAATCAAAGGTTTGCGAGAGACGCTCAGCCCTTCGCTTTATAGGTCAGGGTCTTCACTGCCGCCGTAGATGTCCGACTCTTTATAGAGGTCCTGGACGTGACGCACCAGCACCATGATCACTGCGGCGACCGGCAAGGCCAGTAATACTCCAGTGAAGCCGAACAATTCACCCCCAGCAAGGATGGCGAAGATCACCGCCACCGGATGCAGCCCGATGCGATCGCCTACCAGCAATGGCGTCAGGACCATGCCTTCAAGCAGCTGACCGACCATGAACACCGCAGCGATACCGGCCATGTGGGTCGGGTCGAGGCCAAACTGGAACAGCCCGGCGATGATTGCCGAACCGATGCCGATGATGAAGCCCATGTACGGCACGATCGCCGCCAGACCCGCCACCATACCGATCAACAGGCCCAGGTCGAGACCGACCAGCATCAGGCCACCTGCATAGATGAAGCCCAGCGCAACCATCACCAGCAATTGGCCGCGAATGAACGCCCCCAGCACCTCGTGACACTCGCCAGCCAGATTGACCACCTGATCTTCGCGATGGCGTGGCAGCAGGCTGCGGATCTTGGCCATCATCACGTCCCAGTCGCGCAGCAGATAGAAGCCCACTACCGGGATCAGTACCAGGTTGGTCAGCCAGCCGATCAGCGCCAGGGTGGAGGTGGTGGCTCGCGCCAGTACCACGCCGACGATGTCGCCAGTCTGGCCCATGTGCTCGGAAATGGCCGCCTTGATCTTGTCGAACTTCCAGAAACCGTCACTCAGGCCGACATGGGATTGCACCCACGGCAAGGCGGTCTGCTGCAGCCAGTCGAGCATCTGTGGCGCGAGCTGGTAGAGGCTGATCAACTGCTTGGCCAGCATCGGCACCAGGACTGCCAGGGCGATGACGACGATCAGGGTAAAGAAGGCGAACACCACTACCACGCTGAGGGTGCGCGACAGCTTGAGCTTTTCAAGCCGATCGGCCAAAGGGTCGCCCATGTAGGCGAGCAGGATGGCAATCAGGAATGGCGTAAGAATAGGGTGCAACAGGTAGACGAAGGCACACAGCAGCAGCACCGCACCTAACCAGAACCAGCGACGCATGTCGGTCATTTGTATTTCCATTTGTTCATCAAAGGTCGAGCAAGCCCGCGCCCACAGGGGGATGTAGTCAATAGTGAAAGTGCAGGTCGTTGGCGGACGCCGCCGGAGCTACTGGAGCGGGCGCCGCGGGTGGCACTGGCGCGGCAACCGGGACTGGCGCCGCAGGCTGCACTTCATGCAACTTGGCCAAGGTCATCTGCGAACGAATCTGGTCGGCACTGGCGGTAACCTTATAGGTCACACTGTCGCCATTGACGCTTTTGATCTGCCCGCCAAAAGGCTCGAGCAGGCGGCCCATCTCGGCGTAATGATCAAGGGTCATGCCGCCGATCTCCACGGTCAGGTCGGCCGAGGCTCCGGGCTTGGCTACGTAGCGCGGCGCCAGGCGCTCGCTCACCGCCAGCATCACCGCATCGGCCAACGTGGCCTGATCGGCGCCTTCGCTGGTGCCCTGCTCCTTCTGCCCGCCCAGCCACAGCCGCCATTTGGCCTGCCATTTGTCGCCGTTCTGGCTGGCATGCACCGCCAGCAGGGCATCGGCACCGTAGCGCTCGGAGGCGTTTTGCAGCGGCGCAGGATCGGTGCCTTCGAGATTCTTCGCGGTGCCGACCAATTGCTCGCTAAGGTCGGCCAGCGGCAGACGCAATGGCAGGCCACGGTGGCGGGCCGCGATACGCAGCGGTTGTGCCGTGGCCTGGCCATCGCCGACCAGGCTGGCGCCGTCGGTGTTTTCATTGAGCCACCAGCCGAGAATCACCGGCCGGTTGTTGCCCCACATCGCCAGCCCGGCGCCGCGCAGGGCCTTGTCGGTGCTGACGGGGTCGAAATCGACTTGCAGGGATTGCGGCGGGCCGGCGTCATAGCCGTACTGGCTGATGATCTGCTGGGTGTCGCCTTTTACCGAAGCCAGCCCGGGGCTGTTGATGGCCTTGGGATCGCCGGTCAGGCGCAGCACCAGGGTTTCGAAGGCACGCTGGATGGCCTGGGTGCGCTCATCCGGGGTCTGGCTAGCGACGGGTTCCTGTACCTGATACAGGTTGGCAACCACCTCGGCATGGCTGGACAGACTCAATACGGATAGACAGCTGGCAAACAGATAGTGGTGCAGACGCATGAAGGATTCCCGACGGGCAGAAGCGGACTGTGCTTTGTGACCACACTTTCCCGCAATTCATTCAGCTAGCCAATAAAAGAATTCGTAAACCTTGTGTCCACCCCATCGCTACAGGGCCCGCGGGGAAAATAATCCACCCCTGCCGTCGGCCTGAGGATGGCCGCTAACCGGCAAGCCTGATAAAATCGCGCGCCTTCGCAGACCGACGATGGCCCGAGCCGGCCCGTTTGCGCCTCGTGCGCACAAGGCCCCTTTGCCCGTCGCGGTCGTATTCCCGAATCCCTCCCTCTAAAAAGGCCTGGATCATGAGCAAGCAACCCTCCCTGAGCTACAAGGACGCCGGTGTAGACATCGACGCCGGCGAAGCATTGGTCGAACGCATCAAAGGCGTCGCCAAGCGCACCGCGCGCCCCGAAGTCATGGGCGGCCTGGGCGGTTTTGGCGCCCTCTGTGAAATCCCGGCCGGCTACAAGCAGCCCGTACTAGTCTCCGGTACCGACGGCGTCGGCACCAAGCTGCGCCTGGCGCTGAACCTCAACCGCCACGACACCATCGGCATCGATCTGGTGGCCATGTGCGTCAACGACCTGGTGGTCTGCGGTGCCGAGCCGCTGTTCTTCCTCGACTACTACGCCACCGGCAAGCTCAATGTCGACACCGCCGCTGACGTGGTCACCGGCATCGGCGCTGGTTGCGAACTGGCGGGCTGCTCGCTGGTAGGCGGCGAAACCGCCGAGATGCCTGGCATGTACGAAGGCGAAGACTACGACCTGGCCGGCTTCTGCGTCGGTGTCGTGGAAAAGGCCGAGATCATTGACGGCTCCAAGGTCGCCGCTGGCGACGCGCTGATCGCCCTGCCATCGTCCGGCCCGCACTCCAACGGTTACTCGCTGATCCGCAAGATCATCGAAGTCGCCGGCGCCGACATCGAGAGCCTCCAGCTCGACGGCAAGCCGCTGACCGACCTGCTGATGGCGCCAACGCGCATCTACGTCAAGCAACTGCTGCAACTGATCAAGGACACCGGCGCGGTCAAGGCCATGGCCCACATCACTGGCGGCGGTCTGCTGGACAATATCCCGCGCGTGCTGCCAAAGGGCGCCCAGGCCGTGGTCGACGTGGCCAGCTGGCAGCGTCCGGCGGTATTCGACTGGCTGCAGCAGCAGGGCAACGTCGATGAGCACGAGATGCACCGCGTGCTCAACTGCGGCGTCGGCATGGTCATCTGCGTGGCCCAGGCCGATGTCGAAAAATCCCTGGCCAGCCTGCGCGCTGCAGGCGAACAGCCATGGGTCATCGGCGAAATCGGCATTGCTGCCGAAGGCGCTGCGCAGGTCGAGCTGAAGAACGTCAAGGCTCACTGATGCCGGCAACCTGCAACGTTGTGGTGCTGCTGTCAGGCACCGGCAGCAACCTGCAAGCCCTGATCGACAGCATCGGGCTCGCATCGGATGCGGCTCACCCGGCACGCATCAGCGCGGTGATTTCCAACCGCGCCGATGCCCTCGGCCTGCAGCGCGCCCGCGATGCAGGTATCGCCGCGCGGGTGCTGGAGCACACCGGTTTCGAGGGTCGCGAGGCCTTCGACGCCGCCCTGGTAGCGCTGATCGACAGTTTCGATGCCGATCTGGTTGTGCTGGCCGGCTTCATGCGCATCCTCAGCCCGGCCTTCGTGCGGCACTATCAGGGCCGCCTGCTCAACATCCACCCTTCCCTGCTGCCCAAGTACAAGGGCCTGCACACTCACCAACGGGCGCTCGATGCCGGCGATGCCGAGCATGGCTGCAGCGTGCACTTCGTCACCGAGGAACTCGATGGCGGACCGTTGGTCGTACAGGCCGTAGTGCCGGTCGCCGCGCACGATACGCCGCAATCACTGGCGCAACGCGTGCACGCCCAGGAACATCAGATTTACCCGCTGGCCATACGCTGGTTTGCCGAGGGCCGATTGTGCCTCGACGAACAGGGTGCCATGCTTGAGGGCAAGCGCCTTCCGGCCAGTGGTCATTCGATTCGACTTTAGGAGATTCTATGCGTCGCGCTCTGCTCCTCGCTCTTGCATTGTTCACGCTGCCGGCTGTTCAGGCCGCAGACCTCAAGCCCTTCTCCGCCAGCTACACCGCCGACTGGAAGCAACTGCCCATGAGCGGCACGGCGTCTCGCGAGCTCAAGTCCAACGGTGACGGCACCTGGACCCTCAACTTCCAGGCGTCGATGATGATCGCCAATCTCAACGAAAGCAGCGTCATCAAGTTGGACAAGGACGCCCTGCTGCCGCAAAGCTATCACTTCGAACGCGGTGGCCTGGGCAAGGCCAAGAAGACCGATCTGGACTTCGACTGGAGCACCAAGACGGTCACCGGCACCGACCGCGGCGACGCCGTGAAGGTTACGCTCAATGCCGGCATGCTCGACAAGTCGACCTACCAGCTGGCGCTGCAGCGTGACGTTGCTGCGGGCAAAAAGGCCATGAATTACCAAGTGGTCGATGGCGGCGACGTCGACACCTATGATTTCCGCGTGCTAGGCACCGAGAAGGTCGCGACTGAAGCCGGTCAGGTTGACGCCGTGAAGGTCGAGCGCGTGCGCGATCCGACACAGAATCAGCGCACTACCGTGTTGTGGTTCGCCAAGGATTGGAACTACCTGCTGGTGCGCCTGCAACAGGTTGAAAAGGACGGCAAGGAATACAACATCATGCTCAAGGAAGGCACGGTGGACGGCAAGACTGTCAAAGGCAGCTAAGCCTGCCCCCGCCTGACTAAACCCCGCCAGCTGCGGGGTTTTTTATTGCCGGAAGACGGGCCATCGCGTTCACTTGCGAACTATGAATTTTCTTTCATGTTCGATTTTTACCTGCGACAAAACGCCACAGACCTTGAATCATGCGGGCTACAGCGATCGTGAATTTTCTGCCATGAAAGTGAACCGAAAAAATCAGTTTACTTAGGATCCTAACCAATTCTATAACAGAGCCACTGCACCACTTCTCCGATGCAGATCTCAAAAATGGAGTTTGCAGAATGACAGTAAAAGTAAGTGAACGCGATGATTCCCACATGTCCCACGAAGCCATTGCCCATGGCGTGCGCATCTGGGACGTACACCAACAGGATTTGCTGGTCGGCATGTTCCATGATGAACGTGACGCGCTGAGCTACAAGCAAGAACTCGAGAAACTCGAGGCGCAACGTAGTCAGCTGTCATAAGCTTGCAAAAGCGGCCCCAGCCAGACAAAACCCCGCAATGCGGGGTTTTGTCTGTTAACGGGCTTTGGATTATCGACTCACCACATCAGATCGTCCGGAATCTTGTAAGCCGCGTACGGATCATCTTCAGCCGGCTCTTCGACCTGGGTGTTGAGCAGCAGAATCCGATGCGGATCGCGCTCCTGGATCTTCAGCGCGGCCTCGCGCGGAATCACCTCATAGCCACCACCATGGCTGACGATCGCCAGCGAACCACTGCTCAGCTTGCTGCGCATCAACGTGTTGACCGACAGGCGCTTGACCTTCTTGTCGTCGACGAAGTTGAAATAGTCCTCGGTGGTCAGCTTGGGCAAGCGTGAAGCTTCGATCAACTGCTTGACCTGCGCCGCACGGGCCTTTTGCTCGGCCTTTTCCTGTTGCTGACGGTTGAGCTCCTGATCGCGCTTGACCTTCTCGGCCATGGCCTCCTGGGCCGCACGTTGCTGGCTGTCATCGACCTCGACCTGGCCTTTGTTCTCCAGACGTTTCTGCTTTTGCTTCTCTTTGGTGACTTGCTTGACTTGCTTCTGGTTGACCAGACCGGCTTTCAACAATTGGTCGCGCAGGGAAAGGCTCATGGGTGCTCGCTCACTTATGCAACGGCTCAGCCACAGCTGGGCAGGTTGTGTTCCTGACGTTTGGCTTCGCCCCACAGAGCGTCCAAATCCTCAAGGGTGCAATCTTCAATGGGACGGTGGGTGTCGCGCAATGCCTGTTCGATAAAACGAAAGCGTCGCTCGAATTTGCGGTTGGCGCTGCGCAGGGCGTTTTCGGGGTCGACCTTGAGGTGCCGCGCCAGATTGACCACGCTGAACAGCAAGTCGCCAAGCTCGTCGCTGATGGCCGCTTGATCGCCGCTGGCCATGGCTTCGAGGACTTCATCGAGTTCTTCGCGGACCTTGTCCACCACCGGCAACGCCGCAGGCCAGTCGAAACCGACGCCCGCCGCGCGCTTCTGCAGTTTGGCGGCGCGGGACAGCGCCGGCAAGGTGGCGGGCACGTCGTCGAGCAATGACAGCTGCTCCGGGGCCTTGGCAGCCTCGGCGCGCTCCTCGGCCTTGATCTCTTCCCAGCGCTGCTTGACCTGCTCTTCGCTCAGGCGCGGCATGTCTGGCGGCGCGTAGAGATCGCCCGTGGGAAATACATGGGGATGGCGGCGGATCAACTTGCGGGTAATGCCATCGACCACGCCGGCGAACTCAAAGCGCCCTTCTTCGCGCGCCAGCTGGCTGTAGTAGACCACCTGGAACAGCAGGTCACCGAGCTCACCCTGCAAGTGGTCGAGATCGCCGCGCTCGATGGCATCAGCGACCTCGTAGGCCTCTTCAAGGGTGTGGGGCACGATGCTGGCGTAGGTCTGCTTGATATCCCACGGGCAGCCATGCTGCGGATCACGCAGGCGGGCCATGAGAGTGAGCAAGTCTTGGAGTGTGTACATCAACTGTCTCGGGGCTGGCAGGCCCGGCCGCTTCGCTGGCAAACCTTTGCGCCTGCAGGACGTACGCCTGTGGCAGCAAAGCTTGCTCGCGAAGAGGCCCGCAAGCCTGGCTGAATGTTCAAGGCGTACGATTACGCCGCGTCTCGATGATATTCGGCAACTGCGATATGCGCCCCAGCAAGCGCCCGAGGGCCTCCAGGCCAGGGATCTCGATGGTCAGCGACATGAGCGCGGTGTTGTCTTCCTTGTTCGAGCGGGTATTGACCGCCAGCACGTTGATGCGCTCGTTGAGCAATACCTGAGAGACGTCGCGCAGCAGTCCGGAGCGGTCGTAGGCGCGGATGATGATATCCACCGGGTAGGTGAGGACCGGGATCGGCCCCCAACTGACCTGGATGATGCGCTCCGGCTCGCGGCCGCCCAGCTGTAGCACCGAGGCACAGTCCTGACGGTGAATGCTCACGCCGCGGCCCTGGGTGATATAGCCCACGATCGCGTCGCCTGGCAACGGCTGGCAGCAGCCGGCCATTTGCGTCAACAGATTGCCCACGCCCTGAATCTGGATATCGCCGCGCTTGCCCGGCTTGTAGCCAGTGGCCTTGCGCGGGATCAGCTCCAGCTGCTCGGTACCGCGCTCCGGCTCCACCAGTTGCTGGGCCAGGTTGACGAGCTGGGTCAGGCGCAGATCGCCGGCGCCCAATGCGGCGTACATGTCCTCGGCGGTGCGCATGTTGGCTTTTTCAGCCAGGCGCTCGTAGTCCACTTGCGGCAGATCGAGGCGACTCAGTTCGCGCTCGAGCAGGTTCTTGCCGGCCGCCACGTTCTGATCGCGAGCCTGCAACTTGAACCAATGGACGATCTTGGCCCGCGCCCGCGAGGTGGTGACGTAGCCCAGGTTGGAGTTCAGCCAGTCGCGGCTCGGCGTACCGTGCTTGCTGGTGATGATCTCGACCTGCTCGCCGGTATTGAGGCTGTAGTTGAGCGGCACGATGCGGCCGTTGATCTTCGCGCCCCGGCAGTTGTGACCGATTTCGGTGTGCACCCGGTAGGCGAAGTCCAGCGGCGTAGCGCCTTTAGGCAAGTCGATGGCGTGGCCGTCGGGGGTGAACACGTAGACCCGATCCGGCTCGATATCGACCCGCAGCTGTTCGGCCAGGCCGCCGATATCGCCCAGCTCTTCGTGCCATTCGAGCACCTGACGCAGCCAGGAGATCTTTTCTTCGTAATGATTGGAGCCGGACTTGACGTCGGTGCCCTTGTAGCGCCAGTGCGCACAGACGCCAAGCTCGGCCTCTTCGTGCATGGCATGGGTGCGGATCTGTACCTCGAGGACCTTGCCTTCCGGGCCGATCACCGCTGTGTGCAGCGAGCGGTAGCCGTTTTCCTTGGGGTTGGCGATGTAATCGTCGAACTCCTTGGGAATATGCCGCCACAAGGTGTGCACGATACCCAGCGCGGTGTAGCAGTCGCGCATTTCCGGGACCAGCACGCGCACCGCGCGCACGTCGTAGATCTGGCTGAATTCCAGGCCCTTGCGCTGCATTTTGCGCCAGATGGAATAGATATGCTTGGCGCGGCCGCTGATGTCGGCCTTGACCCCGGTGTCGAGCAACTCGTTGTGCAACTGGCCCATGACGTCGCTGATGAAGCGCTCACGGTCGAGCCGGCGCTCGTGCAGCAACTTGGCGATCTGCTTGTACTGCTCAGGCTCCAGGTAGCGGAAGGACAGGTCCTCCAGCTCCCACTTGATATGGCCGATGCCCAGGCGATGGGCCAGCGGCGCATAAATATCGAATACCTCGCGCGCCACGCGGTTGCGTTTTTCATCGTCGGCGCTTTTGACCGCACGAATCGCGCACGTACGCTCGGCCAGTTTGATCAAGGCCACGCGCACATCGTCGACCATGGCCACGAGCATCTTGCGCAGGTTTTCGACCTGCACCTGCGAGCCCAGCACCAACGACTGGCGCGGGCTGAGGCTGGCGCTGATGGCAGCCATGCGCAGCACGCCGTCGACCAGTTTGCCGACCGTGGCGCCGAACAGCTCGGTGACCTCTTCAAGGGTCGCCTTGCCTTCGCGCACAGCGCGATAAACCACCGCCGCCACCAAGGAGTCCTGATCGAGCTTGAGATCGGCGAGAATTTCCGCGATCTCGAGCCCAGCCTGGAAACACGCAGTGCCATCGGCCCAAGAATGCTTGGCCGCATTACCGTTCAATTCCGCCTGCTGGGCGAACTCGCAGGCCTTCTTCAAGGCTTCGCGGTCGAGCGCCAGATCAACGGTGACGATATGATCGAGCCACGCGTCGAGATTGATACTGCCGTCGGTGTTGATCGGCTGGTTCGCTCTCACCTGTACCATCTTGTTACCTTCCCTACGACGCCCTCGGGGGGCATCAACTGTCGCTGGCTTTGGCCCCTGCCAGGCTCAGGCAGGGACCAGGCATTCGCACGCCAAACGGATTAGACGAGCATCCTAGCTCGCTTCAAATAACGCCATGGCCTCGACATGTGCGGTCTGCGGAAACATATCGAGAATCCCGGCACGTTTTAACTTGTACCCCTGCTTGAGCAACTCGACCGTATCGCGGGCCAGAGTCGCCGGATTGCAGGACACATACACCACCCGCTTTGCCCCCAAGGCCTTGATATTACGCACAATTTCGAATGCGCCATCACGGGGTGGATCGAGCAGGATCGCCTCGAAGCCCTGGGTCGCCCAGGCCGCCGTTGCCAGCGGTTGGGACAGGTCGGCCTGATAGAAGCCAACATTTTGCAAATTGTTACTGACGGCATTCTGCGCCGCCCTTTCCACCATGGCGTCGACACCCTCGACCGCGATCACTTCGCGCGCCAGGGTGGCCAATGGCAAGGCAAAGTTGCCCAGCCCGCAAAACAGATCCAGCACCCGCTCCTGATTGCCTGGGGCCAACCACTCCAGCGCCTGCTGGATCATGGCGGTGTTGACCGCCTCGTTGACCTGAACGAAATCCCCCGGCCGATAAGCCAGTTCCAGCTGCCAGGGCTGCAACGTGAAGCCCAGACGCGCCTGCGGGTCGACGGGCTGGGGGCGATCTTCGCCCTGCAGCCACAGCTGCGCGTCATGACGCTGGCAAAACTCCTGCAACAGCTGCTGATCGGCCTCGGCCAACGGCGCCACATGGCGGACCATCACCGCCAAGGCCATCCCGCTGAACAGTTCGACATGACCCAGTACTTGCGGCTTGGCGAACGAACGCAGTAACGCCGGTAACTCATTGAAAATACGCTGCAAGGGCTGTACCAGCACGCTGCAATCGTCAATGGCGACGATGTCCTGGCTGGCTGTGGCACGAAACCCTACTTGCAGCTGACGGGTTTTTGGCTCCCAGCGCACAGCCACCCGCGCACGCCGCCGATAGCCGAACTCCGGCCCCGTGAGCGGCGCCGCCCAGGCGTCGGGTTCGACGCCGGCAATACGGGAAAGTTGCTCGGCAAGCATCCGTTGCTTCAAGGCTAGCTGATCGGCGTGGGGCATGTGCTGGACATTGCAGCCACCGCAGATATCGGCCCGCGCGCAGGGCGCCAGGCGGCGTTGCGGATTGGCCTTGAGGACTTTTTCGCTGCGCGCCTCGACCACTTTGCCATGGGTGTTGAGCACCCGCGCCTCCACCTCTTCGCCTTCCAGCGCACCGGAGACGAACCACGTGCGCCCGTCGATAAAGGCAATGCCACGGCCGTCGTTGCTCAGGCGCTCGAGCGTCAGGCGCTGCTTCTTGCCTGTGGGGACTTGCGGGGCGCGACTGCCGCCGGCCGGCTGAAATCGCAGGCCCGTGCTTTTTTTAGCCATCAGTTGGGCGCATCGAAAATGCCGCTCGACAGGTATCGGTCGCCGCGGTCGCAAATAATCGCGACGATCACCGCGTTTTCAACTTCACGGGACAGACGCAACATCGCCGCCACCGCACCACCGGAAGACACGCCGCAGAAAATGCCCTCTTCGCGGGCGAGGCGACGGGTCATGTCCTCGGCTTCGTTCTGGGCCATGTCGACGATCCGATCGACGCGCTCGGCGTGATAGATCTTTGGCAGGTATTCGGTCGGCCAGCGACGGATACCGGGGATGGCCGAGCCCTCCATTGGCTGCAGACCGACGATCTGTACCTGGGGATTTTGTTCCTTGAGGTAACGCGAGGTACCCATGATGGTACCGGTGGTGCCCATGGAGCTGACGAAGTGAGTAATGCTGCCACCCGTCTGCTGCCAGATTTCAGGGCCGGTGCTGCGGTAGTGCGCCTCGGGGTTGTCGCCGTTGGCGAACTGATCCAGCACCTTGCCGCGGCCTTCGGCCTGCATGCGTTCAGCCAGGTCGCGAGCGCCTTCCATGCCTTGCTCACGGGTGACCAGAATCAACTCGGCGCCATAGGCGGTCATGGCCGCTTTGCGCTCAGCCGTGGAGTTGTCCGGCATGATCAGGATCATCTTGTAACCCTTGATGGCCGCCGCCATCGCCAGGGCGATACCGGTGTTGCCGGAGGTCGCCTCGATCAGGGTATCGCCGGGCTGGATCTGGCCACGGCCCTCGGCGCGGGTGATCATCGACAGCGCCGGGCGGTCCTTGACCGAACCAGCCGGGTTATTGCCTTCCAGCTTCAGCAGAAGGGTGTTGCTGGTGACGCCGGACAGTCGTTGCAGACGAACCAGCGGCGTGTTGCCGACGCAATCGGCGATAGTGGGATACTGCAGGGTCATGGCGAATTCGCAATCCAGACTGCGGGGGCGCCTATCATACCGGCAAACGTGCGCAGCCCATATCACGCAAAGTGCGGGGGTTATGCCGGTACGTTATAAGCAGCCGCCAGGCACAGGTTCAGGCGCAGCCCCCGTGTGCCATTGTGCGCCCAGAGCGCGCCGCCCTGGCGCAACAGGGCGTTGCGCGCGATGCTCAAGCCCAGGCCGAAACCGCCGTCACCGGGCCGCGAACCATCAAGGCGGGTGAAGGGCGCGAAAATACGTTGCAGGTCGGTTTCGGCGACACCGCCGCCCTGATCCTCCAGCCATAGGTGCCAGCGACCGTTTTCCAGGTGGCCGCCGAAGGTCACGATGCCGCCGGCCGGTGAATGGCGGATGGCATTGCGCAGAATGTTTTCCAGGGCCTGCGCCAGGCTGTTGAGATTGCCCTCGACCCAGCAGTCGGCGCCCACCTGGCACTGCAGTTGCGCCATGGGCCAGGCGCTCTCGAAGCAGGCATCTTCGGCGATCATCTCCCACAACGCCTGCACCTGAATCGGCTCGCGCGCCATGGGCGCCCGCTCGGTGTCCAGCCAGGCCAGTTGCAGGGTGTCTTCCACCAGCCGCTGCATGCCGTCGACCTCACGGCTCAGGCGCTGGCGCATGGCCTCGAGCTCGTTTTCGGTTTCGCAGGCCACCCGCAGTCGGCTCAGGGGCGTGCGCAACTCGTGGGACAGGTCGCGCAGCACTTGTTGCTGGAATTGCACCGTCGTCTGCAGGCGCTCGGACATCTGATCGAAGGCCCGCCCCAGCTCACCCAATTCATCGTGGCGGCGCGCCACTTCGATCGGCAGGCGGGTGCCGAGTTGATCGGCGCGCCAAGCCTTGGCCTGCTCGCGCAATTGATTGAGCGGCACCACCAGCATGCGATACAGGCCCACGCACAGCAGCAAGGTCAACAGCGCAGGCGCCAGGCCGTTGGTCAGTAATTGCCACAACAGCAAATAGCCGCCGGGCACAAAGCGCTCGGGCAACTCGATCACCAGCATGCCGGCGGAGGGTGTATCGGGGAATGGCACCTTCATCCAGGGCGCTGCTTTGGCCCGACGGCTGGTCGGCCAGTCCAGCCCGCGCAAGAAGGTCATGCGCTGCATGTCGGCATCGCTCAATGGCTGACTGCTCAACGATTGCAGGTTCGGGCCGACCACGGCCACCCAGCCACGTTCGCGCTCACGCACTTTCAGCAGCCACGCATCGAGGGCATAACGCCCCCCCTGCTGCCAGGCGTGCTCGGCCTGCTCGGCATAGCCGCTCAGGGTCTGGCGCGCCTCATTGGACAGATAGGCGTTCCGGGTCTCGATATAGCGCCCCCATGACCAGCTCAGCCAGATCATCAGCAAGCAAAACGCGATCAGCAGCCCCGCCAGCTTCCAGAACAGCGAGTGGCGGTAGGGCAGATCAACCGAGCGCATGGTAGGTGTTCGGCATCGCGCTCGTCGTGCTGGAGGCAGCACTCAAGGTATAACCGCGCCCCCAGACGGTACGCACCGCCCGCGCCTCGTAGCCGATGGCCTTGAGCTTGCGGCGGATCTGGCTGACGTGCATGTCCAGGCTGCGATCATGCTGGGCATAGCCGCGCTGCAGCACGTGCTGATAGAGGAAGGCCTTGGTCAGGACTTCTTCATCGCTGCGGTGCAAGGTTTCGAGCAGCCGATACTCGCTGGGCGTAAACCCGGCCCAGCGGCCCTCGTGACAGACATCCGTGCGCTGCTCGTCGAAGGTCAAGGCATCGACCGGGGCGGCGGGCAGCGGTGGTTGATGGCGGCGCTCCATGGCCACGCGGCGCAGAATCGCCTCGACCCGGACATGCAACTCATCGACGCTGAACGGCTTGGGCAGATAATCATCGGCCCCACGGCGAAAACCGTTGATGCGATCGGCCTCGGCCCCCAGCGCCGACATGAGGATCACCGGCGTGGCCGAGTGCTCGCGCAGGTGGCCGAGTACATCGAGGCCGTTCATGCCAGGCAACAGCACGTCCATGAGCACCACGTCGTAGGCGTTGCTACGCACCATGTCGAGGGCGATTCTGCCATCGCGGCACCAGGTCACCTCGAAGCCGCAACGGCCGAGCTGATCGTGCACGAAGGCACCGAGGACCGGATCGTCTTCAACGGCAAGAATGGAGGGGGGGCCAAGCGGAGCGGGATTCATTGGCTTCTGCTGTTGGTTCTCATTTGCTGAATTATTGTTTAAACAACAGGGATGGGCAAGCAACGTTTGCCCGGGGTTATCCCTGTGGCAGCGGGCTCTGCCTGCGAATACGGGTGGCGCGGTGTCAGGTCGGACGCCTTCGCGGGCACAGCCCGCTCCCGCCTGGACTCCACTTGCGCATGAGTTAGTGGGTGCGCAGCGGCGCTTCTCGGGGTATTTTTCACCGCATGGGCCATGGTGGAGAGTGCTGTGCTGAACAAATTGGGGCTCAAGAGCCGAGTGATGTTGCTGGCCCTGCTGCCAGCGGCGCTGATGGCGGTGCTGCTGGGGGGCTACTTTGCCTGGCAACAGCAGGATCAGCTGCAGAACAACCTGCTGCGCCGCGGCGCCTTGCTCACCGAGCAACTGGCCCCGCTGGTGGCCCCGGCGCTGATCAAGCACGACGACGCCTGGCTCGAGCGCATCGCCGCGCAGGCGCTGGAACAGGCCGATGTGCGTTCGGTGGCGTTCCTCGATGCCGACAAGCACCCCATGGCCCACGCCGGGCCGAGCATGCTCAACCCTGAGCCCGAGGGTAGCGGCCAACGCCAGCTGCAAGTCAGTGGCAACGACGCCACCCGCTATCTGCAACCAGTGTACGGCCGCCATCGCGACCTGGCGGGCGATGCCGTCCCGGGCGAAGCGGACCGGCTGCTGGGCTGGGTCGAGATCGAAATTTCCCACAGCGGCACCCTGCTGCGCGGCTATCGCATCCTGTTCATGACCGTAGTGCTGATGGCGGGCGCCCTGCTGCTGACCGGCCTGCTGGCACTGCGCCTGAGCCATGGCATCAGCGCCCCCATCGCGCGCATCCGCCAGGCGGTGGCGCAGCTCAAGGATGGCAACCTGGAAAACCGCCTGCCGCCCCTCGGCAGTCACGAGCTGGACGAACTCGGCGCCGGTATCAACCGCATGGCCGAGACCCTGCAGGACGCTCAGTCGGAACTCCAGCACAGTATCGACCAAGCCACCGAAGACGTCCGCCAGAACCTCGAAACCATCGAGATCCAGAACATCGAGCTCGACATGGCCCGCAAAGAGGCGCTTGAAGCCAGCCGCATCAAGTCGGAATTCCTGGCCAACATGAGCCATGAAATCCGCACGCCGCTCAACGGCATTCTCGGGTTCACCCACCTGCTGCAGAAAAGCGAGCTGAGCCCACGGCAGCTCGACTATCTGGGCACCATCGAAAAGTCTGCCGACAGCCTGCTGGGGATCATCAACGAGATCCTCGACTTCTCCAAGATCGAGGCCGGCAAGCTGGTGCTCGACAGTATTCCATTCAACCTGCGCGACCTGCTCCAGGACACCCTCACCATTCTCGCCCCCGCCGCTCACGCCAAGCAGCTCGAACTGGTCAGCCTGGTATACCGCGACACGCCGATCTCGCTGGTCGGCGACCCGCTGCGCCTCAAGCAGATCCTCACCAACCTGGTCAGCAACGCGATCAAGTTCACCCGTGAAGGCACCATCGTCGCCCGCGCCATGCTCGAGGATGACGACGAGGACAACGCCCAATTGCGCATCAGCGTTCAGGACACCGGCGTCGGCCTCTCGACCCAGGATGTGCAGGCGCTGTTCCAGGCCTTCAGCCAGGCCGATAACTCGCTGTCGCGCCAGCCCGGAGGCACCGGTCTGGGGCTGGTGATTTCCAAGCGCCTGGTCGAGCAGATGGGTGGCGAGATCGGCGTCGACAGCACCCCGGGCGAGGGCTCGACCTTCTGGATTTCACTGTCATTGCCCAAGGCCCGCGACGATGCCGAAGATCGCCCGGCGCCGCCGTTGCTGAACCGTCGCGTGGCCATCCTCGAGAGCCACGAGCTGGCGCGCCAGGCCCTGCAGCATCAGCTTGAAGATTCGGGGCTGATCGTCAGCGCCTTCCCTTCGGCGCAGAAAATGATCGCTGCCGTCGAGGCCGCGCAACTGGCCGGGCAGCCTATCGAGCTGGCTGTGCTGGGTGTCACCAGCCACGACATGCCACCCGACCAACTGCAGCAACACGTGCGCGGCCTCGAACAATTCGGTTGCCAGCCGCTGGTATTGTGCCCGACCACCGAACACACGCTGTATCAACCGCGGGTGCCCAATGCTCACAGTCAGTTACAGGCCAAACCGTCGTGTACGCGCAAATTGCGTCGCAGCCTGGCCGACCTGATCAACCCCAAGCGCTTGTCGTTGGGCATGGGCAACAACCTGGACACTGGCAACAGTCGGATCGCCAAGGTGCTCTGCGTCGATGACAACCCTGCCAATCTGCTGCTGGTGCAAACGCTGCTGGAGGACCTGGGGGCCGAAGTACGCGCCGTCGACAGCGGCATGGCGGCCTTGCAAGCGGTACAGGCCGAGCATTTCGACCTGGTGTTGATGGACGTGCAGATGCCGGACATGGACGGACGCGAGACCACCGAGCGCATCCGCCATTGGGAGAGCGCGCAGACCGGCCCGTCGCTGCCGATCGTCGCGCTGACCGCCCACGCCATGGCCAACGAGAAGCGCGCGCTGCTGCACAGTGGCATGGACGACTACCTGACCAAACCGATCAGCGAGCGGCAACTGGCCCAGGTGGTCCTGAAATGGACCGGCCTGGTGCTGCACCTGAGCCCCGCGCGCGGCAGCTTCGAAACGCCACGCGAAGCCGGGCCGCTGGCGGTACTCGATCAACAGGAAGGCCTGCGCCTGGCCGCCGGCAAGGCCGACCTCGCCGCCGACATGCTGGCGATGCTGCTGGCCGCTCTGGAAAGCGACCGCCAGGCGATCCGCGCGGCCCGTGACAGCGGCGATATCAACGCGCAGATCGAGCGCGTGCACCGCCTGCATGGCGCCACCCGCTACTGCGGCGTGCCTCAGCTACGCGCGGCGTGTCAGCGCAGCGAGACTATGCTTAAACAGCATGATGAAGGGGCGGGCAAAGCGCTGGACGAACTTGACCAGGCAATCATGCGGCTGGCTGAGCAGGCGCGGGAGGAGGCTTGAATAGGGCGGTGACTCAGCGCGCGCCGCTGCACCGCACAGCGCCTGCCTGAATGCCGCTGCAGCGCCGCCGTGATAGCATGCGCGCCAATTTGGAGGACCACATGGTCGAACACGATTTCCGCTACAGCCTATTCAACCCTCAACACACCCTGACCGAGTGCCGGGCGCTGGTGCCTGGCCGTTATCAGGTCACCGGCAACGGCGGCTCGATCAAGGCCGACGACGTGCTGCTGGTCACGCTCAAGGGTTCGAAAACCCTGTCGATGCGCCTCACTGTGGAAAAGGTTCGTCACTTGATCAATCCTCCGGGGCAATGGACGGCTGTGGCCAAAGGGCCAGTGTTCGGCGAGTTGTCGATTCACGAATGGAAAGTGCAATGCGACACTTGCAACACCGAGCTGACGTTCGAGTTCGCCGTCGATGCCAAGCTGGGCCAGAAAGCCCAGCAGCCGGCAGCCGTTGCGCGGATCGCCGAACTCGGCTGGCGCACCACGGGTGAGCAACATCGCTGCCCGAAGTGCCAGGCGGCAGCGGCCTGATCGAAGACATGTGACGACTGGGCTGGCCGCTTCGCGAGCAAGTTTTGCTCCCACGGTGCCAGCCGGTCCAGCTCCGCACGGCTGTGGGAGCAAAGCTTGCTCGCGAAGGCGTCCGTTCAGCCCCCCCATTTCACCCCTGACGCAACGTCTTCAACCGCGCCTGCACCCCCGCCGCCGTCTGCTCGCCGACCAGTTGATCACGCACCTTGCCTTTACTGTCGATGATGTAGGTCACCGGCAACCCCTCGCTTTGCGGCAGGTCGAAACGCGGCGCCGGGTCGTTCGCCAGTACCGTGAAGCGAATCCCCAGATTGTCTGCCGCCTGCTTGAGGTCTGCGCCCTGCAGATTGTCGAAATTGACCCCGACTACCGCCACGCCCTGCCCCTTGAGCTGATCGGCCAGGCTATTGAGCTGCGGGACCTCGGTGCGACACGGGCCGCACCACTCGGCCCAGTAATTGACCACCAGCCACTGATCATCCAGTTGCCGCGCCGCCACCGGCTTGCCGTTCTGGTCCGGGCCATAGTCCGCTCCGCAGCCGCCCAGCAGCAATGCCGCCATGAGGGCCACGCCAGAGATGAAATGCCGAGTCATTGCCGCTTTCCTCTTTATCGATGCCACCAGGTGGTTAGAATAGCCGCCACCGAACGCAAGTAATAGGCGCCCGCCATGACCGACCTGACGCTCTACCACAACCCGCGCTGCTCGAAATCACGCAGCGCCTTGGAGTTGCTTGAAGCCCGCGGACTGGCTCCGACCATCGTGCGCTACCTCGACACCCCGCCCGATGCCGCCACCCTCAAGACCCTGCTGGACAAATTGGGGCTAAGCGCGCGGCAACTTTTGCGCACCGGCGAGGACGAATACAAGGCTCTCGAGCTGGCCGACAGCAGCTTGAGCGACAGCGCGCTGATCGACGCCATGGTCGCGCACCCCAAACTGATCGAACGGCCGATCCTGGTCAACGGCGACAAGGCCATCATCGGCCGGCCACCGGAAAATGTCCTGGAGATCCTGTAAGTGAGCACGCCCTACATTCTGGTGCTGTATTACAGCCGTCACGGCGCCACCCGGGAAATGGCCCGGCAGATCGCCCGTGGCGTTGAACTGAGCGGCCTGGAAGCGCGCCTGCGCACCGTGCCGGCGGTATCGAGCGAATGCGAAGCCGTCGCCCCCGAGATTCCGGAGCAGGGTGCGCTGTACGCCAGCCTCGACGACCTCAAAGGTTGCGCCGGTCTGGCGATCGGCAGCCCGACGCGCTTCGGCAACATGGCCGCGCCGCTCAAGTACTTTCTCGACGGCACCAGCAGCCTGTGGCTCAGTGGTGATCTGGTCGGCAAGCCGGCCGGGGTCTTTACCTCCACCGCCAGCCTGCATGGCGGCCAGGAAACCACCCTGCTGTCGATGATGATGCCGCTACTGCACCACGGCATGCTCATCACCGGCCTGCCCTACAGCGAGTCGGCCCTGCTCGACACCCACGGCGGCGGCACGCCCTACGGCCCCAGCCACCACGCCGGTGCCGATGGCAAGCGCCCCCTCGACGAACACGAACTGACCCTGTGCCGTGCCCTCGGCCAACGCCTGGGCAAGGTCGCAAAGGATCTGGCTTGATGCAAGATTACAAATGGCTGCACGAGTTCTGTCTCAACCGCTTTGGCTCGCAAAAGGCCCTCGATGCTCAGCTGCCGACGCCGCTCACACCCGCAAAGCTGCGCAAGATCAGCGTTGATCGCTATCTGTCGACCATGGCCTTGCGGGTCTTTCGGGCCGGCCTCAAGCACAGCCTGGTGGATGCCAAGTGGCCGGCTTTCGAGAAGGCTTTTTTCGGTTTCGATCCAGAAAAGGTCGTGCTGATGAGCGCCGAGCACCTTGAACGCCTGATGCAGGACAAAAGCATCATCCGCCACCTGGGCAAGCTCAAGAGCGTGCCCCGCAACGCGCAGATGATCCTCGACATCGCCCACGAACACGGTAGTTTCGGCGCCTTTATCGCCGACTGGCCGGTGACCGAGATCACCGGGCTGTGGCAATACCTGGCCAAGCACGGCACCCAGCTGGGTGGTTTGTCGGCGCCGCGCTTTTTGCGCATGATCGGCAAGGACACCTTCATCCCTACCTGGGACGTGGTAGCCGCCCTGAATGCACAGAATATCGTCGACAAGGTGCCCAGCAGCAAACGCGACCAGGCCTTGGTGCAGGACGTCTTCAACCAGTGGCACGCCGACAGCGGCCTGCCGATGTGCCAGTTGTCGGCGATGCTGGCGTTTACCGCAAACCACTGATTGCAGTGAGATCGCCGCCCCGCGGGCGCGCGTTGCACCCACGGGATCTGTGTAAATCCGTGGGAGCAAGGTTGCGCGTTCGGCGGCGAAGAGGCCGGCAAAGCTTGCACACACCCTGAACGGCCACTTCAGCTTTTTGTACCTCTGCCGATACACCCTTCGAGCACGAGGAATCCCCCATGACTACCGCCCCCCTTAATACGGCCGTCGACGCCAAGACCGCAGCGACCGTCCCTGAAGCGCCCAAGCTGCCATGGGACGACGTGCGCCCGGAGCATTTCCAGATGCTGCGCCTGGTGCCCCTGCCCGCTGACCGCAACACCGGCCCGCGACCGTTGCGCTTCATCCAATTAGGGCGCGCCGAGCGGCACAATGCCCATTACAGTCTGCTGCGCCTGGAAATCGAACTGCCGGGGCAACGCACCCGGCCCGAGCAGAACAGCCTGGACGTATGGGTCGATCACGAAAAACACACCGTGCACACCATTCCCGAGGTGCTCCAGACCGAACCCGGCAACCGTGGCATCGGCCGCTTTCTGCTGGCCCAGGCGGCAATCTGGGCGCAACCCAAGTGGTCGGCCTACAGCATCGAAGGCGCTGACCTGCCCAATAAGGAGGCGCTGGTCGAAGGCCATCGCCTGCGCCGCGATCACGTGCTCACGACCCATGGTCTGGAAATCAGCTATGAAGATGCCCAGCATCTGAAGGGCAGCTACAAACCGGTAAAGGTCGGCGGCTTGCTGGCGACCTGGAACCCCGAACGCATCCAGCCGGTGGAAATTCTCGACGTGGCGTCCATGCTGGAACTGGCCGATCACAACCTGGCGGAAAAGGAAGTGCAGCTGCGCAAACATGAAGAGTCGGTCAGCCAGTATCGGCGCGACGACCACAGCCTGCGCTTCACCATCGCCTGCCTGATTGCCTTCTCGGTGTTCCAGGCCGGGTTGCTGATCTGGATGGCGACGCACCGCTGAACCTGGAGCTGCGGCCCCCATCACCTCGGGGTGTCTGACACACCGCGAAACGGGGGCATGCCCCCTCGCTACAGGTCAGACTCGCTCGGCAAACAGCGCCTGATGCTCGCGGCACTGTTGCGCGCTGAGCATGAACACCCCATGGCCCCCGCGGCTGAATTCCAGCCAGGCGAAGTCCACTTGCGGATACAGCGCCTCGACATGCACCTGGCTGTTACCGACCTCGACGATCAACAAACCGTTGTCGTTCAGGTGATCAGCCGCTTGCGCGAGCATGCGCCGCACCAGGTTCAAACCATCATCGCCGCAGGCCAGGCCCAGTTCCGGCTCGTGCTGGTACTCCGGCGGCATATCGGCGAAATCCTCGGCGTCGACATAGGGCGGATTGGACACGATCAAATCGAAACGCTGGCCCGGCAGGCCGTCGAAGCCATCGCCCTGCACGGTATAGACCCGCGCATCGACGCCGTGACGCTCGATGTTCTGGTTGGCCACTTCCAGCGCCTCGAAGGACAGATCCGCCAGTACCACTTCGGCCTCGGGAAATACGTCGGCGCAGGCGATGCCGATGCAGCCGGAACCGGTGCACAGATCGAGGATGCGCGCCGGCTCCTGTGCCAGCCAGGGCTCGAAGCGGTTTTCGATCAACTCGCCGATGGGCGAACGGGGCACCAGCACGCGCTCGTCGACGATGAACGACATGCCGCAGAACCACGCCTCGTTCAGCAGATAGGCGGCCGGGATGCGTTCCTTGACGCGGCGCTTGATCAGATGCTGGACCTTGCTGACTTCGTCGTCCTCAAGACGGCAATCGAGGTAGCTGTCGGCGATTTCCCACGGCAAATGCAGCGCACCCAGCACCAACTGTCGCGCTTCGTCCCAGGCGTTGTCGGTGCCGTGGCCGAAGAACAGGTCTTCACCGTGGAACTGGCTGACGGCCCAACGGATGTGGTCGCGCAAAGTGCGCAGGCGGGAAGTGATCACAGGCATACTCCAATCGATACGACTGCGGAGTTTATCACGGACAGTGCCGGTGTCCGCAGGCACTCCGACCGCGTCATGGCGCCGAATACTGGCCACTTGGATAGCCCGCAGAGCCAGTAACCACGGGCTGTGCAATCACAGTGATTCACAGAACGCGCGAAGCAGTGGAGAATGTCGCAAAAGCCCTAACCAAAGGAGCCCTCGATGTCCGATCCGAAGACGATGTTTCAACTCAGCGGTCGCGGTTACCCGCCTACCAGCTTGAGCCACGCCACCCTGGTGATTATCGATGCGCAGCAAGAGTACCTCAGCGGTCCTCTGGCCCTGTTCGAGATCGATAAGGCCGTCGCGAACATCGCCCTGCTCCTCCAGGCTGCCCGCGCCGCTGGCCGCCCGATCGTCCACGTACGCCATCTCGGCACCGTCGGCGGCCTGTTCGACCCGCAAGGCAATCGCGGCCAGTTCATCGATGGCGTCGGCCCGCAAGGCGACGAGACCGTGATCGAAAAACGCCTGCCCAACGCATTCAACAACACTAATCTGCACCAGCACCTTGAAGGCCTGGGCAATGTCGACCTGATCGTTTGCGGCTTCATGACCCACTCCAGCGTCAGCACCACCATCCGTGCCGCCAAGGACTATGGTTACCGTTGCACCTTGGTCGAAGACGCCTGCGCGACTCGTGACCTGCCGTACAAAGGCAGCGTGCTGAGCGCCGAACAGGTCAAGGCCGTGGGCATGGCGACCATGGCTGACAACTTCGCCTCGGTAAGCACCACCGCCGAGCTGATCTGATCTACACCCCGTGGGGCTTGCCAGCGCGTTCAGCGCCTGCACCCCGCGCCCCCGGAACATCATGGCTGCAGCGCAGTCCAATCCCGACGTTCAACCCAGTAACGCCCATTGAGGAAAGCGTAATGAAGATATCCGATGGCGGCTTCAATGCCCGTCGGCTTCGCCCTCGCGGCCAAGGCACCTGGCGCATGCGCCTGGCGGCGGCGTTTGCGGCAGTGCTGGCCACCTTGGGGGTGTTGTTGAGCATGGCTGGCATTGGCAGCTTGCTGGGCCACGCGCCGGCCATCGGCGATCTCAACACCACAGCGGTTGGCTCGGGGGTCATCACGCTCGTGGGGCTACTGGTGCTGTGGCTGGGTGTCAGCCTCTGGCGTGCCTGTCGCCGACGCCTGCGCCGGAGCAGCGCGCTGAACATGTCGCCGCATCTGATGAAAAAGCATGACTGACTCGCGTAAACTCCTGCTTCTGCGCTGGAGGCCGACATGCAAGACGATGATTTTTCCCTGTTCAAGAGCGAAGTAAAAGGCGTCAAGCCGATTCGCCATGACCGTGCCGACACCGGCAAAGCCAGGGTCGACCGCAAAAACCTCAACACGCTGCGCAAGGCGGCAACGGTGCGCACCGACGCCACCCTCGTCGACGGTCTGTCCGATCAGTTCGTCATCGACGTCGGCCCCGAAGACGACCTGCACTGGGCCCGCGACGGCGTGCAGGAAAGCCAGATGCGCAAACTCAAGCTCGGTCAGATCGGTTTCGAAGGCAGCCTCGACCTACACGGCATGAACGTCGAAAAGGCGCGGGAAACCCTGTGGGCCTTCCTCGCCGAAGCGGTGCGCTTCGAGGTCCGCTGCGTGCGGGTCACGCATGGCAAGGCAGTGCGCCTGGACGGCAAGAAGCCGATGATCAAGAGCCACGTCAACACCTGGCTGCGACAACATGCCCAGGTGCTCGGCTTCACGTCCTGCCAACCCCGTCACGGCGGCGCCGGCGCGGTCTATGTCATGCTCAAGCGGACCATGCTCGAAGGCCGCGACGAATAAGCTTTAACTTGCGGCGCGTGCCCGGTAACCGTACCCTTCGCGTTTGCGAAAAACTTGACAGGTAGATCCATGTCCCTGGAACAGAATTACACCGCGATCCTTGGCCAACTCGGCGAGGACGTGAACCGCGAAGGCCTGCTCGACACGCCCAAACGCGCCGCCAAAGCCATGCAGTACCTGTGCCGCGGCTATGAGCAGACTCTCGAGGAAGTCACCAACGGCGCCCTGTTCAGCTCGGACAATAGCGAAATGGTGCTGGTCAAGGACATCGAGCTCTACTCCCTGTGCGAGCACCACCTGCTGCCATTCATCGGCAAGGCGCACGTCGCTTACATCCCGAGCGGCAAGGTTCTGGGCCTGTCGAAAGTGGCGCGTATCGTCGATATGTACGCCCGCCGACTGCAGATCCAGGAAAACCTCAGCCGTCAGATCGCCGATGCAGTCCTGCAGGTGACGGGCGCACTGGGCGTTGCGGTCGTGATCGAGGCCAAACACATGTGCATGATGATGCGCGGTGTCGAGAAGCAGAATTCCTCGATGATCACTTCAGTGATGCTGGGAGAATTCCGCGAAAATTCGGCGACTCGTAGTGAATTTCTGAGTTTGATCAAGTAACTCATCTGTAGCGAGGGGCTTGCCCCTGAATGATTCAGGACTCGCCACGGTGGGCCTTGATCGCGATTTTCGGGTGCAAACCCCCTCGCTACACTGACCGTGTGGAGACTGAAATGTTGATGAAAGCCCTGCGCGTGGGCCTTGGCCAGGTGATCGTGATTGGCGATCTGCTGACCCGTCCACCCAAGCAGAAACGCAACAGCGATGCCCAGGCCGCCGTCGACACAGCCGCCCAGGGCCTGACCCTGTATCAGTTCCACGCCTGCCCGTTCTGCGTGAAAACTCGCCGCACTCTGCACAAGCTCAACGTGCCAGTGACCCTGCGCGATGCCAAGAACGACGCCAGTGCCCGCGATACTCTGCTGGCCGAAGGCGGCAAGATCAAAGTGCCGTGCCTGCGCATCGAAGAGAACGGCCAGACCACCTGGATGTATGAATCCAAGGTGATCATCGAGTATCTCAACAAACGTTTCGCTGCTGCCTGATTGCTCGCGACGGTTTTCGGCAAGCTGTGCGGGCCGAGATCAACGCATCCCGATATAACCCGGCAATGCCGCCACGCGCTCGAGCCAGGCGCGAATGGCCGGGAATGGCGTGAGATCGAAGCCGCCCTCATCGGCAACATGGGTGTAGGCATAGAGCGCGATATCGGCGATCGAGCATTGCTCGCCTACCAGATACGGCGTCAACTCCAGCTGCTTCTCCATCACCCGCAAAGCCTTGTAGCCACGCTTGTGGCAGACCTTGTATTCCTCCAGGCGATCTTGCGGCATCTTCTGATAGAACTGGATGAACCGCGCTACCGCCACATACGGCTCATGACTGTATTGCTCGAAGAATTGCCACTGCAACACCTGGGTGCGCAAGCGCGGTTCGGTGGGCAGGAACGGGCTGCCATCGGCGAGAAAATTCAGAATCGCATTGGATTCCCACAGGTAGGTGCCGTCTTCGAGCTCCAGCACCGGGACCTTGCCATTGGGGTTCATGGCCAGGAACTCGGGGGTTTCGGTCTCGCCCTTGAGGATGTCCACTGCGTGCCACGAATACTCGACGCCCAACAGGTGGAGCATCAGCTTGATCTTGAAGCAGTTGCCTGACAGATAGTCGCCGTAGACCTTGTACATCTCGCGTCCCCCATGGAATAGGGGATGACTGTAGCAAAGCCAGGGGACCCCTAGCGAGGGATAGAGAAAACGGCGTTGAAATATTGCTCGGCAGATCTCCAGCGAACAACAGCGCTTCAAGAAGAGACGGATTCTTTTCAGCAGCGATGGTGGGTAGCCATCATCGCCATTGCTCACCGGTAACCAAGCACAGGCTCGACTGCCTCTTTGTGGCTCACTGTATTGCAAAACATTTCCCTACCTGTATCGCAGCCTTATCCACTGCGACGTTTAGGCTGGCGCCCCTCTGATCGCCCAAGGAGGGTATCCATGCAGTATCCCACCCAGACGCCCCTGCGGCCGCTGGCCGACACCTCGCCTTCGGCGGTGGTTGCCGGGTTCATTGCCATGATGACCGGCTACACCAGCTCCCTGGTGTTGATGTACCAGGCCGGCCAAGCGGCCGGGCTCACCAGCGGGCAAATTTCGTCGTGGATCTGGGCATTGTCGATCGGCATGGCGATCTGCAGCATCGGCTTGTCGCTGCGTTATCGCACGCCGATCACCGTGGCCTGGTCGACTCCCGGCGCTGCATTGCTGATCACCAGCCTGGGCGGCGTCAGCTATGGCGAGGCGATCGGCGCCTATATCACTTGCGCGGTGCTGGTGATCATCTGCGGCGTGACCGGCAGTTTCGAGAAAATGGTCAAGCGCCTGCCCTCGTCCCTGGCGGCGGCGCTGCTGGCGGGAATTTTGTTCAAGATCGGCAGCGAGATCTTCGTCGCAGCCCAGCATCGTACCGGCCTGGTGCTGGGCATGTTCTTCACCTACCTGATCGTCAAGCGCGTGTCGCCGCGCTATGCGGTGCTGGCGGCGCTGGTCCTCGGCACCGTAGTTTCCGGCTTGCTGGGGCTGCTGGATTTCAGCGAGTTCCATTTGCAAGTGGCGGTGCCTGAATGGACCACGCCGTCGTTCTCGGTGGGCGCAACCATCAGCATCGGCATTCCACTGTTCGTGGTGGCCATGACCTCGCAGAACATGCCTGGGGTCGCGGTATTGCGGGCAGATGGTTATCAGGTGCCGGCATCGCCGTTGATTACCGCGACCGGCATCGCTTCGCTGCTGCTGGCGCCCTTTGGGTCTCACGGGGTGAACCTGGCGGCAATCAGCGCGGCGATCTGCACCGGCCCCCATGCCCATGAAGACCCGCAAAAACGCTACACAGCGGCGATGTGGTGCGGGATTTTCTATGGGTTGGCGGGGATCTTCAGTGCGACCCTGGCAGCGCTGTTCGCGGCCTTGCCCAAAGAACTGGTGCTGTCGATCGCGGCACTGGCACTGTTCGGTTCGATCATCAACGGCCTGACCCAGGCCATGAGCGAGCCCAGAGAACGTGAGGCGGCGCTGGTGACCTTCATGGTGACAGCATCGGGGCTGACGCTGTTTTCCGTGGGGTCGGCGTTCTGGGGCATCGTGGCAGGGGTAGTGACTCTGCTGATTCTCAACTGGCGCAAAGCCTGATGGTTGTTGCACTTGCACTGGCTTTGTCGTGAGCAAGCTGTGCTCCACAGGTGTACGACCGCCTTGTGCGCAAGACTTGCCCGCGAAGGGCCGGTGATATCTACGCCTGACTACAGCCGAAAATGCCCGACCATGCCTTTCAGCTCATGACCCAGCTGCGCCAGTTCGATACTTGAAGCCGCGTTACCCTGCATCGCCACCGCCGACTGATCGGCACTGGCGCGGATGCTGGTGACGCTACGGTTGATCTCTTCGGCCACCGAGCTTTGCTGTTCCGCGGCGGCGGCAATCTGCTGGTTCATCTGCTGGATCACCGACACCGCCGAGGCGATGCTGCCCAAGGCGCTTTCGGTCTGCAGGGCGTCGCTGACTGCCAGCTTGACCAACTCCTCGCTGCTCTGGATCTGCTGAACCGACGCCTGGGCGCCAAGGCGCAAGGCACTGACCAGCCGCTCGATCTCTGCCGTCGATTGCTGAGTGCGGCGTGCCAGCGCCCGTACTTCGTCGGCCACTACCGCAAAGCCACGGCCCTGCTCCCCTGCCCGCGCCGCCTCGATGGCGGCGTTCAGGGCAAGCAGGTTGGTCTGCTCGGCAACGCTCTTGATCACTGCCAGCACCGAGCCGATGTTCTGGATTTCCTCACTAAGGCTGGAAATACCCTGACTGGCGGATTGCGAGCTGCTGGCCAACTGCTCGATTCGCCGCATGCTCTGACGCACCACCTGCTGACCACTCTCGACCTTGTTATCGGCCGCCTGGGCCGCGTGCGCTGCCTCCTCGGCGTTGCGCGCGACGTCATGAACGGTGGCAGTCATCTGGTTCATTGCCGTGGCCACCTGTTCGGTTTCCTCCTGCTGTGTGCTGACCTCCAGGTTGGTCTGCTCGGTCACTGCCGACAAGGACTGCGCCGAATGCGCCAACTGATCGATACCCGTTTGCAGGCCGCTGACGATGCGGCTCAGCCCCGCGCCCATCTGCTGCATCGCCGCCATCAATTGACCGATTTCGTCACGCCGATCGACGCTGGTCTCAGCGCTCAGATCCCCGTCGGCAATTTGCTGGGCACGGCGAATCACACTGCGCAGAGGCGTGACGATCAGGCGGGTGATCAGCCACGACGCCAGCACGCCCACCAACAGCGCCAGGCCGGAAGCGACGATGATCAACAGCATGTTTTTCTTCAGCTCGGCCTGCATTGCCTGATTCTGCTCGGCATAGGCCTGATTGACGCGACTAACCACCTGATTGGCGCGGTCATGCAGTTGCATGGAGGTCTGTTTTTCCTTGGCCAGCAGATCGGTGTACTCACCCAGCGTCTGGCTGAAGGCTGTGATGTGGGTGACGGTTTCGCCAATCACCGTCTGATAGCCCGCGTCCTCGACCTTGGTCTGCAGCTCCTTGGCCTGGCTCAACGCCTCGTCCGCCTGGGTGATGCGGCCTTGGCTGCTGTCGTCAGCTTCACCCTTGCGGCTCTTGTCCAGACGCACTCGGGCCTCCTCCATGGCCTGCAACATCAGGCGCCCGACCTGGCCAACCTGATTGGCCTGGTCGATGAACTCGCTGCCCTTTTCGCCCTGGGATTTTTTCAACTCGTAAGTGCCATCATCGGATAAACCGGCCTGCAACACGTCGAGGTTGTTGGCGACGTTGGCCACCGACCAACTGGCCATCTCCAGCGACAGCTCTTTGCTCTGGCTGATATCGAAAAACTGATCGAACGCAGCACGGTAAGCCTTGAGATCGGCTTCGGCGCCGCTCATGACCGATTCATTGGCGGGATTGAGGGTTTTGAGTCGAGCAGCAGTGGCCAGGAGTGCATCGACGCCCTTGCGCAGGGCATCGGCCTGCTTGGTGTCCGAATGCAGGGCAAAATCCTGTTCCAGCAGGCGCGCAGTCAGCAGCTCGCTTTTGAGCGCCGACATCTGCTGGAGGCCGTCGACTCGTTCGCTGATGGTACGCAGGGACCATACTCCAAGCGCGGCCACGGCCAAGGTCAGCAGCAATACCAAGGCGAAGCCCACCGCCAGTTTTTTCGCCATCGCGAGGTTGGCAAACCATCCACTGCTGGCCGACTTCATTGCTTCGCTCCCTTGATGCCCCGGGTGGGCGGCATTGCCCATACAAGTTTCGTGCAGGGTGAGGGTTGTATCAGCGTGGCAACAAGTGTTTGACGTCGGAATAATGGCAAATAGCTATGCGGATGTCGCTTTTGGCTATGTTGCGGGTCGTAGTGCGAAGAGGACGACTCACGTGAGGCCAGATGCGTGAGAGATCATGAGGCTGGGGCAAGCAGCCTCTTCGCGAGCATGCTTTGCCCTACAGGTGTACGGCTCGGGTGCCGGTTGCACTGTGGGAGCGAAGTTTGCGCGCGACGGGGCCTGAATGGGCGATCAAAGCGCCAACTGGGCGACCACATCCGCCAGTGCTTTGGCCGGATCGGCGGCCTGGCTGATCGGACGACCGATGACCAGATAGTCGGAGCCAGCATCCAGCGCCTGACGCGGAGTAAGGATGCGACGCTGATCGTCTTGCGTGCTGCCCGCAGGGCGGATACCCGGGGTTACCAGTTGCAGCGTCGGATGGGCGCTCTTGAGCGCCTGGGCTTCGAGTGCAGAGCACACCAGGCCATCCATACCGGCCTTTTGCGCCAACGCCGCCAGGCGCAGTACCTGCTCCTTAGGCTCGATGTCCAGGCCTATGGCGGCCAGGTCTTCGCGCTCCATGCTGGTCAGTACCGTCACGCCGATCAGCAACGGCTTGGTGCCCGTGCTCTGATCCAACACCTCGCGGCACGCCGCCATCATGCGCAGACCACCCGAGCAATGAACATTGACCATCCATACGCCCATCTGCGCAGCGGCCTTGACGGCCATGGCGGTGGTGTTGGGGATGTCGTGGAATTTCAGGTCCAGAAACACCTCGAAGCCCCGCGCGTTGAGCGTCTCGACGATGCCCGACGCGCTGCTGGTGAACAACTCCTTGCCCACCTTGACGCGGCACAGGGCCGGGTCGAGCTGGTCGGCCAGCTTCAAGGCGGCGTCACGGGTCGGGAAATCCAGGGCGACAATGATGGGCGTCTGGCAGGTAGACATGTCGGGGCTCTCAGGGCAAGTCGAAATCGGCGCGCATTGTAGCGGATTTTGCGCGTGCACTGTGCAAGCGTCGCGACAGCCACCCGCTACAATGGAACCACTGCGACATCACGTCGCTCAAACGGGTATCAGCGCCAGTTCGTCGCAGCCCGTGCGGCGAGTCCGCTGTCTTAGGAGGGTCACATGCCCTGGTATGCCTGGTTGATTCTGTTAGTGGCGATCGGCTCGATCGTCGGTGGCCTTCTGGTCCTGCGTCAAAGCGCACAAAAGGTCGAGATGACGCCTGAAGAGCTCAAGCGCGTCCACGAGCGCAACGCCGAGATGGATGCGAAGGAAGCTCGGGAGCGCTGATTCAATTCCGGACTCATAACGCTGTAGCGCGTGGGGAGAATGGTTGGCGCTCTCACCTTCTGTACTACGCGCACAGCGGTCGAAATGCTCAGGGAGCATTTGGCCTGTTAACATGTCAACCAACATTCAAATCGTACCAGCAGAGGTACTCCATGCGTTACTCAGCTGATCATAAAGCCCAAACCCACGAGCGTATCGTCAAGGAAGCCGCTGCTCGCTTTCGCAAGGACGGCATCGGCGCCACTGGTCTGCAACCGCTGATGAAGGCCTTGGGGCTGACCCATGGCGGCTTCTATGCGCATTTCAAATCCAAGGACGATCTGGTGGAGACTGCGCTGCGCTCGGCCAGCGACGAAATGGGTACCCTGGTGGCCGCCAAGTTCGCCGGGGACAAGCCGCTGGAAGGCTTTATCGATATGTACCTGAGCGATGCCCATCGTGATCACCCGGAACGCGGATGCCCGCTGCCGACCATGGCCGCCGAGATGGGCCAGCGTGGCCAACCCAGCCCATTGGTGGACCGCGCGGTACACCACCGTGCGGGCTTGATGGCGCAAGCGCTGGGCGACGGTGAAGACGCCGAGGCGCAAAGCCTGGTGATGCTTTCGACGCTGATCGGCGCCTTGGTACTTTCTCGCAGCGTCGAGGATCAAGACTTCGCCGCGCGCATCCTGGCCACCGCTCGCGAAGCGCTCAAGCGCCAGGCGCGCCCCAGTGCAGATATCCCATGAAACCTTGAGTCAATCTGTGCATAAGCTGGGGGAATCGCTCAGCGGGCCTTATAAACCAAGGCATGCGCAGCATTGAGCGAAAAACGAGCAGTTTCAATACCTTGTACACATTTTCCCTACGTCTGCCTGTGGACAAGCTTGGGAGAACTAGCTACAGGCCACGGATTATAAGGGCTACACGGATTTGATCAATTATTGATCAGCTGTAAGCGCCTGATTGAGCTCAATAATCTGCTGGCACCGCGACTCGCAGTTGTTCATCAAAAACTTGAATGAGCCTGTGTATAAGCTGGGGGAACGTGGCGCAAGGCCATAGCCTGTATGGCTTTGCTCTACTTGAGCAAAAAACGAGCAGTTTCAATACCTTGTACACATTTTCCCTAGGTCTGCCTGTGGACAAGCTTGGGAGAACTGGCTACAGGCCACGGCTAGCAAGGGCTGCAGGCATCTGGTTATTTTTTGATCACGTCATCCACGTAATTCTGGCAATTCCTTACAGGGTGACGCTCACTTATGACCGCACGTGCGTCCACTTGGCCGGCGGGCCCTATGCCCAGCAGACGCACCAAAGGTTATTCATCAAAAACCTGCACCAGGCTGTGCATAAGCTGGGGGAATACTGCGCAACCCCATAGCCTGAGCGGCTTGCAGCCGACTGGACAAAAAACGAGCAGTTTCAATGGCTTGTGCACATTTTCCCTAGGTCTGCCTGTGGACAACCTTGGGAGAACCGCCTACAGGCCACGGTTTACATGGCCTGCGCAGATCTGATCGTTTTTTGATCAGGCCACTGATACTGTGTCGTGATCATGACGGGCCTGACTATTGTGGCCAACGGCGGAACACAAGGCTTGCGTTGACGCCACCAAAGCCGAAGCCATTGCTCATCGCATACTCCATTGCCATCGGCCGCTTTCGGCCACTGACTATGTCCAGAGCCTTGACCGCCTCGTCAGGCACCTCGAAATTGAGCGTGGCAGGGGCAACCTGGTCACGCAGCGCCAGCACGGTAAAGATCGCCTCCAGGCCACCTGCTGCGCCAAGCAGATGCCCGGTGGCCGATTTGGTCGAGGTGATAGCCACCTTGGCCGCAGCGCCGAACACACTGCGGATCGCCGCCAGCTCACCCTTGTCGCCCACAGGCGTGGAGGTGGCATGGGCGTTCAGATGAGCAATCCGCTGCGGCTCGATACCGGCCTGAGCCAACGCCTGCTCCATGGCCCGGCGCGCTCCGCTGCCATCCTCGGGCCCGGCGGTCAGATGATAGGCGTCGGCACTGGTGCCATAACCCACCAGTTCGGCAAGCGGCTGTGCACCCCGCGCCAAGGCATGCTCCAGCGATTCGATCACTAGCAATCCCGCACCTTCGCCCATCACGAATCCATCGCGCCCTTGGTCGAACGGCCGCGAAGCCTGCTCTGGTGCATGGTTATAGCCACTGGACAAGGCCCTCGCAGCGGCGAACCCGGCCAGGCTGACCCGATCGATCGCCGCTTCGGTGCCACCGCACAGGGCAATGTCCGCCTCACCCGCACGGATCATCCGAGCCGCGTCGCCTATGGCCTGCACACCTGCCGCGCAAGCCGTTACCGGTGCGCCCATGGGGCCTTTGAAACCATGCTGGATCGAGACATTGCCCGCCGCGAGGTTAACCAGAAACGACGGGATGGTGAATGGCGACAACCGTCGCGGCCCACGGCTGTCGGTGGTACGGACCGCTTCGGCGATGGCACCAAAGCCGCCAATCCCAGAGCCGATCACCGTGGCCGTGCGCGACTGCTGGGCCTCTTCTTGCGGTGCCCACCCGGCCTGCAGCAAGGCCTCACGAGCCGCAGCCATGGCAAACTGGATGAAGCGGTCCATCTTCTTCTGATCCTTGGGCGCCACCGCCGCGTCGGCGTCAAAGCCGCCCTGGGGATCATCCGCCAGATCCGGGACCCTGCCCCCCACCTTGCCGGCCAGATCTGCCACCACGGTCTCGGGCAGCAGCCCCAATCCTGAACGTCCTGCCAGCAAACGCTGCCAAACGGTTTCGACGCCGCAACCCAAAGGCGATACCACGCCCATACCGGTGACTACAATCCTGCGATTCAGCATATGACCCTCTCCCCATTGGTTCACCGGCGCACGTGAACCCGCCGGGGCCTTTAAATTACACTTATAATCCATAAAATTAAATGACGGGTATCATTCAGTCGATGCGCCCCAGGGGACGCCCACAAAAAAGCCGGTCATGGACCGGCCTTTTCAATACGGGCGCCGCGGTTTTATTCGATCGTCAACCGGTCCCGGTTCTTTTCCACCAGCGCCTTGCCGATTCCCTGCACCTCCAGCAACTCGTCCACCGAAGCGAACGCGCCTTTGCTCTGGCGGTGTTCGACGATGGCCGCGGCCTTGGCACCGCCAATCCCCGTCAGTTCGCGCTGCAGGGTGTCCTGGTCGGCCGTATTGAGGTTGACCTTGCTCATGGGCGCCATCTCGGCCATTTTCCCGGCTTCGCTGGCTGGGGGGGTTGCAGCGAACGCCGGCACCGAAGAAAAAGTCGTTGCCAGGGCCAGTACGAGGGAAGGAAGTAGATAGTTGCGCATATCGGAAGTCTCCATGACATCGTTCGAGTAGAAGCGGCGTTCCTCAGCCGCCCACAGACCTTAGAACAGCACCTGCCGAGCGGCAACCCGTCAGCACCTTGGAACTGTTTCCGGTTGTGCCAGTGCTGCCCCATCAGGCCTCGGGTGATAGCCGCAGCCGTCGCCGACCAGCGGCTTAAAGTCTGAACACGGTCTGCCGAAAACCAGTTACACCCCTTTGATGCTGGAGTTCCCATGGCCACCTTCGCGTTGTGCTGGATAGCTGCTTTGGTCGTTGCCTTTTTCATGACGATCGGCCTGATTCGTGGCGGCAAACGTCATGAAGACATGGTCATGGTGCCAATCAAGATGGATTCCGACGCCGATCCGCGGCGCCGTCGGCAGCACTGAAATCGGCGGGTTGCCGTCACCTCCCCGGCAGAGTGCAAGAACCCAGGCCTTGACCACAGGGTCGGGTTCGCCCCTGCATCCCCGGCTAGTCGCCCTTTGGCCGATCTGAGATGCGAGGCCGACATCTTCGGCGCTGCCACCGTGCCTACCACAAAAAATCCCCCGCTGTAGCTCACAGATGTGAGAGTAGGAGAGCTGGACATCGTGGAATAGCGTGAGCGTTCCAACTTGATAAAGCGATGTCGTCCATGCCGCCTTTGCGCCGTAGTGTTCCCAGTGCGTTTCTCGACCCTGATTTCGGCGCGGCCGGTGAGGTCCATCTCCATTCGCTTCTTGGCGTTGAGGGAGTGGAAGTCCGCTCCGTTAACTCGCTTTTGGTCTTGAAGGACAACTCGATCCTGGTGGCCGTTGAAATCCGCGAAAACGGCAGGCTTGGCCCCGGTCTGATGAAGCTCGACGCTGCCGGAGGCCTCGACAGGACGTTCAACGACAATAGCGGCTACCTCAACGAACGCTATGCCAGTGACGGCTACCTGAGCGCATACCCATCGCAACTGGTGATGTTCGATGAAGGGCGCTTCTTGTCATTCGTACGGTACGTCAACCCCAAGACCAACGACTATAATCTGGGCTGCACTCGCTACTACCTCAATGGCGAGCGCGACGGCAGCTTCAACAACGACGGACGGGTCCTGATGGGCCATTTCCCACCGCTGCGAGATGTGGTCGATTCACTGGAGCAACCGCAGCGCCGAAGTACGTTGAAAGCCCATCCCTGCGTCGATGTCGACGGCAAGATCACCGTCGACTTCACCCACCAGCATTGGGCTATCCAGCAACCTCGCAGTTACATCGTACAGCTGAACAGCAACGGCTCCATCGACTACAGCTTTCACGAGGATGGCTACCTGCAACTCCAGTACCAAGACACCGCAATGGAAATTCGCGCGATGATCCCCTCCCCCACCGCAGGCTGGATAGTCGCTGGCAAGGCGGGGCGCACAGGCCTGGTGGCCAGGCTTGACGCCAAGGGCAGACTGGACAACAGCTTTGGCACGGAGGGCTTCTATGCCACCGCGCCAACCGGGGCGAATGACCTGCGGTTCGAGACCGACGAAAACCCGGTCAGCGGCTATGCCATCTCCCTGGAGAATGTCTGGGTCACCGCCAGCAACACGCTCATCGTCATCGGCAGCAACCAGCCGACAGATAATCCAGACCGCGTGGGCGGTCTGCTATTCAGACTTGACCAAAGCGGACATCCAGATCCGAGTTTTACGCCCAGCCACTGGATGATCGCCAACCAAAAGACCTCTTTGCAAGGCATCGGTGCCACGCTGACCGGCGGACAATATTGGGTCGCGGGCCAGCAACAACCAATCGACTCAGCCTTGCCCCCCCAAGGACTGCTGTTGCGTGTAACCGAGCACGGCGCACCGGACAAGGGCTTTGGCTGCGACGGTTTCCTGAGCATGCCAGGCGTTCGCCGCATCGCAGACATCAACGTGCAGCACGATGGCAAGTGCCTGGTGGCCACGACTGAAGCGACCGAGGCGCAGACCGACGCCGCCAAGGTACGACGCTTCAAGGCTTGAACCCCTCGCGGCTGAATCGAACGCCCAGCAGGCCATCCCAGAGATCGTCCCTCAGGCACCACGCTTCTGGGGGACGCTGGCTTCATCGCGTCCTCGAGCCCTGGCGCTCGCAGACATTCAGTAATACTTAACCTCTCCTGTTTTCTGTAACGAAAATTTAACATTCGTTTTCGCGCACCAACTATAAAACGGAGAGTCACGATGTTCGCCTTCCTGCGCCCTGCCCCGCACCTGCCCCCCATTCCCGCAACCGAAGTCGACAGCACTTACCGGCGCCTGCGCTGGCAGATCTTCGCCGGGATCTTCATCGGCTACGCCGGCTACTACCTGCTACGCAAAAACTTCTCCCTGGCCATGCCCTATCTGATCGAGGAAGGCTACACCCGCGGCCAGCTGGGCATGGCCATGTCCGCCATCGCGATTGCCTATGGCTTGTCCAAGTTCCTCATGGGCCTGGTCTCGGACCGCTCCAACCCGCGGTACTTCCTGCCGCTGGGCCTGTTGGTGTCGGCAGCGGTGATGTTCGTGTTCGGTTTTTCGTCATGGGCGACCTCGAGCGTCAGCATCATGTTCATCCTGCTGTTCATCAACGGCTGGGCCCAGGGCATGGGCTGGCCACCCAGCGGGCGGACCATGGTGCACTGGTGGTCGCAAAAGGAGCGCGGCGCCGTGGTGTCGGTCTGGAACGTCGCGCACAACGTCGGCGGCGGCCTGATCGGGCCGTTGTTTCTGCTCGGCCTGGGCTGGACCAACGACTGGCACGCGGCCTTCTACGTACCGGCGGCCGTGGCCTTGCTGGTAGCGATCTTCGCCCTGGTGACCATGCGCGACACCCCGCAGTCGGTCGGCCTGCCGCCCATCGAGCACTACAAGAACGACTACCCGCAAGGCTATGACGAAAGTCACGAAGCCGAATTCAGCGCCCGTGACATCTTCGTCAAATACGTGCTGCGCAACAAGATGCTCTGGTACATCGCCCTGGCGAACGTCTTCGTCTACCTGCTGCGCTACGGCGTGCTCGACTGGGCACCCACTTACCTCAAGGAAGCCAAGCACTTCACGGTCGACACCACGTCATGGGCGTACTTTTTCTATGAATGGGCGGGCATCCCCGGCACGCTGCTATGCGGCTGGATGTCGGACAAGGTCTTTCGCGGCAACCGCGGCTTGACCGGCATGGTGTTCATGGCCCTCGTGACGGTGGCCACCCTGGTGTACTGGCTCAACCCACCGGGCAACCCGCTGGTCGACATGATCGCGTTGGTCTCTATCGGCTTTCTGATCTACGGCCCGGTGATGCTGATCGGCCTGCAGGCACTGGAGCTGGCACCGAAAAAAGCCGCCGGTACCGCCGCAGGCTTCACCGGCCTGTTCGGCTATCTGGGCGGCTCGGTCGCGGCCAGCGCGTTGATGGGCTATACCGTGGATCACTTTGGCTGGGACGGCGGCTTCGTGCTGCTGATTGCCGCGTGCGCACTGGCGATGCTGTTCCTGGCGCCGACGCTGTGGCATACCCGAGCGGTGAGCAAGGGGCGTGAAGTCACCTGAACCTGATCATTTTCAGGGCCCGATCTGGATCACGACCAGGCGGGCCTTTCAGCGATGGCACAAACCCAGCCATCCTCAATGCGCATGCGCCAGAAACTTGCTCAAGAACTGCCGGGTCCGCTCTTCCTTCGGCGCGGCGAACAGCGCCTTCGCCTCACCCTGCTCGACTATCACGCCCTTGTCGAAAAACACCACACGGTTGGCCACATCGCGAGCGAATTGCATCTCGTGAGTGACAATGATCATCGTGCGTTTTTCTTCGGCCAGGCTGCGAATCGTGGCCAGCACCTCGCCGACCAGTTCGGGGTCGAGCGCCGAAGTGGGTTCGTCGAACAGAATCACCTGGGGCTCCATCGCCAAGGCGCGAGCGATTGCCACGCGCTGTTGCTGACCACCGGACATGCGCCGCGGCCAGGCCTCTTCCTTGCCGGCGAGGCCGACCTTGGTCAGTAGCCTGCGCCCCAGCTCAAGAGCATCGTCACGGGGGACTTTCTTCACCACGATAGGGCCTTCGACGACATTCTCCAGCGCCGTCCGGTGAGGGAACAGATTGAAGTTCTGGAACACGAACCCCACCTGCTGGCGCAACCGACGAATCAGCTCCTGCTGCCGCGCCAACGGCCTGCTGGCGTCGATCTCTATATCGCCGACCTGAATACGCCCGCTATCCGGGGTTTCCAGCAGGTTCAGACAGCGCAGGAAGGTGGTCTTGCCAGAACCGCTGGGGCCGATGATGGCGACCACCTCGCCAGGCTCGACGCGCAGGTCGATATTCTTGAGCACCGGGATGCCGTTGAAATGCTTGCTGAGCTTGTCCACCACAATCATCGCGTTGCTGCTCCTCACTGCTGGTCGTGGCGGTTGACCCGCAGTTCAAGACGATGTTGCAGGTGCGCCAAGGCGCTGGCGAGCACCCAGTAGATCAACGCGGCGCCGATGTACATGGTGAAGATTTCGAAGGTGCGCGCCGTGATCAACTGCGCCTGGCGGAACAGTTCAGGCACCTGGATAGTGGCCGCCAGCGAGGTGTCCTTGACCAACGAAATGAAGCTGTTGCCCAGTGGCGGCAAAGCCGTGCGGGCCGCTTGAGGCAGGATGGCGCGGCGCAACGTTTGCCCGCGGGTCATGCCGATACTGGCAGCGGCTTCCCATTGCCCGCGCTCGATGGAGCCGATGGCCGCACGCAGGATTTCACAAGCATAGGCGGCCATGTTCAGCGAGAAGCCGATCAACGCCGCCGGCAGCGGGTCCAGCTCGATGCCCAATTGCGGCAGGCCGTAATAGATCACGAACAACTGCACCAGCAGCGGCGTGCCGCGAACGAACGACACGTAGATCCGCGCGATCTAGCTCCAGGGCTTGAACGTCGACAGGCGCATCAACGCCAGACCAAAACCCAGCAACAGGCCGAAAAACATCCCGCCCAGGCTCAGAAAAACCGTGTAATAGGCGCCCTTGAGCAAAAAGGGCGCCGAGTCGAGCATCAGTTGCAGGCTGCTTTCGATCATTGCGTGACGTCAGCGCCGAAATACTTCTTCGACAAGGCCGCCAGGGTGCCATCCGCGCGCAGCTTGTCGATCGCCTGGTTGATTGCTGCGAGCAGTTCCGGCTCGCCCTTGCGCAGTGCTACGCCGGCTTCCTGACGGGAGAACGCAGGGCCGGCCAGGACCAACGTGTCACCGGTCTTCTTGATCAGCTCCAGCGCCGCCAGGCGGTCCACCAGAATCGCATCGATACGGCCGATGCGCAGGTCCTGATACTTGGTGGGGTCATCGTCGTAGGTCTTGACCACGGCTTGCGCCACGTTGTCGTGCAGCCATTGCTCGTAGTTGGAGCCCAGGCCTACGCCGACTTTCTTGCCGGCCAGGTCGGCGGGCTTCTCGTACTTGCCGGCGTCTTTCTTCTGGGCCAGCGCTTGAATACCCGAGACGGTATAGGGCTGGGAGAAGTCGTACTTCTGCTTGCGTGCTTCGGAGATGGTGACCTGATTGATCACTACGTCCAGGCGCTTGGAGTCCAGCGCGGCGAGCATGCCGTCCCACTTGGTTTCCTGGATCTTGACCTTGACCCCCAATTGCTTGGCCAGCGCCTGGGCGAATTCGACCTCGAAACCACTGAGCTTGCCGTTCTCGTCCTGGAAGCTGAACGGCGGATAGGTGCCCTCGACACCGACGCTGAACGAGCCGTTTTTCTGGATAGTCTGCAACTGATCACCGGCCACGGCCTGGCCCAGCATTGCCGAGCCGAGCACCACGCCCAGGCTGCCCAAGAGGAGGTTTCGACGCCAAGCGGAAAAAATCATTTACAGCCCCTTTTGTTGTGATGGGAGTCGATTTGCGGCGCCACTATAGGACGTGTCGCAAAGCACGCAAAAGAATAAAAAATTCGAGCCTTATGCTATTTATTCCAGACCTGTGGATAGGCGAAAAGTGCCGGAGCGCCGCCGGTGTGCAGGAAGATCACCGGCCCTTCTGGCAAGCGGCCTCGCTCGATGGCATCCAGCAAACCGGCCATGGCCTTGCCGGTGTAGACCGGATCGAGCAACAGGCCTTCCTGGCTCGCCAGGCACCTGATAGCCGCCAGGGTTCCAGCATTCGGCTCACCGTAACGCGGGCCGAAATACTCGTCCCACAGCTGTACATTGAAGTGCTCGGGCAAATCGACTTCCAGCAACTGGCAGGTCTGTTCGGCCAGGCGCTGAACCTTCGGGACCTGGGTCGCAGAGGGGCGCGAAACGGTCACACCGATGACCGGCAACTGCGGCAGGATTTCGCTCAGCCCCAACGCCAGGCCGCTGTGGGTACCAGCGCTGCCGGAGGCCAGCACCACAGCGGCAAAATCCAGCCCGCTGGCGCGGATCTGCTTGGCCAGCTCCAACCCGGCGCGCACATAGCCCAGGGCCCCCAGCGCATTGGAGCCGCCGATCGGCACGACATAAGGGCGCTTGCCCGCCGCACGCAGCCGATCGGCGGCGGCCAGCAATTGCGCATCGGCGGCGTCCAGGTTGTCGACGTTCTCGACCTCAGTGCCGAACAGGTCCAGCAACAAGCGATTGCCGTTGCCGAGGTAGTCGGCCCCTGCGGTATCGCCCAGGGCATTTTCCAGCAAGGCGTGGCAGCCCAGCCCGAGCTTCGCTGCCAATGCAGCCGTCTGGCGCACATGATTGGACTGCAGCGCGCCGGCAGTCACCAAGGTGTCGGCGCCCTGGGCCAAGGCATCAGCGGCCAGGTATTCGAGCTTGCGCACCTTGTTGCCGCCCATGGCCAGGGTGGTGGTGTCATCGCGCTTGATATAGACGTCGCGGCCGACCAGCGCCGAGAGGCGTTCGAGCTTTTCCAGCGCGGTGGGGGCGCCGACCAGTTCGAGGCGTGGAAAACGGGGAAGTGCTTGGCTGAGCATGGGCTGTCCAGGGTATTGATCGACGTGGGCTGCAGGCATCTGGACTATAGGCATCGGCGAGCGCTGCGGCAACTCCCGACCAGAGGCGTTGTGGGGCCCACAGCGATACTGTACTGTACATAAAAACAGTATACGGAAAATCCCATGCAGCTGATCGACAAGCTCAGCATCCTCGCCGATGCCGCCAAGTACGATGCCTCCTGCGCCAGCAGCGGCGCACCCAAGCGCAGCTCTGAAGGCAAGGCCGGGCTGGGCGCGACCGATGGCATGGGCATCTGTCACAGCTATACGCCGGATGGGCGCTGTGTGTCGTTGCTGAAAATCCTGCTGACCAACTTCTGCCTGTTTGACTGCCAATACTGCGTCAACCGACGCTCCAGCGATGTACCCCGAGCGCGCTTTACGCCTGAGGAAGTGGTGCGTCTGACGGTGGACTTCTATCGGCGTAACTGCATCAGCGGGCTGTTCCTCAGCTCCGGGATCATCCGTTCGGCGGACTACACCATGGAGCAATTGATTCGCGTGGCCAGACTGCTGCGAGAGGAGCACCAGTTCCGCGGTTATATCCACCTCAAGACCATTCCCGAGGCCGATCCGCTGCTGATCGAGGAGGCCGGCCGCTATGCCGATCGCCTGAGCGTCAATATCGAACTCCCCACGGATGCCAGCCTGCAGATTCTCGCGCCAGAAAAGGACGTGGGCTCGATCAAGCGGGCCATGGGCACCATCTACACCGGCCAGCAGACCGTGCTCAACGAGCCACGCGCGCCCCGTTTCACGCCGGCAGGGCAAAGCACGCAGATGATCGTCGGCGCCGACCTCACCGACGACAGCACCATCCTCCACAGCGCCGAATCGCTCTATGGCAATTACGGCTTGAAGCGGGTCTATTACTCGGCCTTCAGCCCCATCCCCAACAGCCCGAAAAGCGTGCCGCTGGCCGCCCCGCCGCTGTTGCGCGAACACCGCCTGTACCAGGCCGACTTTCTGTTGCGCAGCTACGGCTACCGCGCCGACGAGTTGCTCGCCGGACCGGGCGATCTGGCGCTGGACATCGACCCCAAACTGGCATGGGCGCTGGAGAACCGCAGTGTCTTCCCGCTGGACCTCAATCGCGCCGAACCGGCCCTGATCGCGCGGATTCCCGGCATCGGCATCCGCACCACCAAGCGCCTGGTCGAATTGCGCCGTCAGCGACGAATTCGCTACGAAGACCTGACCCGCCTGCGCTGCGTCCTGGCCAAGGCCAAGCCGTTTTTCATCACCAGCGACTATCACCCGCAGCAGGCGGAAACTTCCACCGTCCTGTTGCGCGAGCAGATGCGCGATCGCCCGCAGCCCCAGCAGTTGGGGCTGTGGGGATGATCAGCCTGGATTGCGATGACCTGTTCGACACTTGGCGGCAGCAGGCACGCTGGCTGCTGAGCCATCAGATCGATCCGGCCCAGGTGAGCTGGAGCACCGTGGCCGACCTGTTCGCCACCGACGAGGTGGTGCCGTCAACGCCCGGGCCCTATCAGGCGCGCATCCCGCTGGCGTTGATCGAGCTGTTGCAGACGGCAGCCCGCTATCGCGGCGACCAGCGCTGGAGTTTGCTTTACGAAGTGCTCTGGCGTGTCAGCCATGGCGACCGCACGGCCATGCTGGCGGGGGATGCACTGGGCAGTGAGTTGCATCGGCGCATCAAGCAGGTGACAAGGGAGTCCCATCACCTGCATGCGTTCCTGCGGTTTATCGAGTTGCCCCTTTCGCAGCCAGAGTCAGCTCCCACAGATCCACAGCCTATTACGGGAGCGGGCTCTGCCCACGCAACCCTTGGCCCCGAATACGTGGCCTGGCACGAGCCTGCCCACGACATTCTGGCCAGCGCCAGCGAGCACTTCATCGGGCGCATGGGGCAAAAGCGCTGGCTGATCGCAACACCTCAGGATGGCGTCTACTACGATGGCACCCAGCTCATCCACGAGCGCCGCTGCCCACCACCATGGCAGCAGTTGGCTCAGGGTGCCGAGGACCCACAGGGCGAATTGTGGCTGACCTACTACAGCCACATCTTCAACCCCGCGCGATTGAACCCCAAGGTCATGCAGGGGCACCTGCCGACACGATTCTGGAAGAATCTGCCCGAAGGCGCATTGATCCCCGGCTTGATCAGCGAGGCCCGCACCGGCAAACAACGAGACGGCCAGGCCCGGGCGATCGGGGCCCGCCAAGGCAAACGCATTGAGCGCAGCGGCAAGGGTTGAGCTGCAAGCTGCAGCCCGCAGGCTTTGAGCTCGCAGCTCGCATCAAAGCTGCGCGCTTAAAGCTTGAACTTGCGCACCACCGCAATCAGCTTGTCATTCGAAGCCGCCAGCGCCGCCGTACTTTGCTCATTCTGAGCGCCCCCGGCCACCAACTCCTCGACGATATGCCGCACCGCCACCATGTTGCGGTTGATCTCTTCACTCACTGCGCTCTGCTCCTCGGCTGCCGTGGCGATCTGGGTGCTGAGGTCATTGATGCGCACCACTGATTCGGCCATGCCGTCCAGGCCTTCATTGACTTTGGAGGTTTTGTCGACCGTCGCCTGGCAACGCTCCTTGGTGTTCTCCATGGCCACCACCGCAGCGCCTACACCTTGCTGCAGCTTGGTGAGCATTTCGTTGATTTCCGAAGTGCTGGCCTGGGTGCGCCCGGCCAAGGCTCGCACCTCATCGGCCACCACGGCAAAACCGCGCCCTTGTTCACCGGCACGCGCCGCCTCGATAGCGGCGTTGAGCGCCAGCAGGTTGGTCTGCCCGGCGATTTCGCCGATGACCCCGAGCACCGAGTTGATGCGCTGGGCATCCTGCTCCATCGCCCGCACCTTGCTGGTAGCCTCCTCCACTTCGGTGATCAGCTCGCGCACGCTGCTCGACGCGTCCTCGACCACGATCTTGGAGTGACGGGCCTTTTCGTTGGCGACCTGGGTCATGCTCGCCGTTTGCGCGGCGTTACGCGCCACGTCTTCGGCCGTAGAGCTCATCTCGGTGATGGCGGTAACGGCCTGGTCGGTCTCGCTGGCGTGCCGGGTGAGGATCCGGTTGGTGCCATGGGACTGACCACGCAACTGCTCGATGCCACCGGCGATCATCGAAGACGACTCGGACACCTCGGTGATCATCTTTTGCAGGTAGACGATAAAGCGGTTGACCGAATGCCCCACCGCGCCGACCTCGTCTTCGGCGCGGATGACGATACGCTTGGTCAGGTCGGCATCGCCCGCCGACAAGGTATCGATATTGGCCTTGAGCACCGCCAGACGCTTCATCAACTGGCCGAGGGCGAAGACGATCACCAGCAGCATCACGATCACCATAGGGATCTGCAGCATGGCCAAAGTCGTCAGCACCTTACTGCTCAGTGCCGCCAGCACCTCGGTAGGTTGCGCAACTGCCATCAGCCAAGGGGTGCCCTCGAGCGGCTGCACGAACAAGCTGTAGTCCTTGCCGTCACTGCCAGTGTAGGTGGTGTGGGTAGCGCCTGCCTTGGCGGGGGTTTTCAGGGCACTCTGCAGCGCTGCCGCAAAGGGGTACTGGCCAGCCAGGTCGCTGAGGTTCTTCAGCACGTTGTTACCCGGGATTTCCGGCTGGTTGCTGAGCACCTTGCCGTCGCTCTCGACGATCATCAGCTGGGCATGGATCTCCCGCTCTTTCTGGGCGATCAGATCGTTGAAAAAACCCAGGGTCACGTCGATGGTCGCGACGCCATAGGCGGCGCCGTCCTTGGTGATGGCCATGGCGCAGTTGGTGCGCGGCTCGGGGCTGGCGTCGTCGCGATAGGCCGCAGCCCAGTTGCACTGCCCGGCAGGCGTCTTGAGGCCACCGAGGTACCAGGACTGCTCGAAATAGTTCAGGGACTCAGGCGAGTTCCAGTGGGTGTTGACGATCAACTTGCCACTGGCATCGCGGTGGTAGAAGGTGCTGTGCTTGGCCCGGCCGGGGGTGCGTTTGTCAGGCAGTGGCCAGACGCCGCCGCCGAACACCTTCAGCTCGCCATACTGGTTGACCATGCTCGGCAACAGCCGGTCGATGCTGTCGCTGTCCAATTGCGGCACGGTTTCGGTGATGACCCGTTGCTGTGCTTGGACCCTGGCCAGCTCGGTCTTGATCACGGTGCTGACCTGCCCCGCTTCGTTGATCAGATGGCGCTCGTCGGTGGCAGTGAGGATGGGAGTGATGAACAGGTTGATGCCGACGCCCGTGAGCACGGCGATCAGCAGGACGAAACCCACGAAGGTGGCGGTATAGCGAGCTTGTATTGTTTTTAGCATGCTGGGGATATCCGCAGGATTGAAACTGTTGTCAGGTAGAGAGTGTATCGGCAACGCACGACGCTGCATGAGCGTAGCTGCCCATCAGCGCCGGACGATGCACTTCCTAGTGGCTGCCCCCGTGCGTCAGCCCTGTCAGGGTGTCGGCGATGCCCTTGGTCCGTTGCGCCGTACCGCCGGTCAGGCGGCTGGAGTCCTCCAGGGTGTCGAGCATTTCGCGCAGGGTGCCGACGGCCGTGGATTGATCCTCGATCTGTTGCGCCACCCGTTGAATCTCACTCGACAGCAGGTCGATATCGACGCCGATCTCGCCGGCATTCTTGCGGGTGATTTCCGCCAGCTTGCGCACCTCGTCGGCCACCACCGCAAAGCCCCGGCCCATCTCGCCGGCACGCGCTGCTTCGATGGCCGCGTTGAGCGCCAGCAGGTTGGTCTGCCCGGCTATCTGCTGAATGACCTGGACGATGGACTGGATACGCAAACTCGATTGCGCCAGTTCGCGCGCGCCGTTGACCGTATCGCCGGCCTGCGCCGACAGGCTCTCGACGGTGGCGCCGGCATCGGCCGCCACGCTGCTCTGGCGCTCGATGGTGCTGGTCAGGTCGTCCATCGACAAATGCAGTTCGCCCGAATAATGCTGCAGTTGATCGGCAATCTCCTGCTGTTGCTCGCTGGCCTGAGCCAGGACCCGGCCCAGGTCGGACAACCCGTTGAACACCGGCAGCACGTTTTCATCCATGCCGTGGGTATCCAGGTAGCTGGTGAAGTCCTTGCCGTTAAGCGCCCTGATCTGCTTGACCACCACGTGGTTGAGGCCGGCCAGTTTCTTGATCTGGCGGCGCAGGAAGAACGCCTTGAACTCGCCGTAATGGGCAATGAAATTGTCGACGTATTCGTCGGCGAAGCTTGCCGCCTTGGGCACCCGGAAGAAGAAAATCGCCGTCAGGGTCTGGTTGAGGTTAAGGCCCAGAATCTCGCCGAAGGTCGAGAAACCCGCCAGCGGCACGTCGCCGAAGATCCCGGTCATGCTGCCCAGGTCCTTGTCGTTGTTGAGCCGGCGCAGGATGCAGTCATTGAGGATCGCCGCCACAGGCTTGCCACCCTTGCCCTGCAAGAAGCGCTGGAAATCGCTGCGCGTCGCCTCGCGGATCGGGGTGCGCTTGACCATTACCAGCTCTTCACCCGGTGCCACGTCGCAGAACAGCTGCACCATCTGGCGGTCGTAGTCGATGCGCGCGATGGATCGCACGAACAGTTCTTCGCCTACGCGGATGGCGAACGAATATTCGGCCAGATGCCGCTCAAGAGCATCCGGCGTGCATTTGAAGGCCTCGCACAGGGCCTGCACCATGGTCTTGATATTGCCTTGGGCGTCGACGATCTGATGAATGGTGCGGTCCTCGACCGAGGCCGTCAGCACGTTGAAGCTCAGGCTCGATGCCTGGAAATTCTGGCTCTTGAACACCCCGAAGCGCACGTCGGCCGTGGTCTTGATAAAGACGATCTGCGCGTGATTCTCGTAGCTGCGCTGGCCGTCATGGATCAAGGTCTGCTTGAAGTCGCCCTTGCCACCCGCCGAACCACCGACAAACAGGCACGGGAAGCGGCCGGACTCGTACAGCGCCTCCATGAAAAACGATTCGGAGGCCGACAAGCCGTCGAAAACGATATAGGCCAGGGTGTCGCGATGATCGATGGCCGTCTGAATGCGCACGCGTTTGATATGGCCGATCAGCTTGGCGATACGTTCGCGCATGGCCAGGCGCTTGCCGCCACTGCGGATGTCTTCGCATTCGAGCGGCACCATCACCACCTCGGCCGAGGCAATCACGCTGCTGTCGAACAGTTGCAGCACCAGCCGGTCCCAACGCTCGCCGGTGGAGCAATAGAGCTGGCTGGCGCCGTTGCACAGCTCGCCCGAGGTGGTGCACAGGCTGATGACGGCGCTGGGGAAGCGTTGCTTGATGCGCCGCGCGACCTGATCAAGGTCGACGTGGGGCGAGACGAAGCCGGTGACCAGCACCGGCGTGAAGCGTAGCGCTTGCAGCTCGCGCTCCAGCTCGCCGGCGCTGCACACCACGCTGGTACTGCCCTGGGATGAGGCTTTGCTGCTGTTGAAAATATTTGAAAGCTTCATGGCCATGCTCAACGATGAAAAGGTTCGGCCCGACGAAATCGGGCCATTGACCTCTTTATCGACCTTGCATGACAGGGCTTAAGCACTGATGCAGGGTTTTATGACCTGAAGGGTGTCCGGTGCCTCTACGCCGCGATCAGTGGCCGCCTCGCGAGCAAGCTTTGCTTGCACAGCGTTGGCCGAACCTGAGCCGTACACGGGTGGCAGCCAGACTTGCTCGCAACGAACCCCGCACAACGTGCACAAAAAACCCCACTCGAAAGTGGGGTTCTTGTCATCACGCAACTACCGGATCAGATACCTACGGTCTGACCCAGGAACCACGCGCGCTCTTCAGCCTGGTCGATCCACTCTTCCAGCAGGCTGGTGGTGGACACGTCGTTGGCTTCGTCGGTGATGGTGTGGGTGGTGCGCATGAAGGCCGCCAGCGCCTGGTTGTCCTCGTGAAGCTCGGTGAGCATCTGCTCAGCGCTCAGGTCAGTGGCTTCGCTGCTGGCCAGACGCTTGATCTGTACCATCTGCTCCAGCGAACGAATGCTCGGCTGGCCGATCTTGCGTGCGCGCTCGGCGATCACGTCGGTAATGGCATAAAGCTGAGTGGCTTGCTCTTCCAGCAGCAGGTGGTAGTCGCGGAAATGCGAGCCGTGCATGTGCCAGTGGTAATTCTTGGTCTTGATGTACAGCGCGAATACATCCGCCAGCAGCACAGCGAGTTCCTTGCCAACTTCGGGTTGGTTCGAGAGGCGTGCGTCTTCGCCCTTCTCGGCTTTGTTTTTTACGGCGGACACGGTTTTCAGTTCACTTTTAACGTTGGCGACGGCCATGGTGGATCTCCAGTCGTTTGAACAAATGATGGGGAGTGATCGCGCAAGACGATCATCGCGGTCTGTAGAGTCGACCACGGCCCGAGTGAAAATGTTCAGCCGGATTTTTCTATGACGGGCATGAATTTGCGCTATGACCCTTGCCCCACCGGGGCTGGACCGGTCATCGGAGACGCTATGACGCGCTGACAGAATTATTTCTGCGCGCCGGGCTCGAATCATCTGAAAGGACATTCACCCACTGGAGCTCTTCATGAATCGCTACCTGATCCCCGCCCTGCTCGCCACCTTGGCCCTCGCCGGCTGCTCGACCCAAACCGTGGTGACCCTGCAAAACGGCAGCCAGTACCTCACCAAGGACATGCCCAAGACCAAGACCGCCGATGGTTTCTATGAATTCACCGATGTGGCCGGCAAAAAGGTACGCGTGCGCGCTGACGACGTGGCCACGGTCAAAGAAGAAGATTGATCCGGATGTGACGGCGCTCCGGTGACGTCATAGGTGGCAAAGGCCACCCATGCACGGCCGGAGCGGTCATCCGAGGTAAGAAAAGCCGCCACGGCTGAAACCCGCACTGCCCGTAAATGCGGCGATTGCAACCGGTACCAGACTCCCCCTACAGCAGCGTCGGAAAAAACCCTGCAAAAAGCAGAAAATAGCGACTTGCCACTACGACAGCACTGAGGCATAACAGCAGTTCGACTCATACAAGGATGTCTGAACTTGCACGTTATCTCCCGTGTCCTCCTGGCGCTTGGTGCGCTGGTGGTGCTGATCATCGGTGTGGTGGTCTACTACATCATCAACCCCAATCTGCCGACCTGGCAGCCCGCCGAACGCACCCGCTACCTGCCGCAGTGGAGCGCCGAGCAACGCGAGGCCTACTACTTCACCCCCCAAGGCACGCAGATCAAGGGCCTGCATTACGACTGGTTCACCCAGCTGGAAATGCCGTTTTCCGCAGAGCGCTTTACAGCCCCAGCGAATATGGGCCGCTTCGGCTTTCTGATCGATCCCCCGAGCGCCAGCAACCCGGCCCAACTGCCCGTGGGCTTTACCCGCCATCAGAATGCCAGCGACCCTGTGCAGTACCTGGACATCACCTGCGCCGCCTGCCATACCGGCGAGCTGCGCTATAAAGGTACCGCGCTGCGCATCGACGGTGGCCCGGCCCAACATGTATTGCCCTCCAGCGTGCCGACCCTGCGCGGTGGCGCCTTTGGCCAGGCGCTGGTCGCCAGCATGGCCGCCACCTACTACCTGCCCTGGAAATTCAACCGCTTCGCCCATGCGGTGCTGCAGGATCGCTACGAGGCCGAGCACGAGCAGCTGCGCAAGGATTTCAAGGTTTCCCTCGACACCTTCCTCAAGGTCGCCTGGAACGACACTCACCGGGGCCTCTACCCGACGCTCGAAGGCCCGGGCCGTACCGACGCCTTCGGACGTATCGCCAACGCCACCTTTGGTGACGCCATTTCACCCAGCAACTATCGCGTCGCCAACGCTCCGGTCGACTACCCCGAGTTGTGGGATATCTGGACGTTCGACTGGGTGCAATGGAACGGCTCGGCGCAGCAGCCCATGGCGCGCAATATCGGCGAATCGCTGGGCGTGGGCGCCACCTTGAAGTTCTTCGACGATCACGGCCAGCCACTGCGCGGCAACGATCGTTATCCTTCCAGCGTGCGCCTGGCCGACCTGCACCGTATCGAGCAGAGCCTGCAAAGCCTCAAGCCGCCGACCTGGCCCGAAGATCTGCTGGGCAAGATCGACCTGCCATTGGCCAGCCAAGGCCGGGCGCTGTTTCAGGAGAACTGCGCCGTCTGCCACGTGCCGGCGCTGGACCGCAGCGGACCGCGGCCTGTGCAAACGCTCAAGCTCCTGCCCGTGGACTACATCGGCACCGATGCCACCGCCGCCGACAACATTGCCGACTATCGTTACGACCTCAGCGCCCTGCAATGGGACAAGGCCGAGCTGGCCAAGCTGGACGTCCACCTGTACCCGGCCAACCCGACGCTGGACCTCAGCCAGCTGTCTTCGGCCAAGGGCCTGGCCTACGTGACCGCCTTTGTCGAGGACCGCGCCTATCGCGAAGCAGGCATCGACGCCGATCAGCGCAAGGTCATGGACGGCTTCGGCCTGCCCATCGGTGTACGCGAGGAGCGCGCCTACAAGGCCCGGCCACTGGATGGCGCCTGGGCCACCGCGCCGTTTCTGCACAACGGCTCAGTCCCCAACCTCTACCAGCTGCTGTCGCCGCAGGACGAGCGCGCCCGTACCTTCTACCGCGGTACCTTCGAGTTCGACCCGGCCCATGTCGGCTATCGCACCGAGGCCTTCCCTGGCGGTTTCCTGTTCGATACGCGCATCACCGGTAACCACAACAGCGGCCATGAATTCCGTGATGGCCCCCGTGGCCGCGGGGTGATCGGCCGCTTGCTTCAGCCCCAGGAACGGTGGGCGCTGCTCGAATACCTGAAAGTGCTGGGCGGGCCCCTGGAGAGCCAACTGCAATGAGAGAACGTCGGATGTTCACCCCCGCCCTGCCGAGCCCGCTGGCGCGCCTGTGGCTGCGAATCGGTCGATTGCTGATACGGCTGCTGCTGTGGCTGTTGGTGCTTGGTGCACTGGGCTGGCTGCTGGGTACGGCCTGGTACGCCTGGAAGTTTTCCGGGCCGGTGGCGGACCAGGAGCAGATCCCTGCTGACGAAGCCGCCATGACCCAGGACATCATCCAGACCGCCGTGCGCATCGTCGACCAGCACAAGGAGCAGACCCGCTACCTGCGCGACGCCCATGCCAAGGCCCACGGCTGCGTCAAGGCCGAAGTGACGGTGCCGCAGGACCTGCGCAACGACTTGCGCCAGGGTGTATTCGCCCAGCCGGGGCAGCACTGGAACGCCTGGATTCGCCTGTCCAACGGCAACGCCTACCCGCAATTCGACGCGATTCACGACGCCCGCGGCATGGCCATCAAGCTGCTCGACGTGCCCGGTACGCAACTGTTGCCCGATGCCACGGGCAGCGACGGCCAGCCGCTGCACGAGCAGGATTTTGTGATGTTCAGCCATGCCAACTTCTTCGTCAGCGACGTCGCCGAGTATCGTCAGAACATCGCTGCGCAGGCGGATGGCAAGCAGGCCATGGCGTTCTTCCCGAGCTGGGATCCGCGCACCTGGCAGCTGCGTCACCTGATGATTGCCAAGGCGACCCTGGCAGGCGCCCCGGCGAGCCCGACCTTGGCGACCTACTACTCGGTATCGCCGTACAAGTTCGGCAGTGCCAACGCCAAGTTCCGCGTTATCCCCGACCCCGCCAGCTGCCCGGCCTACAGCGTACCGGCGGAGAACACCGACCTGCCGAACTTCTTGCGCACTGCGCTGTTCCAGCAACTGTCGGCCGATCGCCAACCGGCGTGTTTCGCCTTGCAGATCCAGCGCCAGGACGCACGCCGCTATATGCCCATCGAAGACACCAGCATCGAATGGCGCGAGGCCGATGCCCCCTTCGAGACCGTCGCCCGCATCCGCGTGCCAGCGCAGGACTTCGATACCCCAGAGCAGAACCTCATGTGTGACAACCTGTCGTTCAACCCTTGGCACGGACTTGAAGCTCACCGCCCAATTGGTGGCATCAATCGCCTGCGCAAGGCGGTTTATCAAGCGGTCAGCGATTATCGCCATAGCCGCAACGCCGGTCAGTGAGCACTGGCCTTTACGCACAGGGTCATTCCGTGAGGGAATAGACCTCCAGACCCTGTAGCGAGGGGCCAGCCCCCGAAAGCGATCAACCATGTCCCGACGCCTGACCCCTTCCATGACCGCGCTGCAATGCTTCGAAGCGGCGGCGCGGCACCTGAGTTTCACCCGTGCTGCCCAGGAACTGCACTTGACCCAGAGCGCGGTGAGCAAGCAGGTGGCGCAGCTCGAAGAGATGCTCCAGCACCATCTGTTCCAACGCGTGCGCCGCCGCCTGCAGCTCACCCCGGCAGGCTCGCTGTACCTCACCGAGGTGGACAAGATCCTTACCCAGATCGACATGTCCAGCCGCTACATCCTGTCCTATGGCGCCGAGACCGAGGTGCTGCGTGTGGCCACGCAGCCGACGTTCGGCGCGCGCTGGCTGATCCCCAACCTCAAAGGCTTCGGCAAGCACTTCCCGCATATCCACCTGGATATCCGCAGCGAACTGGAGCCGTTCGACCTGTTGCAGGCGAAGGCGGATGTGGCGTTCTTTTTCGGCCAGGGCACCTGGCCGGGTGCAACCTGCCTGGAGCTATTCAGTGAAGATGTAGTGCCGGTGTGTTCCCCGGAGCTGCTGGCCGAGCGCCCGTTCGACAACCCTACGCAACTGGCCGAACAGGTGCTGCTGCAATGTACATCGCGACCCGAGGCCTGGCATGAGTGGTTCCTGGCCCAGAGCTTGAGTTCGCAGAACAGCTACCACGGGCCGCGTTTCGATACCTTCTATATGTGCATTCACGCGGCGCTGGCCGGCTGCGGCATCGCCCTGATCCCGCGCTATCTGGTCGCCGAGGAACTGCGTGAAGGTAAACTGGTGGTGCCCTTGAGCCACGTCACCCCAAGCAACGGCGCGCACTTCATGGCGTACTCCGAGCACGCGGCCGAGGTGCCGAAGGTGAAGGATTTCGTGCAGTGGATTCTGGCGCGCTGCTGAAGCCAGCCCGTGAATTGCGGCTCGAATGCGACGACGCAGCGTAAACTCTGCGCCTTAATCGATCAGGACGAACAATGGACAAATTCGATCGCGCCATCCTCGAAATCCTCCAGGATGACTGCACCCTCGCCATCGGCGCCCTCGCCGAACGCATCGGCCTGGGCACCACGGCCTGCTGGCGGCGCATTCAAAAGCTCGAAGAGGAAGGCATCCTGCGCAAACGCGTGGCGCTGCTCGATCGCTCGAAACTCAATATAGGCGTGACGGTTTTCGTGTCGATCAAGACCAATCAGCACAGTGCCGAATGGCTGCAGACCTTTCATGCGCGGGTAGCGGAGATCGTCGAGGTGGTGGAGTTGTACCGGATGGCCGGCGACACCGACTACCTGCTGAAGATGGCGGTGCCGGACATCGCCGGCTACGACGCAGTGTACAAGCAGTTGATCCAGATACCCGGGCTGTCGGATATCAGCTCCAGCTTTGCCATGGAGCAGATCAAATACACCACGGCCATGCCGCTGCGTTACCTACCCCTGTAGCGAGGAGGCTTGCCCCCGAAAATGTTGCCGACAACATCGCTGTTGCGGGCCTGCCTCTCGGGGGGCAAGCCGCCTCGCTACAGGTTCGGTGCAAAGGGAAAAAATCTGGATAAAAAAAAGCGACCGGTTAAGGTCGCTTGTTTTTTGCTTCAAGGAGTTCAGTGGGCCTTGAAGCGAGATATGGCGCAGCGGACGGGACTCGAACCCGCGACCCCCGGCGTGACAGGCCGGTATTCTAACCGACTGAACTACCGCTGCGCGATACACAAAGAGAGATTGGTGGGTGATGACGGGATCGAACCGCCGACCCTCTGCTTGTAAGGCAGATGCTCTCCCAGCTGAGCTAATCACCCTTTCACTCTCGGTGTGGCGCGCATTCTACGGACGCCCCCTACCTCTGGCAAGCACTTTTTAAAATATTTTTTTCAGGCCTTCCAAAGACTTAGAACCGGTTGGCCTGAGCGGCTACAGGGAGAATAATGCCCGCCTTGTGTATTAAGGAGAGATTCACCTCATGTGGTTCAAAAACCTGCTCGTCTACCGCCTCACCCAGGATATTCCGTTCGACGCCGAGGCGCTGGAAACCGCACTGGCCACCAAACTGGCGCGCCCTTGTGCAAGCCAGGAGTTGACCACTTACGGTTTCGTCGCCCCGTTCGGCAAGGGTGCAGATGCGCCACTGGTGCACGTCAGCCAGGACTTCATGCTGATCAGCGCCCGCAAGGAAGAGCGCATCCTGCCAGGCAGCGTCGTGCGTGACGCGGTCAAGGAAAAGGTCGAAGAGATCGAGGCCGAGCAGATGCGCAAGGTCTACAAGAAGGAACGCGACCAGATCAAGGACGAGATCATCCAGGCGTTCCTGCCCCGTGCCTTTATTCGTCGCTCGTCCACCTTTGCCGCCATCGCGCCGAAACTGGGCCTGATTCTGGTCAACTCGGCCAGCCCCAAGCGTGCCGAAGATCTGCTGTCCACCGTTCGCGAAGTGATCGGCTCGCTGCCAGTGCGACCGTTGGGCGTGAAGATCGCCCCGACCGCAGTGATGACCGATTGGGTCAAGACCCAGAAAGCCGCCGATGACTTCTATGTACTGGACGAGTGCGAGCTGCGCGACACCCACGAAGACGGCGGCATCGTCCGTTGCAAGCGCCAGGACCTGACCAGCGAAGAAATCCAGCTGCACTTGAGCACTGGCAAGCAGGTGACCCAGCTGTCGCTGGCCTGGCAGGACAAGATCTCCTTCGTGCTGGACGACAAACTGGTGGTCAAGCGCCTGCGCTTCGAGGAGTTGCTGACCAATGAAGCCGAAGAGAACGGCGGCGAAGACGATCTCGGGCAGCAGGACGCGAGCTTCACGCTGATGATGCTGACCTTCGGCGAGTTCCTCCCGGCGCTTTTCGAAGCACTGGGCGGGGAAGAGATTCCACAGGGTATCTGAAACAGACCTGACCTGTGGGAGCGGCCGGGGTCGCGCCCACATTTGAACGACCTGCTTCTATTATAAAAAGGACACACACCGCCATGCGTGCACTGGCCGCCTTGAGCCGCTTCGTCGGCAATACGTTCGCTTACTGGGTCTTGCTGTTCGCCGTATTGGCGTACTGCGAACCGACATGGTTCGTGGGCCTGAAAACCTGGATCGTACCGCTGCTGGGGCTGGTCATGTTCGGCATGGGCCTGACGCTCAAGCTGGATGATTTCGCCGCACTGTCTCGCCACCCGTGGCGGGTCGGCCTGGGCGTGGTCGCGCATTTCGTGATCATGCCGGGCGTGGCCTGGATTCTTTGCGAGCTGTTTCACCTGCCTGCGGAAATCGCCGTGGGGGTGATCCTGGTCGGCTGCTGCCCGAGCGGTACCTCGTCGAATGTCATGACCTGGCTGGCCAAAGGCGACCTCGCCTTGTCGGTGGCCATCGCGGCTGTGACCACGCTGCTGGCCCCGCTGCTCACGCCCGCGCTGATCTGGCTGCTGGCCTCGGCCTGGCTGCCGGTTTCATTTATGGACATGTTCGTGTCGATCCTGCAATTCGTGATGCTGCCGATCATCCTTGGCGTGGTCGCTCAACGTCTGCTGGGCGAGCGGGTCAAGCTGGCGGTGGAGGTATTGCCGCTGATTTCGGTGGTCAGCATCGTCATGATCGTGTGTGCGGTGGTTGCCCTGAGCCAGGCGAAAATCGCCGAGTCCGGGCTGTTGATCATGCTGGTGGTGATGCTGCACAACAGCTTCGGCTACTTGCTGGGCTACTTCACCGGCAAGCTGTGCAAGCTGCCATTGGCGCAACGCAAGTCACTGGCGCTGGAAGTCGGTATGCAGAACTCGGGGCTGGGCGCGGCCTTGGCCAGTGCGCACTTCTCACCGCTGGCGGCGGTGCCGAGCGCGCTGTTCAGCGTCTGGCACAATATTTCCGGAGCACTGCTGGCGACCTGGTTCCGCCGCATGGAGGACCCAAACGTGCCAAGCGAAAGCCTGGAGAACAAACCCGCCGCCCACTGAGGCAACTTGTCCCCGGAATCGATTTTAGGCACCATGGTCAGCACGAAGGACGACCTTCGTCGCCACAGACTTGAATCCGGGGACGACCCCATCTGCAAACGATGAGGTGTCTGTAATGTCCTGGATCATTCTGTTTTGTGCCGGCTTGCTGGAAGTCTGCTGGGCCGTCGGCCTGAAATACACCGACGGCTTTTCCCGCCCCCTCCCCACCGTACTCACCGTGTTGGCGATTATCTGCAGCGTCGGCCTGCTGGGCATCGCGGTGCGCGAACTGCCCGTTGGTACGGCCTATGCGGTATGGAGCGGGCTGGGCGCCGTGGGTACGGTCATCACCGGGGTGGTGCTGTTTGGCGAGTCGATGGCGCTGATCAAGCTGGCGAGCGTGGCCTTGATCGTGATCGGGCTGTTGGGTCTCAAGCTGGCGTCTTAGGGCCGCATGGGGGCTTGGCGCTCAATACGGCACCTCTTTCCCAGCCCTGCGGCAATTTGCCATCTAGCAGATTTAATCGACTTATAATCGCTCTGTCACATGCCCTGAGTTATCCTGTCGGCGCATTTTCGTAATATTCCGAACATTCCTTTCCCTGTGGAGCGCCCAAGATGCATGAAATCCCAAACCTCCCCTTCCCGAGCCTGCACCAGCCAGAACCCTCGGAATCCAAAGTCTCGGCCAGCCAGCAACAAGCAATGAATGCCGACTCTCGCGCTGAACCGCAGCCGGCCAAGCGCAAAGACTAGACGTCACCCTCTGGCGCAGTGTGATCCCCGGCAGCGCCTCCTGCTTTCCACTGCGCCGCAGACGCCTGCTATGCTGGTGGCTGTTTCCCAGCCTCGACAGAAATCGCCATGAACCCACCTATCGACGAACATCAGGCCGGCCTGATGATCGAGACCGCGCAACAGATGCTCGACGTCTGGCAGCGCTTGCCCGCCGCCAAGCAAAAAATCCTGCTGGCCCGCTTCGGCAGCCGCGACAAAGCGGTCGCCGCACTGGTTGCCACCCGCTTGCTGGCACCCTCGATCCCTGCGTCCTGAATCATCGCGGCGCCTGGACTGCGCCACCCGCTGACAGCGCTCGCTTAAAATAATCGTCACAAGGTGTCACTCACACCCTGCGCGACTTATCATAGCCACCTTGACAACCGCAGCTCTCCCCTTTCCGTGCAACAGAGTTGACCCCTACATGCCTGATTCCCAGCGGCCGATGCAGATCACGCTGCAAGTCGTCTCCATTGTTGTCTTCACCTTTATCGGCTACCTCAGCATCGGCATTCCGCTGGCGGTGTTGCCCGGCTATGTGCACACCGACCTTGGCTTCGGCGCGGTGATCGCCGGCCTGGTGATCAGCGTGCAGTACCTGGCGACCTTGATGAGCCGTTCGTTCGCCGGGCGCATCATCGACAATAAGGGCAGCAAACGCGCGGTATTGATCGGTCTTGGCGCCTGCGGGGTGAGCGGTGCGTGCATGCTGGTGTCGGCCTGGCTGCACAGTTTTCCCATGGCCAGCCTGGTCAGCCTGTTCTTTGGCCGGATCATTCTGGGCTTTGCCGAAAGCCTGGTGGGCTCGGGGGCGATTGGCTGGGGCATCGGCCGGGTCGGCGCCGCCCACACCGCCAAGGTGATCTCCTGGAACGGCATCGCCAACTACGGCGCGCTGGCCATCGGTGCACCAATGGGTGTGGTCATGGCCTCGCATCTGGGGCTATGGAGCGTGGGCATGAGCATTATCGTGCTGGCCGCCGTGGGGATTGCCTTCGCATGGAATCGGCCACCCGCGCCAATCGTGGTCGGCGAGCGTCTGCCGTTCATGCACGTACTCTGGAAAGTCTTCCCCCATGGCTGCGGCCTGGCCTTGGGCGGCGTGGGCTTCGGTACCATCGCGACCTTCATCACCCTGTATTTCGGCTCGCAGCATTGGGATAACGCCGCCCTGTCCTTGAGCCTGTTCGGCGGCAGTTTCATCCTTGCGCGACTGTTGTTCGGCAACCTCATCAACCGCATCGGCGGCTTTCGCGTGGCCATTGCCTGCCTCAGCGTCGAGACGTTGGGGCTATTGCTGCTGTGGCTTGCGCCCAACGCCGAACTGGCCATGGCCGGCGCGGCGTTGAGCGGTTTCGGGTTTTCGCTGGTATTTCCGGCGCTAGGCGTCGAGGCGGTCAACCTGGTGCCTGCCTCCAGTCGTGGTGCGGCCGTAGGGGCCTTTTCGCTGTTCGTGGATTTGTCCCTCGGCATCACCGGCCCGGTGGCGGGTGCGGTCGCCAGTGGCTTCGGCTTCGCCGCGATCTTTCTGGTCGCGGCAGTGGCAGCCTTGGCCGGCATGGTGCTAAGCCTGCGTTTGTTCCGTCAAAGCCAACAAGCGGCGCGCCATCCCGACGTCGCGCTCTAGAAATCCACCCGCCCGCGGCCAGCCTTGATCGCCCCGCGTTTGGTCTTGCCCTCCAGGCGGCGGGTCTTGGAGCCCAGCGTGGGCTTGGTCGGGCGACGCTTCTTCTCCACCTTGATGGCTCCCAGGATCAGCTCGCGCAGCCGCTCGAACGCATCGGCGCGATTCTGCTCTTGCGTGCGGTACTGCTGGGCCTTGAGAACGATCACCCCGTCGCTGGTGATGCGGCTATCACGCAGTGCCAGCAGGCGCTCCTTGTAGAACTCCGGCAATGATGACGCGCGAATATCGAAGCGCAGGTGCACCGCGCTGGAGACCTTGTTGACGTTCTGACCACCAGCGCCCTGGGCGCGGATGGCCGTCAGCTCGATCTCGGCATCGGGGAGGTGGACGTTGTTGGAGATTTCCAGCATGGGGGTCAGGGGCTCAGATCGCTTCAGGAAGACAGTTCGGAGTGCGTTCCACCTGCGCGCAAAAAAACGCCAGCGCTAAGGCTGGCGTTTTTTATCGCCACCCGCTGATTACTCGGGTTTCGGCTTGCGGCGGCCGAAGCCTGGGCGCTGGCCATCACCGGCGGCCGGGCCACGGCGCTTGCCCGACGGCGCGTCGGTCAGGCCGACACCGGGGCGCTTTGGCGCTGGCTTGGCAGGGCGCTTGGTGGTATCGCGTGGACGATCCGCAACCGGGGTACCACGGGTGGGTTTTTCACCACGCGGAGCCTCGGTGCGAGCCCGGTCGCCACGAGGGGCGTCAGTGCGGCTGCGATCGCCACGGGGAGCTTCGCTGCGTGCACGGTCGCCACGGGGGGCATCACCACGACCCGCATCGGTACGCCCGCGTTCACCACGCGGCGCTTCACCACCACGGGCTTGCTCGTCACGAGGCTGGCGGGCCGGACGCTCTGCAGGTGCAGCCCCATCGTGTGCCGGACGCAACTGGCGCACGCGCTCGCTACGGCCCATCGGCCGCGACGATTTGCGCTGCATACGGTCGAGCTTGTCCTTGATCTTGGTGCTGACGGTCGGCTGCAAGACTGGCGTCAGGCCGACTTCGGTGCTGAGCGTATCGACTTCGAACTGAGTCAGTTCGCGCCAGCGCCCCATCGGCAAATCGGAATTGAGGAACACCGGGCCGAAACGTACACGTTTCAGGCGGCTGACCATCAAGCCCTGAGATTCCCACAAGCGACGCACTTCGCGGTTGCGACCTTCCATCACCACGCAGTGATACCAATGGTTGAAACCATCGCCACCCGGTGCTTCCTGGATATCGGTGAAACGGGCAGGACCGTCTTCGAGGATCACGCCGTTCTTCAGGCGCAACAGCATGTCTTCGTCGACTTCGCCACGTACACGCACCGCATATTCACGGTCCATCTCGAACTTGGGGTGCATCAGGCGGTTGGCCAGCTCACCGTCAGTGGTGAACATCAACAAACCGGTGGTGTTGATGTCGAGACGGCCGACGTTGATCCAGCGACCCTCGCGCGGGCGCGGCAGGCGGTCGAACACGGTCGGACGGCCTTCTGGGTCGTCACGGGTGCAGATTTCGCCGTCGGGCTTGTTGTAGATGATCACGCGACGCACGGTCTCGGACGCTTCTTCGCGCTTGATGACCTTGCCGTCGACGGTAATCGCGTCGTGCAGGTCGACGCGCAGGCCCAAGGTGGCATCGCGGCCGTTGACCTTGATGCGGCCGGCGGCGATCCAGGCCTCGACGTCACGGCGTGAGCCTACGCCGATGCGTGCCAGCACTTTCTGCAGTTTTTCGCCGGCTGGACCGATTTCCTGATCTTGCTGATCGAGTTCACTCATCTTAAGCACCTCCCGGTGGGTCGAGTTCGGGCAGGTGCCCGAACAAAAAATCATGGTCTTGTGCGCTGCACCTGTGCAAGCAGGCTTTGCCCGCCCCACAGTGAAAAACGAAAGCGGTTTAGCACAAAAGGTCGCGAATCATACGCGCTTGAGCGGCGCTACGCATCCCAGCGTAGTGGAAATAGTCAGTGTTTCTTTTTTTTCCGCTGGCCGGTGGCCTTCATGTCGTTGAGACGGGCTATGGACAGTTCGTTCACCTCGCGGCGTTCGTCCTTTTCCATTTTCTTCCAGCCTTTACACTCGGCTTTGGTACGCCCGCAGCCGATGCAGACGTTTTCGTCGAATTTACAGATGTCGATACAGGGATTTTTAGCGTTCATGCAGTATCAGACTCGGGCCGGATCGTCCGGTTCATCTTCATCCTGATCGTCCTCGTCCTCGTCGGCAGACGACCGTTCAAGCGTCTGCTGGTACAACGCCTTGAGCGCTTCCCGTGCGGCGGCGACACTGGCCCGATGCTCGGCGAAGATCGCCGGGGAATCGCCGATCACGTTGACCGGCGCGCGGACTTCTGGCGGATCAGGCTCGACGTTGTTATCCGTGTCGGCGCCAGGCGCTCCTGCCAGGCCTGGCTCTTCAGCGCCCGGTTGGTCTGCGCGCCGTTCTTCAGCGCCTGAATCCTCAGGGTTTGGCTCGTCGGGGTTTGGCTCGTCAGGGTTTGCCTGAACCTCCTCCACACGTAAATCATCGAAATCGGTCTTGAGGCCCTGCTCCATCTCGTCCAGCTCAAGCAACAAGGTGCGGAAACTGGTTTCATCCCGCGGCGCCGCCTCGTCTTCATCCTCCAGGCTGGCATCGGCCAAGGCCTGCAAGTGTGCAGGAACGGGGGCGTCTTCGACGTCGGGCAGCGGCTCGGGCTCCATTTCGCGCAACGCGGCCAGCGGTGGCAGGTCGTCGAGATTCTTCAGGTTGAAGTGGTCGAGGAACGCCTTGGTGGTGGCGAACATGGCCGGTTTGCCGGGCACATCGCGATAGCCCACTACGCGGATCCACTCGCGTTCGAGCAGGGTCTTGACGATGTTGCTGTTGACCGCCACGCCACGTACGTCTTCGATCTCGCCCCGGGTGATGGGCTGGCGATAGGCGATCAACGCCAGGGTTTCGAGCATCGCTCGGGAATAGCGCTGCGGGCGTTCTTCCCACAAGCGGCCGACCCAGGGCGCGTATTTCTCACGAATCTGCAGCCGATAGCCGGACGCAACCTCGACCAGCTCGAACGCACGGTTGTCGCAACTCTTGCGCAGCAGGTCGAGGGCTTTCTTGAATACCGGCGGCTCGGGGCGCTCGCCTTCCTCGAAAAGTTCGTACAGGCGGTCAAGGCCCTGGGGCTTTCCCGAGGCAAGCAGAAAGGCTTCCAGCAGGGCGGCCAGTTCGCGGGGTTCATTGAGGTTCATGCATGTGCTCGTTATTCGGCTCGCGCGCGGACATGGATAGCGGCAAAAGGCTCATTCTGCACGAGTTCGATCAGCGATTCCTTCACCAGCTCGAGAATGGCCATAAAGGTCACCACTACCCCAAGCTTGCCTTCCTCTGCGGTGAACAGCGCGACGAACGGCACGAAGCCACCGCCCTTGAGGCGCTCGAGCACTTCGCTCATCCGCTCGCGGGTCGACAGCGCTTCGCGGCTTACCTGATGGCTTTCGAACAGATCGCCGCGGCGCAGCACTTCGGCCATGGACAGCAGCACTTCTTCGAGGCTGACCTCTGGCAACAGCTTGCGCGCCTTGGCTTCGGGGGCGTCGAGCTTGGGCACGATGATGTCACGACCGACGCGGCTGAGGGTGTCGATCCCTTCGGCGGCGGCTTTGAAGCGCTCGTACTCCAGCAAACGCCGCATCAGCTCGGCACGCGGGTCGCCCTCTTCTTCTTCGACAGCGGCGGAACGCGGCAGCAGCATCCGCGACTTGATCTCGGCCAGCATGGCGGCCATCACCAGGTATTCCGCCGCCAGCTCCAGGCGCACGTGCTGCATCAGCTCGACGTAGCCCATGTATTGGCGGGTGATCTCGGCCACCGGGATATCGAGGATGTCGATGTTCTGCTTGCGGATCAGGTAGAGCAGCAGGTCGAGGGGGCCTTCGAAGGCTTCGAGAAAGACCTCCAGGGCGTCGGGCGGGATGTACAGGTCGACCGGCATTTCGGTGACGGCCTGACCGTAGACCAACGCGAGTTGCAGCTGCTGGGGGATGTCTGTCAGCGATTCAGTGCTCGCCGAGGTGATATCGCTCATGCCTCGACCATGAACGGGGTCGGGTCGCCACAGCCCACGCGTACCACTTGCGGCTCGTCACCCGCCAGGTTGATCACCGTGGACGCGGACACCCCGCCGAAACCACCGTCGATAATCAGGTCGACGTGCTTCTCGAGCAACTGGCGCATTTCGTACGGGTCACTCATCGGCTCGGTTTCACCCGGCATGATCAGGCTGACGCTCATCAGCGGCTCGCCCAGTTCTTCGGTCAGCGCCAGCGCGATGGGATGCTCGGGCACCCGCAGGCCGATGGTACGGCGCTTGGGGTGCATCAACAGGCGTGGCACTTCCCGCGTGGCGTTGAGGATGAACGTATAAGGCCCGGGCGTATGCGCCTTGAGCAGACGAAACGCACCGGTGTCGACTTTGGCGAACAGTCCCAATTGCGAGAGATCGGCGCAGATCAAGGTGAAATTGTGCTTGTCATCGAGCTGGCGCAAGCGGCGCACGCGCTCGACCGCCGCCTTGTCGCCGATCTGGCAGCCCAAGGCGTAGGAGGAATCGGTGGGGAACACCACCACGCCGCCGCGACGGATGATCTCCGCAGCCTGTTTTATCAGGCGCGATTGGGGACTTTCCGGATGAATCTGGAAAAATTGGCTCACGTGCTCTTCCTGGTCAGACGACAAGTGGCTCATGTTTGAAACGCCCCAGTAACAGTGGGAGGTCTTCAGGTACTGGTCGGTAGACACCAATTTCGGCCCATTGATCCGGCGCGTGAAAATCACTGCCAGCGCTGACCAGCAGACCGAACTCCCGCGCCAGGATCGACAACACCCCGACCTGATCGGCCGGTTGCAGGCCATTGACCACTTCGATGGCATGACCACCGGCCTGAATGAACTCGGCCATCAGCCGGCGACGCTTGCTGCGGGTGAAATCATAATTCAGCGGATGGGCCAGGCTGACCCAGGCACCGGCCTCACGCAGGGTCGCCACGGTATCTTCCAGCGTCGGCCAGTGCAGCTTGACGTCGCCCAGCTTGCCGGCCCCCAACCACTTGCGAAACGCCTCGGCGCGATCCTTGACGTGACCGGCCTGGATCAGAAAATCCGCGAAATGCGGGCGTGCCGGCGCGTTGCCACTATCGCCCAGCGCTTGCTGGATGGCCCGCGCGCCTTCCATCGCCCCGGGCATGCCCTTGAGCGCCAACTTGCGGCTGATCTCTTCAGCCCGCAGCCAGCGGCCATGGTGGAGCTTGTCGATGGCGGCGACCAACGGCGGCGAGTCGAGGGAGAAGCCGTAGCCCAGCACGTGAATGGTCGCGCCGCCCCAGGTGCAGGACATTTCCACCCCACTGATCCACTGCATGCCCAGGCTGCGGGCAGCCTCGCGGGCCTCGACCAGCCCTTCGAGGGTGTCGTGGTCGGTCAGCGCCAGGCAGCGCACCCCCTTGTCGAAGGCACGGGCCACCACCGCAGCGGGCGCCAGGGCGCCATCGGAGGCAGTGCTGTGACAGTGCAGATCAACATTCATAGGTGGCGCGCTTTCTCGGTCATTGATGTTTGTTATTATGCCGCCACATCCTGGTTCTGGCTGCCTTCTGTGAAACAATTAATCGACTTCATTCCGCTGCTGCTGTTCTTCATCGTCTATAAGGTCCCGGCCCACACCCTTGAGGTAGCCGGCTACAGCCTGCAACTGGGTGATATCTACAGCGCCACCAAAGTACTGATCGCAAGCTCGGTGGTGGTCTATGGCGCGCTGTACCTCAAGCAGCGCAAGCTCGAGAAGGGCCAGTGGCTGACGCTGATCGCCTGTTTGGTGTTCGGCAGCCTGACTCTGGCCTTCCACAGCGAGACCTTCCTCAAATGGAAGGCACCGGCAGTCAACTGGATTTTCGCGCTGGTGTTTGCCGGCAGCCATTTCATCGGCGACCGCCTGCTGATCAAGCGCGTCATGGGCCATGCCCTGACCCTGCCTGAGCCGGTATGGACGCGCCTGAACATTGCCTGGATCGTGTTTTTCATCATCTGCGGCGCCGCCAATCTGTTCGTCGCCTTCACCTTCGAGCGCTTCTGGGTCGACTTCAAGGTATTCGGCAGCCTGGGCATGACCCTGCTGTTCCTGGTGGGCCAAGGTATCTACCTGTCCCGCTACCTCCATGACAAACCTGCATCCGAGGACTGACATGCTCTACGCCATTATCTCCACCGACGTTGCCGATTCCCTGGAAAAACGCCTGAGCGTGCGCCCTGCCCACCTCGAGCGCCTCAAACAACTGCAAAGCGAAGGTCGCCTGACGCTGGCCGGCCCGCACCCTGCGATCGAAAGCAACGATCCGGGCGAAGCGGGCTTTACCGGCAGCCTGATCGTCGCCGAGTTCGAGTCGTTGAAAGCTGCCCAGGCCTGGGCCGACGCCGATCCGTATATCGGTGCAGGGGTCTACCAGCAGGTGCTGGTCAAGCCGTTCAAACAAGTGCTGCCTTGAAGCCCTGCGCCTGAGTACCCCATGAGCGACCTGTTACTGATTGACGATGATGTCGAACTTTGCGAACTGCTGAGCAGTTGGTTGAGCCAGGAAGGCTTTCAGGTGCGTGCCTGCCACGACGGCGCCAGCGCCCGCAAGGCACTTGCCGAGCAGGAGCCGGACGCGGTGGTGCTGGACGTGATGCTGCCCGACGGCAGCGGCCTGGAGGTGCTCAAGCAGCTGCGCAGCGAGCATGCCGAGTTGCCGGTGGTGATGCTGTCGGCACGTGGCGAGCCGCTGGACCGGATTCTCGGCCTGGAGCTGGGCGCTGACGACTACCTGGCCAAGCCCTGTGATCCACGCGAACTTACCGCTCGCCTGCGCGCGGTGTTACGCCGCAGCCATCCGGCGGCGGCCACTGGGCAGCTGGAGCTGGGCGACCTGTGCTTCAGCCCGGCGCGTGGCGTGGTTACCATCAAGGAGCTCGACATCACCCTGACGATCTCCGAGAGCCGCCTGCTCGAAGCACTGTTGCGCCAGCCCGGCGAGCCCCTGGAGAAGCAGGAACTGGCGCAGATCGCTCTGGGGCGCAAGCTGACCCTGTACGACCGCAGCCTCGACATGCACGTCAGCAACCTGCGCAAGAAGATCGGCCCCCACGCCGATGGCCGTCCGCGTATCGTCGCCCTGCGCAGCCGCGGGTACTACTACGCGGAGTGATCGGCACCTGTCTGTCGGTGCGGGCTCTGCTCACGAATGCAGGACCTGGGCGAATACGGCGGATGCGTCCTGCCTGACACTTCACGCTGCCTGGCGATTCGCGGGCAGAGCCCGCTCCCATAGGGGGCTAGGTGGTCAGTCGTATTTGTCAGGGCTGGTCACGAGCCTCTTTACTCAAGCTTTACGCTCGCCTGACTGCTGCTGACCTTGATCTCCTTAAACTGGCCACATCCGGTACAGACACCGGCGACGAGACAAGGAGATACACCATGCGCAAGACCCTGATCGCTCTGATGTTCGCTACCGCACTGCCGACCATTGCCATGGCTGCCCCGGGTGATGGCCCGGACAAAGGCCCAGGCTTCGGCCCAGGTTTCGGTGGCCCAGGCATGGAGCATCATCGTGGCGAAGGCCCCTTCGACAAACTCGACCTGAGCCGCGACCAACGTGAGCAAATCGGTAAACTGATGGGTGAAGAGCGCCAGCACAGCCGCGAAATCGCAGACAAGTACCTGCAAAAATTGCCGGCAGCCGATCAAAAGGCCCTGAAGGACGAGATGGACGCCAACCGCACCAAGACCCAATCCGACGTGCGTGCAGTGCTCAAGCCCGACCAGCAGAAGACCTTCGACGACATGAAAAAGAAACAGGACGAACGTCGCGCCGAATGGGCCGAGTTCCAGGCCTGGAAAGCGCAGAAAGGCCAGAAGGCTCAGTAAGCGCTGACGCAAGGCTGCGCTCGGCCTTGCCCGGACATTAACCGCCCGGCCCGCTCACGCGGTGCCGGGCTTTGCTCATTGAGGTGCACCTTGCGTTCATTGTTCTGGCGCATTCTGGCCAGTTTCTGGCTTGCCATCGCGCTCGTCGCCGGCTTGTCGATACTGATGGGCTATCTGTTGAATCAGGATGCCTGGATCCTCAGCCGCCATCCGGCCATCCGCGACTTCGCCCAAACCTGGACGCAGACCTTCGAGGAGCAAGGCAAAGATGCCGCCCAGGCACTGCTGGAGCAACGCCGCCGGCAATTTCATATCAGCATCCAGGTGCTCAATGAATCCGGGGATCCGGTAGTGCCTGGCACCGTGCCGCCCCGCGCCGAGGCCATGGAAGCACGCCAGCGCAATGACAACCGAGCCGATGATCGCCCCCTCCCCTGGCGGCGCCTGGCCACCGAATACACCAGCCCGACCTCTGGCGACACCTATCTGCTGATTTACCGCATCCCCTTCCCGGAGCTGGACGAATGGCGCAAGCACAGCCTGTTCTGGCCGCTGTCGGCGTTGGCCATCTCGCTGGTGGTGCTGACCTTGTTCAGTCTGCTGGTGACGCTGTCGATCACCCGCCCGCTGAACCGCCTGCGCGGCGCCGTGCACGACCTTGGCCAGGCCAGCTACCAGCAGAACAGCCTGGCGCAACTGGCCAACCGGCGTGATGAGTTCGGCGTGCTGGCCACCGATTTCAACCGCATGGGCTCGCGCTTGCAGAGCCTGATTGGTAGCCAACGGCAATTGCTGCGTGATGTGTCCCACGAATTGCGTTCACCGCTGGCCCGCCTGCGCATCGCCCTGGCGCTGGCCGAGCGCGCCGAAGCGCAGCAGCGCGAAGCCCTGTGGCCACGACTGACCCGCGAATGCGACCGACTTGAAGATCTGATCAGCGAAATCCTCGCCTTGGCCCGGGTCGATGCCGAACACGCCAGCGCCGAAACCGTGGACGTCAATATGCTATTAGGCGGTGTGCGCAAGGATGCGCAATTGAGCGCCGCTGATATCGACGTCCGGATCGACGCTCAGCCTGGCCTGACGCTGCAAGGATGGCCGATGCTGGTGGAGCGCGCGGTGGACAATCTGCTGCGCAACGCCCTGCGCTTCAGCCCGGCGGACAGACCCGTCGAAATCAACGCCCGGCTGCGCAACGGACAGATCGAGATTACCGTTCGCGATCACGGGCCGGGGGTGCCGACCGAGCACCTGGCGCAACTGGGCGAGCCGTTTTTCCGGGCGCCCGGGCAGACATCGGCCGGACACGGCCTGGGCCTGGCGATTGCGCGACGGGCAGCGGAACGCCACGGCGGCAGCCTGCAACTGAGCAATCATCCGGCCGGGGGCTTCGTCGCGAAGCTGGAGTTGCCATTGGAGCCGCGGCCGGGGGTTTGATACGGGTGGCTTCAGCGTTCTACCAAGCCCGAACGAAGTCGCCGGTCGGCAACGGTTCCGGCACCCGCGCCGCCTTCATCGGCGTGCCCAGGTACAGGAACGCAATCAACTCCTCGCCCTCCCCCAGCCCCAGCGCCTCGGCGACATGCTCGGTATAGCCCAGCTCGCCGGTGCGCCACACCGCGCCGATCCCTTGGGCATAGGCCGCCAGCAAAATGCCATGGGCCGCGCAGGCCGCTGCCTGCAACTGCTCGTGCTTCGGCACCTTGGGATGCTCCTGCAAGCGGGCTATCACTACCACCACCAGCGGCGCGCGCAACGGCATGGCCCGGGCCTTGTCCAAGGCTGCCGGATTGACTTCACCGCCCTTGAGCGCCACCGCCTCGGCGAGTATTTCGCCCAACTGCTCGCGGCGATCCCCTTCGACGGTGAGAAACCGCCAAGGCCGCAACTGCCCGTGATCCGGCGCCCGCAACGCCGCCTGGAACAGTATTTCGCGCTGTTCGGCGCTAGGAGCGGGGGCTTCCAGACGGGGTATCGAGACCCGGTTGAGCAAAGCGTCGAGAGCTTCCATCGGTTACCTCCTGTGATCAATGAGCGGCTATTCTAACGTTTACATGGCCGGGCCCGCAGGTAGAATGGCCGCCTTTCTCCTATGCCCGAGCGGATTCAATGGCCTTGCCGACCCTCAGGATGATCGGTTTCATCATCGGTATCTTCCTTGTCACCCTGGCCATCAGCATGGTCATCCCGATGCTGACCCTGGTGATTTTCCACCGTTCCAGCGACATGCACTCGTTCCTCTGGGCCAGCCTGATCACCTTTGTCTGCGGGCTGGCGCTGGTCGCGCCCGGCCGGCCCGACAACGCGCAACTGCGTCCGCGCGACATGTACATGCTGACGGTGAGCAGTTGGGTGGTGGTGGCGGTCTTCGCCGCCCTGCCGTTTCTGCTGACCCAGCACATCAGCTACACCGACGCCTTCTTCGAAAGCATGTCCGGCATCACCGCCACCGGCTCCACTGTGCTCAGCGGCCTGGACACCATGTCGCCGGGCATCCTCATGTGGCGCTCGCTGCTGCACTGGCTGGGCGGCATCGGCTTTATCGGCATGGCCGTGGCGATCCTGCCGCTGCTGCGGATTGGCGGCATGCGCCTGTTCCAGACCGAATCATCTGATCGTTCCGACAAACTGATGCCTCGCTCCCACCGCGTCGCGCAGTACATCGTCATGGTCTACGTGGGCATCAGCGCCCTCGGTGCGCTGGCGTTCTGGCTGGCGGGCATGAGCCCGTTCGATGCGATCAACCACGCGATGTCGGCGATCTCCACGGGCGGCTTCTCGACCTCCGATCAATCCCTGGGCAAGTGGTCGCAACCGGCCGTGCACTGGGTCGCTGTGGTGGTGATGATCCTCGGCAGCGTGCCCTTCACCCTGTACGTCGCGACGCTGCGGGGCAATCGCTGGGCGCTGATCCGCGACGAGCAGGTGCAGGGTTTCCTCGGATTGCTGGTGGTGACCTGGCTGGTGCTCGGTACCTGGTACTGGTGGACTGCCAAGCTGCCATGGTGGGACGCCATCCGCCATGTCGCCCTCAACGTGACATCGGTGGTGACCACCACCGGCTTTGCGCTAGGCGATTACAGCATGTGGGGCAACTTTTCGCTGATGCTGTTCTTCTATCTGGGCTTTATTGGCGGGTGTTCTGGCTCCACAGCGGGCGGCATCAAGATCTTTCGCTTCCAGGTCGCCTACATTCTGCTCAAGGCCAGCCTCAATCAGCTGATCCATCCACGCGCGGTGATCAAGCAGAAGTACAACGGTCATCGCCTGGACGAAGAAATCGTCCGCTCGATCCTGACGTTTTCGTTCTTCTTCGCCATCACCATCTGCGGTATCGCCCTGGCGCTGTCACTGCTGGGCCTGGACTGGATGACGGCGCTCACCGGCGCGGCAAGCACGGTGTCCGGGGTCGGCCCAGGGCTGGGCGAAACCATTGGCCCGGCCGGCAACTTCTCCAGCCTGCCGGACACCGCCAAGTGGATCCTCTCCGGCGGCATGCTGCTGGGCCGCCTGGAGATCATCACCGTGCTGGTGTTGTGCATGCCGGCGTTCTGGCGTCACTGAGGGGAACCGGCGGTACTTGCCCAAGGCGCGCGCGGTATTCTCCTGGGGTGACATCGAACCAGCGGCGAAAGGCCCGGAAGAAATTGCTCGGGTCAGCGAAACCCAGCAGGTACGCGATTTCCAGCAGCGTCATGCGTGGTTGCCCGAGGTACTGCTCGGCCAGCTGCCGGCGCGTTTCATCGAGCAACGCCTGAAAACTCGTACCCTCCTCCTGCAATCGGCGCTGCAAGGTGCGCTGGGACAAGTGCAGGCTCTGTGCAACCTGTCCACGCTTGGGCTCGCCGTGAGGCATCATCCGGCACAACACCTGACGAGCCTTGTGGGTCACCTGACTCTCGGAAAACCGCGCCAGATACTCCCCTGCGAATCGATCGTGCAAGGTTGCCATGGCGGCGTTGGCGGTGGGCAGCGGTGCGTCCATGTCTTCATGACGAAACATCAGCGCATCATGGGCGGCGTTGAATTCCAGCGGCCCGTGAAACGCCTCGCGGTAGGGGCTCAGACCGACCGGTGCATCGCCCTGGATCAGCACTTTGATCGGGCGCAGCACTCGCCCGGTCAACCAGCCGCACAACGCCAGCGCCGTGGCCAGCGAGGCTTCGGCACTCTGGCGCGTGGGTGGTAACAGGTCGCCGTGTACAGTGAGGATCAGCAGGTAGCAGTCCGGCAGGCGACGAAAGATCACATCGGCCCCTTCGGCGATGATGCGCTGGTAACGCACCAGCCGCTCGAAACCGGTCGCCAGCGTGGGGCTCGACATCAGCACGTAACCGACCACATGAAACGACGCCGGGCGCACCACCTTGCCCATGTTCAGACCAATGGCCGGATTACCGGACTGCTCCACGGCCAACCGCCACAGGCGGGTCATGTCGTCCTGGGGAAAACGCGCGTCGGGGTCTTGTAGCGCGGCGAAATCCAGCCCCAATTGCTTGAACAGCGCTGCGCAATCCAGACCAGCCAGTTCCAAAGATTTGACGATGCCGGTTGCCCAGCTTGAAGAGGTCGTGCGCGCGGCCATGGGGTTTCTCTGCCGTGTCATTGCTTGGGTCTATACCGCAAACAGGGAACGGCACGCAAGGCAGCTTACTTATCGATAGAGGTCAAGTCACCTTGTCGTTATGGCCCAGATCCCGCTGCGGGTCGATTTGATCGCGCACACGCTGCTTCAGCACCTTGGCCTCGGGGAAACCGCCGTCGGCCTTGCGCTCCCAGATCTGCACGCCGTCGCAGGTGATGGCAAATGCGCCACCGCTGGCCGGCACCAGCGTCACACCGCCCAGGTCATCGGCGAAGGTACTTAACAGCTCCTGCGCCAGCCAGGCGGCACGCAGCAGCCATTGGCACTGCGTGCAGTAGGTGATGACCACCAGGGGCCTGGCGGTAGCGGTGGGCATCAGCTGATGCTCGACAGCAATTGTCGTGCAGCATGCTTGCAGGAGTCGTCACCCTCGCGCAGCAGCTCAAGCAGCAGGTCGCTGGCCTGGGAAAAATCGCCTTGCTCGATCAACCCTTGAGCTTGCTCGAGCTTTTCCGCCGATGCCTGCTGACGCTCCAGATCATCGAAGTCGACGGTCAAGGCGTCCAGTTCGGGCAGATCGGCATCGGTGATGAAACTGTCCAGAAAGGCGTTGTCCAAAGCGTCCTGATCGATCTGATGGGTGTCGGGTTGTTCATCCAGCTCGATACCCGCTTCAAGATCGACAGGCAGTTGCGGGTCGGCGAAATCGCTGAGGAACTGCTCGTCGGGCATCTCGAAGACTTCCGGCAGCTCTTTGAGATTGGAGGCGAAATCGTGATCGACTTCCGCCGGAGCGGCAGGCGCTTCAGGCGCGCTGGCCTTGGGACGCCCAGGGGTGTCGAACGGGCTGACCATGCCCCAATCGGCATCCAGTGACAGGTCGTCGAGGTTGAGCTGGAATTCATCGAAGGATTCAGGCACAGGGTCGGCGGCGGGTTCGAGCTCGGGGAGCTGGTCAAAATCGCCCAGGTCAGGGAAGTCATCGGCCAGAGCGTCGAAGCTGTGGGCGGTCGAAAGATCTGGCTCTGCAGCCGTTTCGGCGCTCGGCACCGGATCGGGGGCGTCGGCCCCCGGCGAAATACCTGCCTGCTCCTGGGCCTCGGCGGGCGGCGCAGGCTCGCGCTCCAGGGCTTGAGCCGCAGCGACACCTGCAGCAATGACCCCGGCAGCCAAAGCGGCTGTCGCGGGCGCAGGGTCCGCAGTGCTGTGGCCCGGTGCCGGTTGCGCAGGAGCCACCGGCGCCGGCGCCAGCTTGGGATAACGCGCGCGTGTCTGCTCCAGCGTGGACGCACTATAGCCACCCGCCAGCAGCAGCGCCTCCTGCTCGGCATAGCCCTGTGCATCGCCTTGCTGGCCCAGGACCTCGAGCATGCGCACGCGCAGGTCGGTGCGGTGGGGCTCGTTACTCAAGCCTTCGCGCAGGATGCCAAGGGCCTCATTGAAACGGCCATAAGCGATATAAATGCTCGCGCCATCCAGGGCGTCGGTGGCCGGACCGCTTTCGCGTCGCGCAGGCGCCTGCACGGCGGGCGTGGGAGCACCAGCCAGCGTCGGCTCGCTTTTGGTAGCACGCTCGCTGCCGTAGCGACCACCGTCGTGGAGTTGGGTTTCGGTCAGCGCCAGGACCGGCGTGCGAGCGGAGCGCACCACCACATCGTCGTTGACCGCAGCGGCCATCAGCTCGGGGGCGAGGATGGCCGATTGCTGCTGGCGGCGACGCCTTGCCAACAGCAATGCTGCCAGCAACAGCAGCACGGCGGCCAGCGCACCGGCAATCAGTAGCCAGGAGTCGTCGCTGTCCGGTACCACTGGCGCGGCAGGTGCCGGCACGGGCTTCGATACAGCGGGCCCCGGTGCGGCCTGATTGGCGCCGGGTGCAGGCTGCGCAGGAGGGGCACCCGCGGCACCTGCGGCGGACGCTGTACCTGAGACAGCGGGCGCACTCGGAGTCGCCGGCTGCGCCTGGCTGCCGGCGGGTGGTACAGCGCCTGGCGTAGCGCCTGCACGTGCCTGCAGATCAGCCAGCTGTTTATCCTTGAGCGCGTCTTGCTGTTGAATCGCCTGCAACCGGGCGTTGGCATCATCCAGGCTCTGTTGCAACTGCTGATTCTGCAGCACGGTCGCGGTCAGTTGCTCCGGTGTCTGCGCATTGGCCGCCGGCGCGCCAGGATTGCTCGGTGTAGCCCCGGCGCTGGCATCGCTGACAGGCGTGATCTGATCGGCGGGCGCGCCCGGCAATACCGCAGAATCCGGTACCCGCAAGCTTTGTCCCACTTTCAACGGGCCACGCGCCGGGTTCAGATCGCGCAGCTCCCGTACCAGCTGGTTGGGTGGTGTCGGTGTACCAGCAGCGGTCAGCTTCTTGCCGACGGTCCAGAGGGTATCGCCGGCGGCCACGGTGTAGCGCTTGTTTTCGCTGGTCGCCGGCAAGTTTGCTGCCGGCTTGGCGGCGGCCTTCGGCGGCGCAGGGGGCGGCGCCGAGGACGAGGCCGCTGCACGGGTGTAATCGGTGCCCTGGTCGGCCGAGGCAGCGCTGCCGGTCGGAATGCTCGCTGGGGTCAGGGGCACCGTACCCGCTGGGTCCAGCAGCACCGTGTAGTCCCGCAGCAATTGGCCGCCTGGCCGACTGACCTGCACCAGAAAGCTCAAATAAGGCTCGACCACCGGGCGCACGGAACTGACGTGAATGAACTTGCGATTACCCTGAAATACCGGGGTGAAACGCAGATCATTGAGAAAGAACACGCGATCGATACCAGCGCGGCTATATTCATCAGCGCTGGCCAGGCCAACGGCCAGGTCGCTGCGGTCCAGCCCTTGCGCATCGACCAGTTCGATATCGGCATTGAGCGGCTGATTCAGTGCCGAGTGCAAGCTGATCTCGCCTAGCCCCAACGCCGGCGCCAGCGCCGAATAGAACAGCGCCCCGGCAGCGACCATCGCGGCCAGAAGGGAAACCTTAGGAGCCGGAATGACCCGCCCGAAACCTGACGAAACGCGTTCTTGCATGGGAATCCCTTGAGGAAACTGCTTCCGATGACTCTTTTATAGCGTGCCGGCCTGTTTTCACCAAGCACAGAAGCCACTCAGGGCACAGGAGGCTGCCCAGGGCCAACACGACCCTGAGCGTTACTCAGGGATTACTTTTCCAGATTAGCGAGAATACGCGAATGCACACGCATCGCGATACGCAGCTCTTCTTCGTCCACGCCTTGAAACAATTCAATTCGCAGGTCGTTGGCGATGGCCTCGATCTGCTCGATGATCGGCAAGGCCGGGGGGCTCAGGGTGATCTTTTTCGCGCGACGGTCTTCGAGCACCGCCTGGCGGCTGACAAGTCCTTGACCTTCCAGGCTGTCGAGCAGCCGGGCCAGGGTCGGCCCTTCGACGCCAACGCTCTGTGCCAATTCGCGCTGGGTCGGCGCCTCGGTGAATCGCGCCAGGTGCAGCAGCACCAGCCAGCGCGCCTGGGACAGCCCCATGCCGATCAAACGCCGATCGAGCTCCGCCCGCCAGCCGCGCGACAGCTGCGCCAATTGCATTCCAAAACGATGTTGATCAGTCAACGGCATATTCGACTCACGTAGGAACATTACTAATAATTAGTGAGCTAAGCATGTCCGCAGGCATGACGCAATAGTCATACCGATATCCCTAAGCCAACCCGCCGTGATCAGACCTCGAATTCAGACTGTAGCGCGGCGCGCACACAGTACAAGACACCCTCCGGCACGCGTCCGGCAAAGAGCTCGGCGACCGCGGCCACCGGCGGCAACTCGCCTTCACCGTCGAGAAACGCATCCTGTACTTCTGCCATGAGATCTTCAGGCAAGTCCAGCGCCTGATCCAGCGACAGCTGCTGGGCGGCAATGGCTTCGGCCAGCAGGCTGTAGACGTTCTTTTCGGTGCATTTGAGCTGACCGGCAATCTGCGACGGCGTCATGCCCGCGCGGGCCAGACTGATGAGTTCGTGGCGAATGTCGGCAACCACCGGCGCCGCTTCGGCGGTGCCCCCGAGCACTTCGAGGAAGGCCTCGCCATAACGCTCCAGCTTGCGCGCGCCGACACCGCTGACGCGGGCCATGTCGGACATGCTCTGAGGTTGGCTGCGCAGCATTTCCAGCAAGGTAGAGTCCGGGAAGATGACGTATGGCGGTACACCGTGCTCTTCAGCCAGCTTGCGCCGCAACGCACGCAGAGCTTCCCACTGCTCGCGTTCGTCGGCACGCACCAGTTGGCTGGCCGGGCTGCCTCCGCCACTGCGGGCGACGGTCTGTGGCTTGAGCTCGCGACGCAGTTCAAGGGTCACCTCGCCGCGCAACAATGGCCGGCAGGTTTCACTCAGGCGCAGGCCGCCGTAGCCTTCGAGGTCGATGTCGGCCAGGCCACGTGCGACCAGCTGGCGGAACAGTGTGCGCCAATCGTGCTCGGAGCGGTCCTTGCCGACTCCCCAGACCGCCAGCTGCTGGTGACCGAAGCTGCGAATCTTCTCGTTGTCCTTGCCCAGCAGCACATCCACCAGATGGCCGACGCCATAGCGCTGGCCGGTACGGAACACCGCCGACAGCGCCTGACGCGCGGGCTCCGTAGCGTCCCAGGTCTGCACGCCGTCGACGCAGTTATCGCAGTGCCCGCAAGGGTTGGGCATGTCTTCGTCGAAATATTTGAGCAGTGCCTGGCGTCGGCAACGGGTCTCCTCGCAGAGTGCGAGCATGGCGTCGAGCTTGTGGTGCTCGACGCGCTTGTGGCGCTCGTCGCCTTCGGAGTTCTGCAGCATCTGCTTGAGCATCACCACGTCTTGCAGACCGTAGGCCATCCAGGCGTCGGCGGGCAAGCCGTCACGGCCGGCACGCCCGGTTTCCTGGTAATACGCCTCGAGCGACTTGGGCAGATCCATATGGGCAACGAAGCGTACGTTGGGCTTGTCGATGCCCATGCCGAAGGCGATGGTGGCAACCATGATCAGGCCTTCCTCGTTGAGAAAGCGCTTCTGGTTGGCCGCCCGCACATCCGACGGCAGCCCAGCGTGATAAGGCAAGGCCGGGAAGCCCTGCTCGCAGAGAAACGCTGCTACCTCGTCGACCTTCTTGCGCGACAGGCAATAGACGATACCGGCGTCGCTGCGCCGCTCGCTGAGGAACGCCAGCAATTGCTTGCGCGGCTGCTCCTTGGGGACGATGCGATAAAAAATGTTCGGCCGGTCGAAACTCGACAGGAACCGCTCGGCGTCCTGCAGGTGCAGGCGCGTGACGATTTCTTCGCGGGTGCGCTTGTCGGCGGTGGCGGTCAGGGCGATGCGCGGGACATCGGGAAACTGCTCGGCCAACTGACCGAGTTGCAGGTATTCGGGACGGAAATCATGGCCCCACTGGGACACGCAGTGCGCCTCGTCGATAGCGAACAAGGCGATCTGCAACTGGCCGAGGAACTCCAGCATGCGTGGCTGCACCAGGCGCTCGGGCGCGAGGTAGAGCATTTTCACTTCACCGCGGCGAATACGTGCGGCCAGCTCGCGCTGCTGTTCGGCACTCAGCGTGGAGTTGAGCGCGGCGGCCGATACGCCGAGTTCTTCAAGGGTGGCGACCTGGTCGTCCATCAATGCAATCAGCGGCGAAACCACCACCGCCAAGCCATCGCGCAACAGCCCCGGCACCTGGAAGCACAGGGACTTGCCACCACCGGTAGGCATCAGCACCAGAGCGTCGCCACCGTTGGCCACGCGTTCGATAATGGCACCCTGGCGACCGCGGAAGCTGTCGTAGCCGAAGATGTCCTTAAGAACCCGTTGAGCCTGTTCGAGCATGAAAAACTCCAGAAATCGCAGAACCATTCGGCCGTCAGGCTGAATGAAAAATCACCGCACTACACTAAAAAACACGTAAGCGAGCGTTACAGGAACACCGCCACGGTCACGAACCGCAGCAGTATACCCGACCCGTCCGCAGCGCAGGGCACCGCCCGCGTGACCGCTGGTAAGCCCATAGTTGGCCGCGCGGGTGGCGCGCGGGCCTTACAAAGCCTAGAATTCACCATCGTATATTCCCAAGGTAGTCATCCAATGTCCTTCGCTGAGCAACTCACCCGCCTGCAAGTCTTCCTCGACGCCGACGAGCTGCACGAAGAAGCGCTGGATTACGTGGCCGCGCATGGCTATTTGACTGCCCTGTCGATCTGCGCCGATGTGGTGCCCGATCGCGAGTGGATCGACGCCCTGTTCGCCGAAGAGCCACACTACGCCGACAACACCGAGCGCGATGCCATCGAGTCGACGCTGCTGGCCCTCAAGGCGCACATCGCCCGTCAACTGGCCAGCGACGAAGAGTTCGAGTTGCCTTGCGACCTGGATCTGGGCGACGACCCGGATGACTCCGACCTGCGCGGCTGGTGCATCGGCTTCATGGAAGGCGTGTTCCTGCGCGAAGCGGCCTGGTTCGAGACGGCGGAAGACGAAGTCAGCGAAATGCTCCTGCCGATCATGGTCGGTTCCGGGCTGTTCGACGAGCAACCCGAGTTTGCCGATATCGCCGCCGATGCCAATTTGATGGACGACATGATCGTGCAGATCCCGGAGGCGCTGACCGCGCTGTACCTGCTGTGCAACGCCCCGGACGAAAAACCGGCGATCCTCAAGCCGCGCCATCACTGATACAGCCCTTCACATATCCTGTGGGAGCGGGGTCTGCGCGCGAAGCTTGAAACGGCTTCGCCGCAGGACGCGCGCGCCCACTCCCACAAAGATCTCTCCCGAAACGCCTCCTGCCCTCCCCCGCCTGACCTAGACTCCTCTGATCTCGACCAAAGAGCGCATTCACCATGCCTCTTCACCCGCGACGGTTTTTTTCAGGAAGAAGGCTGCCGAACCGTCCCTTCGTTCGGCTCGTTGCCTTGTGCGTGGGTCTCGCTCTGTTCGGCCACCTGGCGGCCAACTGGGACATGGGCCGCATACTCGCCCTCGCCGAATCACACGGCGCCCTTGGCAGCGCTCAGGAGCGCCTGCAAGCCTGGGCGCAGCTGCTGCAAAACAGCAGCCGCCAGCCGGAGCAACAACAACTGGAAACGGTCAATCGCTTCTTCAATCAACAGCTGGGATTTCGAGATGATCTCAGCATCTGGGGCGTCGTCGACTACTGGGCAACACCGGTGGAAGCCCTGACCAAGGGCGCTGGTGATTGCGAAGATTTCGCCCTGGCCAAATATTTCAGCCTGCGCCAGCTGGGGGTGCCAGCCGAACGCCTGCGCATCACTTACGTCAAGTCGCTCAAGCTCAATCAGGCGCACATGGTACTCAGCTACTACATCAGCGACAGCAGCGATCCGTTGGTGCTCGACAACCTCATCGGCCAGATCCTCCCCGCCTCCCAGCGCCACGACCTGCTGCCGGTTTACGCCTTCAATGCGGAGGGGTTGTTTCTGATCGATCCGTTCACGGGCGCCATCACCCGCGGTGACCCCAAACAGTTATCGCGTTGGCAGGGGGTACTGAAAAAAATGCGCAATGAAGGTTTCAATATCGGTGAGGGCTGACCCCGCACCCGCAATACCGCTACAGGTTGTTCACCGTCGATGGCCGAATGCAGTCAGTGCCAGACACACCTTGCCCCGAGGAGGTATGAATGTCTTTGCTCAAACAACTGTTCCTGGCCATCTGCGTGTTTCTGGTGGTGGCGTTCAGTGGCAGTTTCATCGTCAGCCTGGAGACCTCGCGCTCGCAACTGACGGACCAGTTACGCGCCCACGCCCAGGATGCCGCCACGGCGCTGGGATTGACCCTTACTGCCAATATCGACGACCCGGCGATGGTCGAACTGATGGTCACGTCGATCTTCGACAGCGGTTACTACGCCAGCATCCGGGTGGTGAATATCAAGGATCACAAGGTCATGGTCGAACGCACCAGCGACCCCGACGATGACGACGGCGCGCCTGCCTGGTTCGCGCGCCTGGTGGACCTGCGCCCCGAGCAAGGCGCGGCGCTGATCATGCGTGGCTGGGAGCAGGCGGCCCAGGTGCAAGTGGCCAGCCATCCCAGGTTCGCCTTGGGACGATTATGGGACATGGCCCTGGGCAGCCTAGCCTGGCTCAGCGGTTGTGCCCTGCTCAGTGCGATTTTCGGCGGCTGGCTATTGCGCCGCCAGTTGCGCCCGCTGGACGACATGACGCGTCAGGCCGACGCCATCGCCCAGCGCGAGTTTCGCCTGCTCGACAACATTCCCCACACCCCGGAACTGCGCCGCGTGGTGCTGGCGATGAATCAGATGGTCGGCAAACTCAAGCAGCTGTTCGCCGAGCAGGCCGCGCGCAGCGATCGGCTGCAGGAGGAAGCCTTCCAGGACAGCCTCACAGGGCTGGCCAATCGGCGCCTGCTCGACGCGCGCCTGACCCAGGCCTTGCTGGTCACCGAGCACAACGGCCCAGGCTATATGCTGACCCTGCGCCTTGACGATCTGGCCGGGATCAATCAGCGTCTCGGCGGTCAGCACACCGATGGCCTCATACGTGCAGTCGGCGACCTGCTGCGCGAGCTGATGAGCTCCCCTCATCGCCAGCAATGGCTGCCGGCGCGCAATCGCGGTGGAGAATTCAGCCTGCTCATGCCGGGCATCACCGCTCAGGATGTCGAGCAGTTGGCCGCTGACCTGAGCCAACGGGTGGCGACCTTGTTCCCGACGGGTGCCAGCGATCACCAACCCGTGGCGCTCATAGGGATCACCGACTATCACCCGGGGCAGGCGCGGGATCAGATCATGCGCGAGCTGGACCAGGCACTTGCCATGGCCCAAGCCCAGCCACAACAGCCTTGGGCAGTGTCCAGCGATTATCTGTCCAGCGATTACCCCTATCCGCCGGCCTACTCCGCCCATGATTGGCGCGACTGGATCGATGCGGCACTCACCGAAGGCAGATTGCTGCTGTATTGCCAACCGGTGGTGGCGTGCACCGCCCCAGGCACCGTAGTGCACCGCAAGGTGCTGGCGCGGCTGCTGGACAACACCGGCGAAGCCATTGCCGCCGGGCGCTTTCTACCGTGGATTCAGCGCCTGGGCTGGTCGACCCGCCTGGATCGCCTGATGCTCGAGCATACCCTCGTGGCGTTGCAGCACCAGCCGCAACCCCTGGCCCTGAGCCTGTCCAGCAGCACCCTTAACGACCCGCTGGCGATGGCCGCCATCATCGAGACCCTCAATGCCCATCCGGCCCAGGCCCGCTGGCTGACGCTGGAAGCCGACGAGCGCAACCTGCCCGTCGCCGCCACGTTGCAGTTTCTGGCCCGGGGGATCATCGGCAGTGGATATGCGTTCGGTTTGCAGCACTTTGGCGGGCTGTTCAGCCAGATCGGCAATCTCAGCCACTTGGGGTTGGCGTACCTCAAGCTCGACGGCAGTTATATCCACGCCATCGATGTACAACCGGACAAACGCCTGTTCATCGACGCGGTACTGCGCACGACACGCAGCATCGATCTGCCGCTGATTGCGGAGATGGTGGAGAGTGCGCAGGAGTTCGAGGTGTTGCAGGAATTAGGCGTGTACGGCGCCATGGGCCGCTGGATCGGGGTGCCAGTGCCGCTTTGAAGCTGCAAGCTGCAAGCTGCAAGCTGCAAGCGTAAAGCCTGTGGCTCGCCGCTTGCAGCTTGCAGCCTGTTACTGGCCTAAACCGTATCAGCCTTCAACGAGTGATCATTCAACATGCCACTGATGATGGTCGCCGTGTCATGCCCGCTGGCAACCATCCCTCCAGCCCCGACCTGCACGCCATAATTACTGGCCACATCGACGTGCTCGAGCGAGATGGTCTGGGTGGTCTTGTCGTTGCCCAGGCTGCTGATCTCGATGGTCGACACCAATCCCTCACCGGTACCGGTCACCTTGAACTGCAGGAAATTATCCAGTGAACTGGCCACCGAGTTCTCGCCGTGCAGCAACTGCGACAGGTCCAGCGTGTCGCTGCCCAGCTTGAAGTCGGTCACCGTGTCGTGCCCGGTGTCGCCGTCCTGCCATTTGAAGGTGTCGTTGCCACCGCCGCCGGTCAAGGTATCGTTGCCCTTGCCGCCGGTGATGACGTTGTCGTGAAGATCGCCCACCAGCCAGTCGTTGTGATCCGAACCGATCAGGTTCTGAATATTCGACAGCGTGTCGCTGCCTGCCCCGACCGTATCCTGAGCGACGCCCACCTGGGTCAGATCGACATGCACGCCGGCCGTTGCCTTGGCATAGCTCGCGGTATTGTTGCCATCGCCGCCATCAAGGGTGTCGTCGCCCGCACCGCCGATCAGCAGATCGTTGCCATCATTGCCGTACAGATCATCGCCCTGGCTGCCAGCCACCAGCACGTCATCGCCCTTGCCGCCTTCCAGCAAGCTGTGGCCTTCACCGGCAATCAGTACATCATTGCCGTCGGTACCGACCAGATGGTTACCGGCCTGGTAATGAATCGCCAATGCGCCGGTGGCTGAATCGCCATGGCTGTCGGCAACGCTGTAGGTGTCGGTGTGCACCGGCGTGGTCGTGGCATGGCTGTAGTCGACGGTCAGAGTGAGTTGGTAGGTCTCAGCCTTGGTGCCTTCTGCGCCAGCCAGGTTGGTGACGTGAATCTTGTAGACGCCATCTTCGGTCGCAGTGAAATTGCCGTCCTTGCCAAGCACCGTGTAAGTACCGTCTGCGGCCGCCCAGGCCAGGCTGGCATGGCTGTCGTTGAGGCTGGACTGCAAGTGCAGCGTTTCGCCCTTTTTCAGCTCGACCGTGAGGGTGTCGGAGGCCAAAGCACTGCCCACCGCACCCAACTCGCCGAGCACGATCAACGCTGCAGTCATCGGCGCCGCATTGCGCACGGTGAACTCCGAGCGCTCGAGATCCAGCCGATTCGCCGTTGCACCGCGGAACGCCAGAGGCGTCGTCGAGGTACTGGTAAAGTCGGCTCCGCGCGCTGCGCCCCAGCCTGTATCGAAGGTTGTCGAGCTGGTCACCTGGGTGCCGGCCGCCGCATTGGCCAGCAACGCCGCCGCAGGCACGATGATGCTCGAATCGAGCACGTTGGTGATGATGGTTTCCGTCGGCGCGACCACTGGCGTATCGGCCAATACGTGCACCGTCAGGGCGTTGCTGGCCACATCGCCATTAGTATCGGTGAGGGTGAACAGCACCGTCTCGGTGAACGCTTGCGTGGCACCCACTGGTGGTGTGTAGGTATAGGCACCGGTGAGCAGATTGACCTGCAGCAAACCGCCATCCTGGGTGCTGACGGCCAACTCGTGGGCCGAGGCAATATACCGGTAGTTATCGGCCACCGCGCCGGCACCTGCGGTGACGGTATTGCTGCCATCGAAGCTGTACTTCACGCCGTCGACGCTGATCGATTTGACGAAGCCGCCGTCAGCACCGAAGCCGCCGCCATCGGTGAGCGAACCCACCACCGGCTGGCCTTGCACCGTGGCACCGAGAATATTGGGCAACTGCGTGACATCGCGCACCAGCTGTGGCGCGATGTCCTTGCCCGTGGTGCCATCGAAGGCGATCGGGTTCAGATAGTCGGCTTGAACGCTGTTGCCGATGCCGATGGCGACCGACTTGATGTCGTGCAGCTTGAGGAAATCGGTCCACACCGCCGCTTCATCGCTGTCGATGCCGTCGCCCAGATTGGGATTGGTCTGGTTGCCGGATTGCTCGCCAGTGACTTTAGGATTGTCGCTCGAGAGCGTCGGATTACCGTCGGAAACGAAGTAGGAAACGGTCTGCACGCCCGCCCCCACCAGCTTGCCATCCGCCGCGTAGGCCGTCTTCGCGCCGTCAAGCGCGTAGTCGTAGTTGGTGCCGCCGCCCGCGGTCAGGCCGTTGACAAGGCGGATGGCCTCGGCAACATCGACCCAACTGCAGCTGACCTGATGGGTCTGGTTGTTGAAGGTGGTGACTTGCACCTTCACATCGCCAATATCGGCGTATTGCAAAAGCATCTTGTCGACTGCCTGCTTGGCCAGATCCAGTCGGGTCAAGTCGGTGCCTTTGACGATATCGTTCATGCTGTTGGAAACATCGATTACCAGCAGCACATTGGCGCCAGTGGCACCGGAGGTGACGGTCGCCTCCTGAGCCACCGCGACCGGCACGGGATCGCTCTTCACGTCGATCACCAGATTGGCGGTGGTCGAGTCGCCGTCACCATCGGTCAAGGTGTAGGTGAAGGTTTCAGTCGCCGTCTGGCCACTCGCCAAGGCTTGATAAGCCGGCGAACTGGGGTCGAGGGTGTAGGTATATTTGCCGTCGGTGCCCATTTCCAGGGTGCCGAACTGGCCTTCGAGGCTGGTCACCACCTTGCCGCTTGCGTCCGTCAGCGTGACCGGATTGGCATTGGTGTCGGCGCCGACATGATCGTTGGTCAGCACGTCGCCGGCGATGCTCAGCAGCTTGGTGCTCAGGGTGCTGTCGCCCTGATCGTTGTTGGCGACGGGCGAGTCGTCCTTGATGGTGATATTGATCCAGGCCGAAGCGGTGTCGCCGTCGGTGTCGGTCGCGGTGAGCTTGAAATCGTCCGACAGCTGCGTTTCCGCCAGCGGATCAGCGCTGCCGGGGGCATTGTTGTGGCCCGGCTCGGCCAGGGTGTAGCTGTAGCTGAGCACGCCGGTGCTGGCGTTGTAACCTGTGATGGTCAGGTTGTTGCCCGACTCACCGGGCACCACCACCCCTTGGGAGTTGACCAGCACGCCATTGGCGACCACCAGCGTGGTCACGGTCTGGCCGTTGACGAGGGTGTCGATGCTCAAGTTGGCCAGGCCATCCTTGGCATCGATGTATACGCTGCTGTGGTCGGTAAGGAAGTTGGCTTTGTCGGATGCGGTATTGGTGCCGGCGGGCAGGTCGGCTTCCTTGAATTCCAGGTCGCCACCGGTGCTGCCCAGCCAGTTGAAAACCACTGCATGGTTGGCGCCGATATCGATGGTCAGGTTGGCGGTGGTGGAGTCGCCGTCGCCATCGGTCAGGGTGTACTTGAACACTTCCTTGTCGGTCAGCCCCGACGCCCTCAGCTCCTTGAACGCATCGCTACCGCTGTTCAATACATAGTCATAGGTGCCGTCGGCATGCAGAGTCAGCGTGCCGTATTTGCCCTCGACGACCTGACCATTGACGCTGAAGTCGGGATTGTCCGAGGCCTTGATAGTGACCGGGGTGGCGTTGCTATCGGCGCCGACCTTGTCGTTGGCCAGCACGGTGCCGGAGAGCTCCGGCGCCTTGTCGGTGACCAGGCTGGCGCCAACGTCGTTGCTGGCGATGGGCGCATCGTCCTTGATGGTGATGTTGATCCAGGCCGAACCGGTGTCACCATCGGTGTCGGTACCGACGAGCTTGAAGTCGTCCGACAGTTGCAGGTTGGCCAGATCGCCCGAAGCGGGCGGATTGTTCTGGACTGCCTCGGACAGCACATAGGTATAGCTGAGAATACCCGTGACTTTGTCGTAGCCGGTGACGGTCAGGATGTTGCCCGACTCACCAACGATCTGCACCGAGTTACTGACCAGATTGCCATTGGAGACCACCTGGGTGCTCTGCAACTGGCCGTCTCTATAGACCTCGATACTCAGGTTCGCCAGCCCGTCCTTGGCGTCGATGTAGACGCTGCTGTGGTCGGTCAGGAAGCTGGCCTTGTTCGGCTCGACGCTGGTGCCATTGGGCAGGTCGGCCTCGCTGAAGATCAGATCGCCGCCACTGGCATGCAGCCAGTTGAAGATCACTTCGTGGTTGGCGGCAATGTTGACGGTCAGGTTGGCGGTGGTCTTGTCGCCATCACCGTCGGTCAGGGTGTAGGTGAAGGTTTCCTTGGCCGCCAGGCCCGAGTCCTTGTACGCCTGGAATGCCTCGCTCTCAGGATTGAGGACGTAGGTATAGGTGCCGTCGGTACCCAAGGTCAGGGTGCCGTAGGTGCCGATGATGGTCTGCCCGGAAACGACGAAGCCAGGATTGAGCGCCGGGTCGATGCTGACCGGATTGGCATTGGTGTCGGCGCCGACGAAATCGTTGGCCACCACGTTGCCGGTGATCTCGGGGGATTGCTGAGTCACGGTACTGCCGACGTCATTATTGGCGATCGGGCTGTCGTCGGTGATGCGCACGTTCAGCCAGGCATCGCCAGCGTCGCCATCGGTATCGCTGGCCACCAGGTGGAAATCTTCCGACAGCTCGGTATTGCTGGTGGTTTGATTGTTCTGTTGATCGACCGAGAGCACGTAGGTGTAGTTGAACACGCCGGTGCTGGCGTTGTAGCCGGTGATGGTCAGGGTATTGCCCAACTGACCGACGATTTGCACCGTACCGTCGCCGGTGTTGCTGACCAGCACACCGTTACTGACCACTTGCACGCCATCGATGGTCAGCGAGGCCAGGCCGTCCGGCGCGACCACGCTGAACACGTCGGTGCGGGTCAGGTCGCCGCCTTTGCCTTGCGCAGTGTTGGTGCCGTTGGGCAGGTCGGCTTCGAATACCCGCTGCTCGCCGCCGTCGCGGTAGAGGTCGACGAAGGTGATGCCGTTGTCGGTAGGGGTGGTCACTGGCGGGGTATCGGGCGGGACTACCACCGGCGGCGTGACGGGCGGGACATCAGGCGGGACGATGACCGGCGGGACCACAGGCGTGGTAACGCCCGCATCGGCAGTCTGGAACAGGTCGCCCACGGGTTCTTGGGCGTTGAGCAAATCGAAGCCCAGACCAATGGTCGGGAAGCCGACGGTCGGCGAGACGCTGCCGCCGGTTTCGGTCAACAGCACGAAGCTGTGGCCGCCGCCGAGGTCGCCGGGGGGCGTGTTGGTGTATACCCCAGTGCCGGTCGGGCCGGCGGCGGTGGCTTCGAGGACTTGAGTCGGGTCGGCACCCGCAGCGATGGCTTGCTGGATCTGCTGCACTTCAGTCAGCTGCGATCCATCGGGTGCCGTAGCCTGATCATGAACGACGATGTTCGGCGGCTGGTCGCTCAACAACTGCTGGCTCAGCTGCAGGCTGCTGCCACGCCCGAGGGTGAGCTCGTTACCATTGGTCAGATGAACGGCCACTGCGCCCGCAGTGCCGGTGTCCAGTGTGTCGCCGGCGAAGAGGCGTTCGCCGTCGGCCACGGCCCGCCGCGAACCATCGCTATGAATCACGAACACCTGCCCGATCACACCTTTCACCACACCGATCAATACTGCCATTGCCATTCTCCGTTGCCACGCGCGCGTGGCAGTCAGGCTATGGGCAAGGACCGGGACAGACACAAGAGTGACAGGCACCACACGATGGCGGCCCTGTCAAAGAGTCTAACTACAGAACAAAATATGAATAAATTCAACGACATTCAGTTCAAAGATTCTTTGATCGGAATGTGCATGGCCTTACAAGAATCATGCCTCCCTGACAAAATCCTGTCGCCCTGCACTCCCTTCCCCTTCCTGGTCAGTTCCCCTGCCTTTTGCGCCACAAATATTATTGAACTTTCCAAGTTGCGCCCAACACCAAGCTGGGCGCAGTTATCAGCTGCGTCTTTGAGTTAACAATGTCGGTAAAGGTGCCGCACGTATAAGTTTATTTTCGCATAAGGCTTATTCTAATTTCGTCTTAGCGCTGGGAAAACTTGTTCTGCGATAGTGTGTTACAAGCTCCAATCAAATATCGATGGTTCTCAGTCAGATTTCTGACGCCCATTATAAGACCTTCACACGGAGAAGTACCCAATGCGCGTTTTGACCCCTCTGTGCAGCGCTATGTTGTTAGCGATGATGGGCGCCAATGTTCAAGCGATGAGCCTGCAGGAAGCGATTCAGACCACCATCGATTTCCACCCCGACCTGCAATCCAATATCCATAATCGATTGTCTGCCGACCAAGATGGCAAAGTCGCCAGCAGCGGCTACCTGCCCACGGTCGATCTGGTAGGCGGTTATGGGCGTGAACGCTCGGACAATCCAACCACCCGCTTCCAGGGCGGTCACCACACCGAAAGTCTGAATTACACCCAGTCGGAACTGCGCCTGCGTCAGATGCTTTTCGATGGTTTCAATACGCCTAACGAAAAGGCCCGCACTTCGGCCGTGTCTACCTCGCGCGCCTATTACGTACAAGGCAGCGCCGAAGACCTGGCCCTGCGCACCATCCAGGTGTACCTCGAAGTACTCAAGCAGCGCGAGCTGGTGACGCTGGCCAAAAACAACCTGCAAGCTCACTTGCGCATCAACGATCAGATCGGCTTGCGCAGCCAGCAAGGGATCGGCAGCACCGCCGACACCGACCAGTCCCGCGCCCGTCGCGCGCTGGCGGAAAACAATTTCTACACCGCGCAGGTCAACCTCTCCGATGCCGAGGCCAATTTCTACAGTGCCGTGGGGCGCATGCCCGACGAGCTGGAAACGCCCCCGTCGATCAAGGGCGAATTGCCCACCGATCTACAGGCCGCGCGCAAGGACATGATGAGCAACAACCCCTATCTGAAATCGGCGCAGGCCGACGTACAGGCGGCGGAGAGTCAATACGAAGTGGCCAAGTCACCGTTCTATCCGCGACTTGACGGCGAACTGGCGGTGGGTGCCAACAACAACATCTCGGGCGAAGAAGGCCACAACAACAGCTGGCGTGCCGGCGTGGTGGTCAATTACAACCTGTTTCGCGGCGGCGGCGACAAGGCCCGGCTGCAATCCGATGCCTACAAGATCAATCAGGCCATGGACATTCGCAACAACGCCCTGCGCCAACTCAACGAGAACATGTCGCTGAGCTGGAACGCCATGCTCAACGCCCGCCAGCAAACCCCTTATGCCCGCGAGTACGCCGAGACCACCACGCGCGTACGCGCCGCCTATCAGGATCAGTTCGGCCTCGGCCAGCGGACCCTGCTCGACTTGCTCGACAGCGAGAACGAGCTCTACACCGCCAATAGCCGTTATGTCGAAGTGCGCTATACCGAGGAATACGCGATGTACCGCGTGCTGGCCAACATGGGCGACCTGGTGGCCAAGACCCGCGTGGTATTGCCACCAGAGGCCATTGCACAGACCGAAATCAAAAGCGAAGCACAGCTCTTGCCGGAGATGCGTTGAGCGGCGCCTGTAGCGCCGCTGTAGCGAGTCGGTAGCGCCCCGCGGCGCCGCCGATTCGCGCAAAAGAAGTCCTGGCCGAAGTACCGCTGGAGTAGAACCGTTGACCACGATGCACAGCCCCACGCCCGACCCCACGCCTGAGCGTGTACCGACCGGCAGCGACCCGAGGCAGTCTTTCGACGATCCGCTGCTCGATGGCCTGCTGATTCTTTGCAAGTTGCACGGCTGCACGGTCAGCCGCGCCAGCCTCAGCGCGGGTCTGCCGCTGGCTCAGCAACGCCTGGGCAAGGATCTGCTGCCCCGCGCCGCCGCGCGCGCCAGCCTGCAGGCACGGGTGTTGCGCCGCGAGCTGGATACCATCAACGCGCTCAACCTGCCCGTACTGCTGCTGCTCAAGGAGGGCCGCTGCGCGGTACTGCGGCGCTGGGGCGAGGATGGCCGGGCGTTGATTCTGCCCAGCGAAGCCGAAGGCGGCGAACAGTGGTTGAGTCGCGACGAACTGGCCAGCGTCTACACCGGCGAGGCATTGTTCGCTCGCCCCCGACATGAACTCGAAGACCTGCGCACCCCGCTGATGCCGCGGGTCGATTCCTGGTTTCGCGACACCCTCAAGCTGTCGCGCTGGCTCTACAGCGACGCCTTGCTGGCCAGCCTGATGATCAACCTGCTGGGCCTGATGGTGCCGCTGTTCGTCATGCAGACCTACGACCGCGTGGTCCCCAATCAGGCCACCTCGACCCTGTGGGTACTGGCCGCGGGCCTGCTGGTGGGCACGTGCTTCGAGCTGATCCTGCGCGTCGTGCGTGCACACCTGCTGGACCAGGCCGGTAAAAAAACCGACCTGATCCTCTCCGCGACGCTGTTCGAGCGCATCACCGGCATGGCCATGAAGGCCCGCCCAGCCACCATCGGTGGCTTCGCTCAGAGCATCCATGACTTCCAGGGCCTGCGCGAGTTTCTCACTGCCGTGACCCTCACCAGCATCATCGACCTGCCGTTCGCGGTGCTGATGCTGGTGGTGATCGGCCTGCTGGGCGGCTGGCTGGTGATCATCCCGGTGCTGGCGTTTCCGATCACCATCATCTTCGCCTTGCTGATTCAGATCCGCCTGCGCGACACCGTGCAAAAAAGCCTGACGCTGGGCGCCGAACGCCAGGCCCTGCTGATCGAAACCCTCGGCGGCCTGGAAACCCTCAAGGCCTGCAATGCCGAGAGCGAGCGCCAGCATCACTGGGAGTCGACCCACGGCGCCCTCACCCGCCTCGACGGCCACGCCCGCGACCTCGCTGCGCTGGCCACCAATGGCACGCTGTTCATCCAGCAGTTCTGCGGCATGAGCACCATAGTCGCTGGGGTCTACAGCATCATCGCCGGCAACCTCAGCGTCGGCGCGCTGGTGGCCACCTACATGCTGGGCAGCCGCGTGCTTGCGCCGCTGGGCCAGATCGCCGGCTTGATCACCCGTTATCAACAAGCGCAGCTGACCATGCGCAGCACCGATCAGTTGATGGCCCTGCCGCAAGAACGGGACATCAAGCAACGCCCTCTCGATCGCACGCAATTGCAGGGCGGTGTCGGCCTCAGTCAGGTGGTGTTCAGCTATGCCGGGCAAAATACCCCGGCGCTCAGCGCTGTCAGTTTCAGCATCAAGCCCGGCGAACGGGTCGGCATCATCGGCCGCAGCGGCTCGGGCAAAAGCACCCTGGCGCGCCTGTTGATGGGCTTCTACGAGCCGACCGAAGGGCAGATCCTGCTCGACGGCCTCGACCTGCGCCAGCTTGATGTGGCCGACCTGCGCCAGCAGATCGGCTATGTCGCCCACGACTTGCCGCTGCTGGCGGGCAGCCTGCGTGACAACCTGACCCTGGGCGCGCGCTATGTGAGTGATGCGCGCATGCTCGAAGTCGCGCAACTGACTGGCGTCAGCGAGCTGGCTCGGCAGCACCCGCAAGGCTTCGACCGCCCAGTGGGTGAACGTGGCCAGCTGTTATCCGGCGGCCAGCGCCAGGCCGTGCTGCTGGCTCGGGCGATGCTGCTGGAGCCACCGATCATGGTCCTCGACGAACCCACCAGCCACATGGACAACAGCAGTGAAGACCTGCTGCGCCAGCGCCTGCATGCGTGGATACCGGGCAAGACTCTGCTGCTGGTCACCCACCGCACCACCATGCTCAGCCTGGTCGATCGGTTGATCGTGCTGGACAACGGCCGCATCGTCGCCGACGGCCCGAAAGAGACCGTCATCGAAGCGCTGCGCAAAGGTCGCGTCGGCACTGCACCCGCTCAGGAGGGCTGAACATGAGTCATTCAACAGGCGGCCTGCGCGGCTACCTCGACAGTTTCGGCAAGACCGGCGAACGGGAATTCATGCCCGAGCTGGCCAGCGCCGGCCTCAACGATTCGCCACGGCGCTCGCGACTCACCGTCTGGGTGGTGGCGGCGCTGATCGTTGCCGCACTGGTGTGGGCCAAGCTGGCGGTGATCGAGGAAGTCACCACGGGTGAAGGCAAGGCCATCCCTTCGAGCAAGGTGCAAGTGATCCAGAACCTGGAGGGCGGCATCGTTTCGGAAATCCTGGTGCGCGAAGGCCAGATGGTCGAAAAAGGCGACACCCTGCTACGTCTCGACGATACCCGCTACCTGTCCAACCGTGGTGAAAGCGAAGCCGATCGCTACACCTTGATGGCCCAGGTCGATCGCCTGGCGGCTGAAGCCACCGGCAAACCGTTCGTAGTGTCGGATGAAATCAAGACCAAGGCGCCGCAGGTGGCCGCTGACGAAATGGCTTTCTATACCTCGCGCCAGAGCAAGCTGGCCAGCGAACAGAACACCCTTAATCAGCAACTGGTGCAAAAGACTCAAGAGCTGGCCGAGTTCCGCTCCAAGCAGGCGCAGTACCGCAACAGCCTGGCCTTGCTGCAGCAGGAAATGGACATGTCGACGCCGCTGATCAAATCCGGCGCGGTCTCGCCGGTAGAGATCCTGCGCCTCAAGCGCAGCGCCGTGGAAGCCCGTGGACAGATGGATGCCACCAGCCTGGCGATCCCCCGCGCCGAGGCGGCCATCGCCGAGATCCGCAGCAAGGTGCAAGAGTCGACACTGGGCTTTCGCTCCGATGCCTCCAAGGACCTCAACGACAAGCGCACGGAGCTGGCCAAGATCACCGCCACCACCATCGCCATCGATGACCGCGTGACGCGCACCACGGTGGTGTCGCCGGTCAAAGGCATCATCAAGCAGATGAAGATCAACACCATCGGCGGCGTGGTTCAACCAGGCAGCGACATGCTCGAGATCGTGCCCATGGAAGACAATCTGCTGATCGAAGCCAAGGTACGGCCGCAAGACGTGGCCTTCCTCCACCCCGGCCAGAAAGCCATGGTCAAGTTCAGCGCGTACGACTACACGATTTATGGTGGGCTCAAGGCCAAGCTGGAACTGATCAGCGCCGATACCGTGACCGATGAAAAGGGCAACAGCTTCTACCTGATTCAGGTACGGACCGACCTCAATCATTTGGGCGGTGACAACAAGCCGCTGTTGATCATCCCCGGCATGACGGCGACGGTGGACATCATCACCGGCGAGAAAAGCGTGCTGGACTACGTGCTCAAGCCGGTACTCAAGGCGCGGACCGAATCGTTACGCGAGCGGTGAGTCAGCGGACTATTTTTGGCCGCCCCGGCCCTTTCGCGGGCAAGCCTTGCTCCCACAGTGCAAACAGCTCTTATGTCTTACACCTGTGGGAGCAAGGCTTGCCCGCGAATAGGCCAGCAAGACTGGCAAAAAACCCAGGTTTCATGAATCTTTCATGATCACCTAGATCAGCGTCTCATCGACGATCAACACCACCTTCCCGCTGATCTGATTACCGGCCAACTCATCGAAGGCGGTTTCGGCATCGACGATCGGGAAGGTTCGTACCACCTGCGGGCTCAAGCGCCCTTCCGTGAACAACGGCCACACATGCTGGCCCAGATCGCTGAGCAGATCGGCTTTGAACTGATCGCTGCGGCTGCGCAGCGTCGAGCCCAGCAGGTGAATGCGCTTGCCCAGCACCGCGCCCAGATCGACCTGCGCCTTGGTGCCGCCCATCAGGCCGATCATCACCCAGCGCGCATCCAGCGCCGCTACCTTGATATTCAGCTCGGCGTAGTTGCCGCCCACCGGATCGAGGATCACATCGAACGGCCCAAGGTCGCGCAACGCCTCCAGATCGACGCTGCGCACCACACCCCCTTGAGCGCCCAGAGCCTCGCAGTAGGCCAGCCGCTCGGCCGAACCGACGCTCACCCAGGTCGGGTTGCCGAACGCCTTGCACAGCTGGATCGCCGCCGAGCCGATACCGCTCGCACCGGCGTGCAGCAGCACTTTTTCGCCCGGCTTGAGCGCCGCCAGCTGGAACAGGTTGAGCCACACCGTGGCGTAGACCTCTGGAATCGCCGCCGCGTCGATCAGGCTTACGCCCTCCGGCACCGGCAACACGTGACGGCCATCGACCACCACTTCCTCGGCCATGCCACCACCGGCCAGCAACGTACAGACCCGATCACCCACCTGCCAGGACGACCCTGGCCCCACTTCGGCGATAATCCCCGAACACTCGAGTCCGAGAATATCGCTGGCGCCTGGCGGTGGCGGATAGTGACCCGCGCGCTGCAGCAGATCGGCACGATTGAGCCCCGCCGCGGCCACGCGAATCTTCACTTGACCTGCATCAAGGGTGGGGCTTGGACGCTCAACCCACTCGACATGTCCTTCAACGCCTTGCAATGCCTTCACAGTGCCTCCATAGTTGACTCATGACTGAGCCCGGCGCCTTGGCGCCGGGCTTTTCGCATTATGCGTCCGGCTTCAACGGAACCGGCGAATTCAAAGACGGCCTAATATGCGTTATCAATTGCCCCCGCGTCGAATCAGCATGAAGCATTTCTTACCCAGTTCCGCCCTCGCCCTGTGCATTGGCCTCGGCACCCTGTCGATGTCGGCCAATTCTTTTGCCGACAACAGCTGGGACAAGTTGCAGCCTGATCGCGATGAGGTAATCGCCAGTCTCAACGTCGTCGAACTCCTCAAACGCCACCACTACAGCAAGCCGCCCTTGGACGATGCCCGTTCGGTCATCATCTATGACAGCTACCTGAAGCTGCTTGATCCCTCGCGCAGCTACTTTCTGGCCAGCGATATCAGCGAATTCGACAAATGGAAAACCCAGTTTGACGATTTCCTGAAAAAGGGCGATCTGGACGCGGGCTTCACCATCTACAAACGCTACCTGGATCGCGTCAAGGGGCGTCTGGACTTTGCCTTGACGATCCTCGACAAGGGCGTCGACAAGATGGACTTCAACGGCAATCAGACCCTCGAAGTCGATCGCAAGAACGACCCGTGGCCCAAGGATCAGGCAGAACTCGACGACCTGTGGCGCAAACGCGTCATGGATGAAGTGCTGCGTTTGAAGATTGCCGGCAAAGACCCGAAAGCCATCCAGGACTTGCTGGTCAAGCGCTACAAGAATCAACTCGTGCGCCTGGACCAGACCCGCGCCGAGGATATCTTCCAGGCCTACATCAATACCTTCGCCCAGTCCTACGATCCGCACACCAACTACCTGTCGCCTGACAGCGCGGAAAACTTCGACATCAACATGAGCCTGTCGCTGGAAGGCATTGGCGCGGTGCTGCAGAGCGATAACGATCAGGTCAAGGTCGTGCGCCTGGTACCGGCCGGCCCTGCCGACAAGACCAAGCAACTGGCGCCGTCCGACAAGATCGTCGGCGTGGCCCAGGGCGACAAGGAAATGGTCGACGTGATCGGCTGGCGCCTGGACGAAGTGGTCAAGCTGATCCGCGGCGCCAAGGGCTCCGTGGTGCGCCTGGAAGTGATCCCGCATACCAATGCGCCGAACGACCAGACCAGCAAGATCGTGTCCATCACCCGCGAAGCGGTGAAGCTCGAAGAACAGGCCGCCAAGAAGTCGATCCTCAACCTCAAGCAGGATGGCAAAGACTACAAGCTCGGGGTGATCGAGATCCCGGCCTTCTACCTCGACTTCAAAGCTTTCCGCGCCGGCGATCCGGATTACAAGAGCACCACCCGCGACGTCAAGAAACTGCTGACCGAGCTGCAGAAGGAAAACGTCGACGGCGTGGTCATCGACCTGCGCAACAACGGCGGCGGTTCGCTGCAGGAAGCTACCGAGCTGACCAGCCTGTTCATCGAGAAAGGCCCGACCGTGCTAGTGCGCAACAGCGACGGCCGCGTCGATGTGCTCGAGGACGAGAGCCCAGGTGCCTTCTACAAAGGCCCGATGGCACTGCTGGTCAACCGCCTGTCCGCCTCGGCTTCGGAGATTTTCGCCGGCGCCATGCAGGACTATCACCGCGCGTTGATCATCGGTGGCCAGACCTTCGGCAAAGGCACGGTGCAGACCATCCAGCCGCTCAATCATGGCGAGCTGAAACTGACCCTGGCCAAGTTCTACCGGGTTTCCGGGCAGAGCACCCAGCATCAGGGCGTACTGCCGGACATTGCCTACCCGTCGATCATCGATACCAAGGAAATCGGCGAAAGCGCGCTGCCCGAAGCCATGCCGTGGGACACCATCCGCCCGGCGATCAAGCCCGAAACCGATCCGTTCAAGCCGTTCCTGGCCCAGCTCAAGGCGCTGCATGACAAGCGCACCGATAACGATCCGGAGTTCATCTTCATCCGCGATCGCCTGGCCCTGGCGCAGAAGCTGATGGAAGAAAAAACCGTCAGCCTCAACGAAGCGGTGCGTCGCAAGCAGCACACCGACATCGAGAACCAGCAGTTGGCCCTCGAAAACACCCGTCGCAAGGCCAAGGGCGAAGCGCCATTGACCGAGCTGAAAAAGGAAGACGAAGACGCCCCGGCGACGGATCCGAACGATTCCAAACCTGAGAACGACGCCTATCTGAGCGAAACCGGGCGTATCCTGCTGGACTACCTGCGCTTGAACACCACGGTGGCCAAGAAGTAGTGCGATGAAGCAAGCTAAATGATGGCGATCCGTCATCAAACAGTCATGAAGCTGTCGTGAAATAGCCGGGCGCCTAACAGGCGCCCGGTTTTTTTATGCCTGCAATCTCTACTTTAGACACACTCATAATCCCTGTGGGAGCGGGCTCTGCCCGTGAAGCTTCGTGGGCAGAGCCCACTCCTACATTTTTGGGAGTCGGTATCCCACATCAGTGAGGATTTCATGACCATTACCGAGCAGCTCAGCGCCTTGGGGACGATCCTGGCCCAAGGCAGCCTTCACAGCCTGTTCCAGCCCATCGTGTCCCTGTCCGAGCGGCGCATCCTCGGTTACGAAGCGCTGAGTCGCGGCCCTTCGAACAGCCCACTGCATTCGCCCATCAACCTGTTCGCCGCCGCCCGCCATGCCGGGCGCCTGAGCGAGCTGGAAATGGCCTGCCGTGAAAAAGCCTGCCGCAGCTTCAGCGAACAGCAACTCGACGCCAAGCTGTTCCTCAACGTCTCCCCCGAGTCGCTGCTCGAGCCCTTGCATCAATCAGGGCGTACCTTGTCGCTGCTGCAGCGCTACGGCATCTCGCCCAGCCAGGTGGTGATCGAGCTTACTGAACAAACCCCGACCGACGACTTCGACCTGCTCCACACGGCCCTACATCACTACCGCGCCATGGGCTTCTCGATCGCATTGGATGATCTGGGCGCGGGCTATTCGAGCCTGCGCCTGTGGTCAGAGCTGCGCCCCGATTACGTGAAGATCGACCGACACTTTATCGACGGCATCCATCAGGACGCAGTGAAGCGCGAGTTCGTCGGCTCCATTCTGCAGATGGCCCGTGCCTCACGTGCGGTGGTGATTGCCGAGGGCATAGAACTGGTCGAAGAGCTGGCTGTGCTCAGCGACATGGGTGTCGATCTGGTCCAGGGCTATTTGTTGTGCCGCCCGCAGGAAACGCCGCCCCGGGATGCCCGCAGCCTGCTGCCGCAACTGGACAGCGGCCCGCCCTCCTTGACCGAGGAGCGCCGCGACCTGTCCGACCTGCTGAACGATCAAGCGGCAGTGCCCAGCGACACGCCAACGCCCAAGGTGCTGGAGGCGTTTCGCCTGCAAGCCAACCTCAACTCGCTGGCGGTGCTCGACGACCAGCAGCGCCCGGTCGGTATCGTGCATCGGCATTCGCTGTCGGACGCGCTGCTCAAGCCCTTTGCCACCGAGCTGTATGCCCGCAAGCCGATCAGCCGGTTGATGACCGATGATTTCCTCGCCGTGGAGTTGAGTCATTCTCTGCAACAGGTGAGCCGCTTGATCACCAGCCGCGCGCGCCAGCGTATCGAAGAAGACTTCATCATCACCCAGAACGGGCGTTACCTGGGCCTCGGACGGGTGATCGACGTGCTCAAGTTGATCACCGAACTGAAGATCCAGCAGGCGCGCTATGCCAACCCGCTGACGCTGCTGCCTGGTAACGTGCCGATCCAGCAGTGCCTGACGCGGCTGTTGCAGCAAAACCAGACCGCCGCGATCTGCTATGTCGATATCGACAGCTTCAAACCCTACAACGACCTGTATGGCTACGCGCGCGGCGATGAAGTGCTGCTGTGCCTGGCGCACTGTCTGAGCGAGCGAATCGAACCCAGCCGCGATTTCGTCGGACACATCGGTGGTGACGATTTCATGCTGGTGCTCGGCTCCAGCGACTGGCGCAAGCGGTTAGGGCAGCTGTTCGAGGAGTTCCAGATGCAGTGCCGGCGGTTCTACCGCGCCGAGCACCTGGACGCGGGGTACTTCGTCAGCCATAACCGCCAGGGCGTGCGCGAGGAATTCCCGCTGCTGTCGCTGTCCATCGGTGTCGTCGATCTGCACGCTCACGATTGCCCCGAGCTGGATGCTCAGGTGCTGGCGGAAATGGCGTCGCAGGCCAAGCATCTGGCCAAGAAGGTGCCGGGATACAGCGTGCATGTGATTGACGCCGCGAGCGCTGTGGTTTGAGGCATTTGACACCGGTGCAATCTGTATATGCGCTGGCGGCGGCGAAGAGGCCCGTGAAAATTACAGATCAGTCAGGCTCTGGTCCGATAGGAAAGAACTGACCGTGGCTCCATACGCCAAGCCAGGACTGGCCGTCGATCCGACGTGTGACCGCCAGATCCACCAATTGGTAGAAGACGTTGCGATGAATCAACGCCTCCAGGTTGGTGCGCACCCGCACGTAGGGCGAAGGCTCCTGACTGGCGGCATCGATATGCACGCGTAGCGGGTGCTCGGCGTCGGCATCGCAGTGATCATCGACATTGGTGAAAAAACGCAGACATTGGTGCTCGCCCTGCCCTTCCACTTCCAGGCGGATTGCCACGAACGGCGCATCTTCGACCTGGATGCCGACTTTCTCCACCGGCGTCACCAGGAAGTAATCATCGCCGTCACGCCGCAGGATGGTGGAGAACAGCCGCACCATGGGCGCCCGGCCGATCGGCGTGCCCTGATAGAACCAGGTGCCGTCGCGGGCGATGCGCATGTCGATATCGCCGCAAAAATCCGGGTTCCACAGATGCACCGGTGCGGGCCCCTTGGCTGGGGGAATCTGCGCCAATAGATGGCTGGCGTCTGTCATCACTTGCTCCTCGAATACGCCGCTGGGGTAGTGCGCGTCATGGCCAGGGAGCAAGCGGATTGCCTGCCTTGGTCTAGCGCTCTACACCCAGCAAACGTCGAGCGTAATCGGTCAGGGGCGGCCCAAGCAAATCCTGCGGTTTTTTGTCGTACAACGTCAGAAAACCGCCTCGCAGACGAATGGTCGCGGTGTCGATCAGATAACGGGTACTGGTCTCGATCACCATCACCTGAATGACAGCGTGGTCGACGCCGAGGCGATCGACGGCTTCCTGGTCCTGCCATTCATCGGTGGTGCCGATGCGATCATCGGCATTGGCGAAGCGTGTATACAGCAGGTAGTGAGCGCCAGCTTCACGGGCCTCGTTCATGGCGTCGTCCAGGCCTTCAGGAGCACGGGCGCGACGGACCATGGGGAAGTACTGGATAAAGCCGTTGAAGGCTTCCTCCGCTACGACGTTAGGACGCGGGTAGGAGCCGCCAGGCGGTACGAAGGCGCCCTGGGCGATGAACATGAACGAGTCCGGTTGCAGACGGAAATTGGTCGAGCGCTTGGTTTCGCTGTGATCCAGCACCCCGGCATCGCTCAACTGATCGTGGGCGACCGTACCCATGTCGCTGACGCTCATACAACCGCCCAGCGCCGCGAGCGCCAGTACCAAGAGCAGATTACGCATCATTCCTCCAGAGACCGGCGACGAAAAACCGGCGAATAAGCGGCGTGATGCAGCTTTTGCGCCAGTCCGGGGAACAGAGAAGAATTTACGATGCTGCACTGGGCTCTTTTGCGCGTCAGGCCACTTTGCGCGTCAGGCCACCGGATCGCTATCGCGCTTGCGCTTGTTGCCCATGCGCACGCCGATGTCCATCAGGAACTGAAAGAATCCTTCCTGATCTTCCAGCACGTTGCTCCAGAACGGCGAGTGATACAGCGCCACCGCGCCATGCACCAGGGCCCAGGCGGCGCAATAGTGGAAATACGGCGGCACGTCTTCGAGCTTGCCTTCGTCGATGCGACCCTTGATCAGTTGGGTCAGATGCTCGAAGTTGGAGGCACGGATTGCGTGCAACTCCTCGACCATCTCCGGCACCTGATTGCCCTTCACGACTTTCTCTTCGAGGCGATCGAACAAGCGATAGCGCTGTGGATCACGCATGCGAAACTCGAAATAGGCGCGCGACAAGGACTCGCGGTCATTCTCCACGTCGGACGACAACAGCAGCTGGTTCAAATCACGCTCATAGTCGAGCATCAGCCGTAGATAGATCTCGGCCTTGGACTTGAAGTGCTTGTAGATCGTGCCTTTGCCGATACCCACAGCATCGGCGATCATTTCCACCGTGACGCTATCCTCCCCCTGCTCGAGGAAGAGCTTGAGGGCGGTATCGAGAATTTCCTGTTCGCGGCGTCGAAACTCGCGGACCTTGCGGGGTTCTTTCTGCATAAAGAAGGACTGGGTCAAAATCGAAGCGAAGTATTATGCCTGTCTGGCGTGAAATTGCACGGATCATCCGTTGATAGGAGCACTTTACGTGTGACTGGGGCGTTGGTGCTGAGCAGCAGCGCGCCTATTTCAAAATTGTTTAAAAAACGATCAATTACCACTGGCGCGGTGCCAAACCTCAACGATACTCAAGGGTGTTGACGCGTCATATCCCCCAAGTGATGTGGCAATAAAGGTGTCGATGGACCGCGCGCCTTTGTTTTACTCCTAATGGTCTTAACCCGGATTCACCCCCCAGAACCCGGGTTTTTTTTGCCTGATGGTTCGGTGTGATGGCCAACGGCTCTGCACGCGAAGCTTTTAAAGGTGCGCCAACGGGAACAGACGCTTGAAGTTCTCGGTGGTCTGCGCCGCGAAATCCTCGTAAGGCACACCTCTCAGCATGGCCAGGTACTCGGCCACCTCGCGCACGTACTGCGGCAGGTTGGGCTTGCCGCGGTACGGGATCGGCGCCAGATACGGCGAGTCGGTCTCGACCAGCAGACGATCGGCCGGCACCTGCCGCGCGACATCGCGCAGGGCGTCGGCATTGCGAAAGGTGACGATGCCGGACAACGAGATATAGAAGCCCAGGTCCAGCGCCGCCTTGGCCATGTCCCAATCTTCGGTAAAGCAGTGCAGCACACCGCCCTGTGGCAGCTGCGCTTCACGCAACAGGTGCAGGGTATCGGCGCGCGCGCCGCGGGTATGCACGATCACCGGCTTACCGGTGGCGTTGGCCGCTTGCAGGTGCAAGCGGAACGACGCCTGCTGCAGCTGCGCAGCTTCGGGCTCGTAGTGGTAATCCAGGCCGGTCTCGCCGATGGCGACGACCCGCGGGTGGTCCAGCTCGCGCAGCAGCCAGTCCAGCGCAGGGGCTTCGCCAGGTTTGAGGTCCAGCGGGTGAATGCCGACGGAGCAATCCACATCGTCATACTGATCGGCCAAGGCTTTCACCGCCGCAGCGTTGTCGGCACTCACCCCGATACAGAGGAAATGCTTCACACCTCGGGCCCGCGCGGCATCCAGCGCGCGGTCCAGCGAACCGTCGTGGGCGGTCAGGTCGAGGCGGTCGAGGTGGCAGTGGGAATCAACGAGCAAACGGCTATCGGCAGACATGGGCAACTACATCGTATGAGTGGGACGGTCGGACTTCAGCGCGCCGGCCAGGTAGGTTTCAATCTTGTTGCGCGCGGTGTCGTCGCCATCGTTGAACTGCACGCCGACACCGGCGGCGCGGTTGCCCTGGGCGCCCTTGGGGGTGATCCACGCGACCTTGCCGGCCACGGGGATCTTCTCGCCTTCATCCATCAGGTTGAGGAGCATGAACAGCTCGTCGCCCAGCTTGTAGCTCTTGCTGGTGGGGATGAACAGGCCGCCGTTCTTGATGAAAGGCATGTAGGCCGCATACAGCACGGCCTTGTCCTTGATGGTCAGGGACAGAATACCGTTGCGCGGGCCCGGATTGACTGGCTGGTTCATGCGGCTTCCTTCACTGCGGCCGGGCATCGAGGCCACGGACACGCTGGGTTGAATCGACTGAAGCAATAACGACAACTGATGGCACTTTGAATATCAGACCGCCAAAATACCACAATGCTCCGTTAGCCGTTGCCCGGCAACGCAGCCCAGGACACCAGCAGCGACTCCAGCAGCAGCACCCGATTGAGATTGGCCTTGGCGAGCACCTTCTGGCGCTGCAGCAGAATCCAGTCCTGCACGCTCAGCACCTTGTCCTGCGGGGTCTTCTGCGCCAGATACTGCACCACCTTGCGCATGTCCGCCAAGCCCAGGCCGGTTTCGTCCTCGGTCAGCTGATAACGCAGGATCAGGTTCGACCAATCGCAGAACCAGTCGAACAGCAACAACAGGGGCACCGCGTTCCAGCCTTCGGCCAGTTGCGTGGGCGAGGCCTGCTGTTTGAGCAGCTTCTTGACGCCCTCGACCACCAGTGCGCGCTGTTCGCGCACGCCCTGGGTCTGCAGATCGACAGCGGCAAGCGGCGAGCCTGCGGCCAAGGTGAGCAATTCGTCGCGCTCGTCCTGGCTCAGGGCCGGCAGCGCCTCGCCCAACCAGGCCAGGCTTTGCTCTCGGCCTGGGAGCGGGCAGGCCTGTTGCACGCAACGGCTCTTGATGGTCGGCAACAACCGGCTGGGTTGATGACTGACCAACAACAGCACGGTATTGCCGGAGGGTTCTTCGAGGCTTTTGAGCAAGGCGTTGGCGGCGTTGATGTTCATCGACTCCACCGGCTCGATGAGCACCACCTTGCGCCCGCCCAGTTGCGCGGTCTGCACCACGAAGCTGACCAGATCGCGGACCTGATCGACCTTGATGGCCTTGTCGGCCTCTTCAGGCTCCAGCACATAATTGTCGGGATGAGTACCCGCCGCCAGCAGCATGCAGGATTTGCAGGCACCGCAGGCGTCCTCGGGGAGCGGACGCTGGCACAGCAACAAGGCCATCAACCGTTCGGCCAGCGCGCGCTTGCCGATGCCCTTGGGGCCATGCAACAGATAGGCATGAGCGTGCTGGGCACGGCCCGCGAACTGCTGCCACAGCACCTGCTGCCAGGGGTATTCAGCCACGTGCCGACTCCAGCATGACCGGCACCAGGGCGTCCAGCGCCTGCTGCACCTCAGCCAGGGACTGCGAGGCATCGACGATGCGATAACGCTGGGTATCGGTCGCGGCGCGCGCCAGATAGGCGCTGCGCACGGCGTCGAAGAAGGCGCGGCCCTCTTGCTCGAAACGGTCCAGCCGGCCCCGCGCGCTCGCCCGCGCGAGGCCGACTTCGATAGGCAGGTCGAAGACCAGCGTCAGGTCGGGGTGCAGGTCGCCCTGCACGAACCGCTCAAGGGTCGCGATGCGCTCCACCGGCAAGCCACGGCCGCCACCCTGATAGGCATAGGTCGCATCGGTGAACCGATCACACAGCACTACCGCGCCGCGCTGCAGCGCCGGGCGAATCACCTGGGCAATATGCTGGGCACGGGCGGCGAACATCAGCAGCAGTTCAGCGTCGGCGTTCATCGGCTCGTCGCTGGGGGCCAGCAGCACCTCACGGATGCGCTCGGCCAACGGCGTGCCGCCGGGTTCTCGGGTCAGCACGACATCCAGGCCGGCAGCGCGCAGCTGCAGGGCAAGGTATTCGCGATTGGTGCTCTTGCCGGCCCCTTCAGGGCCTTCAAGGGTAATGAACAGACCGGTCACTTTGCGTCCTTATCTTGAGCAGTGGGGCCAGGCTCGGTGGCCTGGACTGGCAGCGCCGGGGGAGAGGCCTGATCGGCGGGCGCCTGCTCGGGTGTGGGTGCAGGCACCGGGATGGGTGCGGGGCTGGAGCGATAATCGGCACGGCGCTTGAGTTGAAACTCGCGCACGGCGTTGTTGTGGGCGTCGAGGTCGTCAGAGAACACGTGACTGCCGTCGCCACGCGCGACGAAATAGAGGCTGGTGCCGTCCTGCGGATTGAGCGCCGCATGAATCGCCTCGCGGCCTACCATGGCGATCGGGGTCGGTGGCATGCCAGCGTTGGTATAGGTGTTATAGGGCGTCGGCTGCTTGAGATCGGCGCGGCTGAGCTTGCCGGTGTAGCGCTCGCCCATGCCGTAGATCACGGTGGGGTCGGTCTGCAGCAGCATGCCGGCATGCAGGCGGCGGATGAATACGCCGGCGATCTCGGCACGCTCCTGGGGCACACCGGTTTCCTTCTCGACCATCGAGGCCATGATCAGCGCCTGGTAGGGCTCGCTGTAGGGCACATCATCGGCGCGCTGACTCCACTCCTGGGCCAACACCTCGTCGAGGCGCTTGTAGGCTTGAGTGAGGATTTCGGCATCGGTCATGCCACGGGTGAACTTGTAGGTGTCGGGGAAGAACCGCCCTTCTGGGAACACGCCAGGGTGGCCGAGCTTGTCCATCAACTCTGCATCGCTGAGGCCAGCGAGGGTCTGCTGGAGTTTTTCCTGCTTGGCCAGCGCGCTGCGCACCTGGCGGAAATTCCAGCCTTCCACCAGGGTCAGGCTGTACTGCACCACTTCCCCGCGCTGCCACACACCGAGCATGTCACGCACAGTCATGCCGGGGGTCAGGCGATACTCGCCGGTGTGCAGCGGCTGGCCTTCGAGATTGAAACGCCAATACAGGCGCAACCACCAGGCATCGCCGATCAAGCCGTCGGTTTCAAGGCGATTGAACATGCGCCCCGGCGTCGAGCCGCTCGGTACTTCCACCAGGGTTTCGTTGGCCATGACCAGACGCTGGTCCAGCGCATGGCGAGTTTTCCATGCCGCACCGCCCACCACCAATACCGCAACGATCAGCACGGTTTCGAGCAGCACCAAGAATTTACGTATCACAGATCACAGGTCCAATAGTGCACAGGCGAGGGTTTGCAGTTTACGGGTCACCGGGCCAGCCGACCAGCGAAGCGCATCGACGCCAAGCACAGGCCAGATCCCGTAGACACTGTTGCAGACGAAGACTTCGTCGGCAGCGGCGAGATCCTGCAACGTCAGGTCACACACTTTTACCTGGATACCTAGCGATTGCGCCTGCTCCAGCAGCTCGGCGCGCATAGTACCGGCAACGCCGCAGCGGGCCAGATCAGCCGTATACAGCACAGCGTCACGGATCAGGAACAGATTGCTGTAGACACCTTCGATCACACGGCCCTGCAGGTCGCACATCAGACCCTCGGCATAAGCGCTGCCCTGCCACTCATTGCGCGCCAGCACTTGCTCCAGCCGATTGAGATGCTTGAGCCCGGCCAGCAGCGGTTGTTCGGCAAGACGTGTACGACAGGGGAACAGCTGCACCCCTTCGGCACTATGGCTGGTAGGGTAACCGGGCAACGGGCTGGCTTGCAGGATGCGCCGGGCCGGCGCTTGAGGGTCGGCGGCATAGCCGCGCGGGCTGTCGCCACGGGTGAGTATCAGCTTGAGCACGCCCTCGCCCAGCGCCGCAGCGTAGGCGAGGACTTCGTCGCGCACCTGCCGCACATCGGCCACCAGTGCCAGGCGCTCACAGCCCCACTGCAAGCGCTGCAGGTGGCGGTCGAGCAGCAACGGCCGCCCGCCCCGCACGGCGATGGTCTCGAACAGACCATCACCATAGGCCAGCCCGCGGTTGTTCAGCCCGACCTGCGACTGCGCAACCCCGTCGACCCAGCTGTGCATCAACCGACGAACCGACGTAGCACCAGCGAGCCGTTGGTGCCACCGAATCCGAACGAGTTGGACAGCACCACGTCGATCGGCATTTTGCGCGCTTCGTGAGGAACGAAATCGAGGTCGCAGCCTTCGTCCGGCTCGTCGAGGTTGATGGTCGGCGGTGCGACCTGGTCGCGGATCGCCAGCACGCTGAAGATCGCCTCGACCGCGCCTGCAGCACCCAACAAGTGGCCGGTCATGGATTTGGTCGAGCTCACTGCCAGGCTGTGCGCATGCTCGCCGAATACCGACTTGATCGCTTGCACTTCCGCCAGGTCGCCGACCGGAGTCGAAGTACCGTGGGCGTTGATGTACTGCACCTCGTCCGGGCTGACCTTGGCATCGCGCAACGCGTTGGCCATGCAGCGCGCGGCACCGGCGCCGTCTTCGGGCGGCGAGGTCATGTGGAAAGCATCGCCGCTCATGCCGAAGCCGATCAGCTCGGCATAGATGGTCGCACCGCGAGCCTGAGCGTGCTCGAGCTCTTCAAGCACCAGGGCACCAGCACCGTCGGCCAGCACAAAGCCGTCACGGCCTTTGTCCCACGGGCGGCTGGCGCGTTGCGGCTCGTCGTTGCGCGTGGACATCGCCCGCGCCGCGCCGAAGCCGCCCATGCCCAAGCCGCAGGCGGCCATTTCGGCGCCGCCGGCAATCATCACATCGGCTTCACCATAGGCTATGTTGCGAAAGGCCATGCCGATGCAATGAGTACCGGTGGTGCACGCCGTGGCGATCGCGAAGTTGGGACCCTGTACACCCAGATGGATGGACAGAAATCCGGAAATCATGTTGATGATCGAGCCAGGCACGAAAAACGGCGAAATCCGTCGTGGGCCGGAATCATGCAAGGTGCGGCTGGTTTCTTCGATATTGGTGAGGCCACCAATACCCGAGCCCATGGCCACGCCGATACGCTCACGGTTGGCGTCGGTGACGACCAGGCCCGAATCGCGAACCGCCTGGAACCCGGCTGCCAAGCCGTATTGAATGAACAGATCGAGCTTGCGAGCCTCCTTGACCGAGAGATACTCCTCGACCTTGAAGTCCTTGACCGAGCCGCCGAAACGGGTCGAATAGGCAGAAAGATCCGTATGTTCGATCGGACCAATACCACTGCGGCCAGCCAGAATGCCCTGCCAGGTGCTCGACACGTCAGTGCCCAGCGGCGACAGCATACCTAAACCAGTGACCACGACGCGTCTACGCGACACAGCACTCTCCTTATTCTATTGACGACGGCGCGCCTGCCACCTAAAGAAAAAACCGCACGCCAGCAAAGGCAGTGCGGTTTTTCCGAGACAGCAAAGCGACGATTACAAAATCATTACGCCTGGTGGGCAGTAACGTAATCGATGGCCGCTTGTACAGTCGTGATCTTCTCGGCTTCTTCGTCTGGAATCTCGGTCTCGAATTCCTCTTCCAGAGCCATCACCAGCTCAACGGTATCAAGGGAATCGGCACCCAGGTCTTCTACGAAAGAAGCACTGTTGGTGACTTCTTCTTCTTTAACGCCCAGTTGCTCGGCAACGATTTTCTTGACGCGTTCTTCGATGGTGCTCATACCTTGTTTTCACTCCTAATGGACATAAGTCAGGCAGCTGGCCGGTGCGTAAGTTTATCGAAAGCGCTCGGCTTTTCAAACTGAAAGCGTCACAGCGATCTAACATTGGCCCGCTGCCCCGAATTGGGTTGCAGCTTTATAACGGATTTTTGCTCGACTCGTATGACATTTTTAGCGAAAAAATGTCGCACACAGCTTACATGTACATGCCGCCGTTCACCGGAATTGTAGCCCCGGTCACGTAACCTGCACCCTCGGAAGCCAGAAAAGCGACCACTTGCGCGATTTCCTCGGCCTGGCCCAGGCGGCCCAGCGGGATTTGCGTCAGCAGTGCTTCACGTTGTGCTTCAGGCAGCTCACGGGTCATGTCGGTGTCGATGAAACCAGGTGCCACCGAGTTGACCGTGATCGACCGGGAGCCCACTTCGCGCGCCAGAGCGCGGCTGAAACCTTCGAGCCCGGCTTTCGCGGCCGCGTAGTTTACTTGGCCTGCGTTGCCCATTGCACCCACTACCGAACCGATACTGATGATTCGGCCCCAACGCGCCTTGGTCATGCCGCGCAAAACAGCCTTGGACAGGCGGAACAGGCTGTTGAGGTTGGTGTCGATGACGTCATGCCATTCGTCGTCCTTCATGCGCATCATCAGGTTGTCGCGGGTGATACCGGCGTTGTTCACCAGAATCGCCGGTACGCCGAATTCAGCGGTGATCGCGGCCAGGGTCGCGGCAACCGACTCGTCGTTGGTGACGTTGAGTTCCAGCCCGGTACCGGTGATGCCATGCTCCTTGAGCGTGGCAGCGATGCGCTCGGCACCCGACGCAGACGTCGCGGTACCGATCACGGTGGCGCCCTGACGGCCCAGTTCAAGGGCGATGGCCTGGCCGATGCCACGGCTGGCGCCGGTGACCAGCGCAACTTTACCTTGCAAGCTCATGCAACTATCTCCTGCTTCAAGCCTGCGCCGCAACAGCGGCGGCGAAGGCGTCGGGGGTATCCAGATTGGTCGTGCTGACGCCTTCGGCGCAGCGCTTGTTGAGGCCCGCGAGCACTTTGCCCGGACCGCATTCGATCAGGTTGACGGCGCCCTGGCTGGCCAGGAACGCCACCGATTCGACCCAGCGAACCGGCATGTACAGCTGCTTGAGCAGATCGCTCTTGAGGGTCGCGACATCGGTGGCCACGCTGGCGCTGACGTTCTGCACCAGCGGGATGCTCGGCGCCTGCCAGTCGATGGCTTCGATCGAGGCGGCGAACTTTTCGGCCGCCGGGCGCATCAGCGCGCAATGCGACGGCACGCTGACCGGCAACGGCATGGCGCGCTTGGCACCGCGGGCCTTGCACAGTTCCATGGCACGTTCGACGGCGGTTTTCGAGCCCGCGATCACGACCTGTCCTGGCGAGTTGAAATTGACCGCACTGACCACTTCACCCTGGCCCGCTTCAGCGCAGGCTGCGATGACGGCGTCGTCCGGCAGACCGAGGATGGCCGCCATGCCGCCCATGCCCGCAGGCACGGCTTCTTGCATCAGCTGGCCGCGGGTTTCCACGAGTTTGACCGCATCGGCCAGACTGACGCTGCCTGCCGCGACCAGCGCACTGTATTCGCCCAGGCTGTGGCCGGCGACAAATGCCGGCTGCTGGCCGACTTCGGCCTGCCAGAGGCGCCACAGAGCCACAGAGGCAGTAAGAATCGCCGGCTGCGTCTTGTCGGTCTGGTTGAGCAACTCAACCGGACCTTGCTGGGTCAGCGCCCACAGGTCGTAACCCAAGGCCGCTGACGCTTCAGCGAACGTATCGACGACCAGCGAATGCTGGGCGCCCTGCTCGGCGAGCATGCCCAGGGACTGGGAACCTTGCCCAGGAAAGACGAATGCGAGGGATGCAGACATGAAACAAGCCCTTAATGATCGTGTCGTCACAGAGTGGACGGCCCAGCAGGCAGGCCGCGCGAAACTGACAATTGGATGGCAGTTGAAACCGGGTGGTCACATTTAAGCATTCCTTGGGCGATCATGCCTAAGGCAACCGGTCGGTGAGGCAGCCCTGGAGGCGTCGCGGCAGATCTTCGCGAATCTCCACCAAGGCGCGCTCGATGGCACTGCGAAAGCCTTCCGCACCGGCCGAGCCGTGGCTTTTGATGACTATCCCTTGCAGCCCGAGGAAACTGGCACCATTGTGCCGCGCCGGGGCCAATTCGCGGCGCAGGCGCTTGAGCAGCGGCAAGGCCACCGCCCCTGCCAGACGCGCAAACACGCCGGAACTGAACACCGCCTCGGTGCGTGCTGCAATCATGCTCGCCAAACCCTCGCTGGACTTGAGCAGCACATTACCGACGAATCCGTCACACACCACCACGTCGGCCTCGCCACGGTACAGGCCGTCGCCCTCGATATAGCCGATATAGTTGAGGCTCTGCGCGGCTTGCAGCAGCGCCGCCGCCTGCTTGACCTGCTGGTTGCCCTTGATGTCTTCGGTGCCAATATTCAGCAGTGCCACACGCGGCCGGGCAATGCCCAACGCCTGGGCCGCCACCGAGCCCATGACGGCAAACTGCAGCAATTGTTCGGCACTGCAATCAACGTTGGCGCCAAGGTCCAGCAGCTGGCAATGGCCAGTCAGGGTCGGCAGCGCCACCACCATGGCCGGGCGATCGATGCCCGGCACGGTCTTGAGTACGTGACGCGACAACGCCATCAACGCCCCGGTATTACCGGCGCTGACCATGGCCTGGACCTTGTCGTCACGCACCAGCTCCAGCGCCACTCGCATCGAGGAATCAGGCTTGCCCCGCAGCGCCACGGAAGGCTTGTCGTCCATGCCGACCACTTCGCTGGCCGCAGCAATCTGCAGACGCGAGCGATCCACACCACGGTGCTGGGTGAGCAACTGTTCAAGGAGTTGAGGTTGACCGACGAGGGTCAGGTACAGCGAGGGGTTTGCGGACAGGCAGGCGAGGCAGGCCTCGACAATGCTGCGGGGACCGAAGTCCCCGCCCATTGCGTCGATCGCGATGATCTGAGCGGACAAGTAATTACTCGTCAGCGCCCTTGTCGATCACTTTACGGCCACGGTATACGCCTTCTGGCGATACGTGGTGACGCAGGTGAACTTCACCGGTGGTTTTTTCTACAGACAGAGTGCTAGCCTCGAGAGCGTCGTGCGAACGGCGCATGTCGCGGGCAGAGCGGGATTTTTTGTTCTGCTGAACAGCCATAATTGATTAACTCCTAAACGTTTGGGTCACGCTTTAACTGCGCCAATACACTGAACGGGTTGGACCGCGTTACCTCGTCCTCGCTCGGCTCGGGCTCATCTGCTCCCGCCGGCTGCTGGCATTCTTCCGGATGATGAGCAGGCACAATGGGCAAGGCGAGCAGAAGCTCCTCCTCGATCAATGCCTGCAGATCCAAAGGATCTTCGCCCAGTTCCAGCACGTCATAGCCTGACGGCAACGACTGGGTATTCGCACCCTCCTTCACCACAGCGTAACTGCACTCGCTATGGATTGGCAGGGTGACCAGCTCAAGACAACGCTGGCAAACCATTTTGACTTCGGTGTCGATAAAGCTGTGGATGACCACGGCTTTACGTTCATCTCGTTCAAAAACGAATTTAGCCTGCACCGTACCGACATTGTCGGAAAGCGGGTCGCAGAGTCTCTCCAAATCGGCCAGCAGCAATTCACCTTGGAGGGTGGTGCCACGATCTGCCAATTTGCGCGGGTCAACGTGAGGTGGAATCGGGTCATTCAACATAGGCGCAGCATTCTAGGGACGACCCCCTCACCTGTCAAAGGAAATTCGGCCCAAGGCTGCATGCTAGAATGACCGCTCATCGTCAGGAGCCACGCATGCTGCCTTTATTACTCGCTTCCAGCTCACCTTATCGTCGCGAATTGCTCTCGCGGCTGCGCCTGCCATTCGTTTGCGCTTCGCCGGATGTCGATGAAAGCCGCCTGCCTGACGAGAACGCCAACGATCTGGTACGGCGCCTGGCGATGCTCAAGGCGCGGGCACTGGCCGCAGTCTATCCGGGGCATCTGATCATTGGCTCCGATCAGGTCGCGGTGCTCGGCGAGCAGATTCTGGGCAAGCCCCACAGCTTCGACAAGGCCTGCGAGCAACTGCTGGCCGCCAGTGGCACCAGCGTCACCTTCCTGACCGGCGTGGCGCTGCTCAACAGCCATAGTGGTGAATGCCAGGTCGACGTGGTGCCTTTCACGGTGCAGATGCGCGAGCTGGACTTGCCGCGCATCGAGCGCTACTTGCACGCCGAACAGCCGTACGACTGCGCAGGCAGCTTCAAGGCCGAGGGTCTAGGGGTGAGTTTGTTTCAGAGCACCCACGGTGCCGACGCCACCAGCCTGGTGGGGCTGCCGCTGATCCGGTTGGTGGATATGTTGCTAAAGGAAGGTGTGCAAGTGCCCTAAGGCTGGATTCAAAGCCCCTTCACGAGCAAGCCCTGCCCCCACAGCTGTAAGACTCAAGATCAGTCTGTGGGAGCGAGATTGCGCGTTCGGCAGCGAAGAAGCCAGCTCAGGCGACCGAGATCTCAGCGCAACGACGGACCGTCAAAGCCCATATACATCGCTACACGATCGGCAACGCTGGTACCGAGTTTTTTGGAGAAGCGATCGAAGGCGGAATCCTCGACGGTGAAGTCGACCATGTCCTTCTCGCCGATCACATCACGCGCCACCGAGCTGCTGCTGCCCAGACCGTCGATCAAGCCCAACTGCAATGCCTGCTCGCCCGACCAGATCAGCCCGGAAAACATGTCAGGGTTGTCCTTGTCCTTCAGGCGATCGCCGCGCCCCTGCTTGACCATCGCAATGAACTGGTTGTGCGTGGTGTCGAGCACGCCCTGCCAGAACTGCGTCTCGTCCGGCTTTTGCGGCTGGAACGGATCGAGGAACGACTTGTGCGCCCCCGAGGTATAGGCACGACGCTCCACGCCCAGCTTTTCCATGGTACCGACAAAGCCGTAGCCGGCCGCCGTCACCCCGATGGAACCTACCAGACTGGCCTTGTCGGCGTAGATATCATCGGCCGCGCTGGCGATGTAATACGCACCCGATGCGCCCAGGTCCGCGATCACCGCATAGACCTTGACCGTTGGATGCAAGCCGCGCAGACGACGAATCTCATCGTACACGTAGCCGGCCTGCACCGGACTGCCACCCGGGCTATTGATACGCAGGATCACGCCCTTGACCTTGGGATCATCGAACGCCGCGCGCAAGGCCCCGACCAGATTGTCGGCGCTGGCAGCCTCTTTGTCGGCAATCACGCCTTTTACATCGATGACTGCAGTGTAGTGGTCGCCCTTGCCTGCCGACTTTTCCATGCCACTGAACAGCGGCGTGAACATCGCCAGCACGCCCAGCAGATAGGCGAAGGTCAAAATCTTGAAGAAGATCCCCCAGCGCCGTGCCCGCCGCTGCTCCTGCACGCTGGCCAGCAGAGTTTTTTCCAGCAATTTCCAGCTGCGATCGTTTTCACGGCGTTCGCTTTGCGGCGACTGCTCATCGGCGTCGGGCGCCTTCCATTCGTCTGACATCTATCAACTACTCCTGCAGTCTTCGGGAATACGGGTACTGCGCAACGCCCTTCAGCGTTGCAATGGGAAGCATTGCCCTGGCTGCGGATCGTCGAGCCACTGCTCCAACTGGGCGAAGTGCTCGATGCTCACGGTCGGCTCGAACTCGCGCAGTGCCGATAACGGCAAGGCGCCATAGCCCACGGCAACCGAATCCATACCGGCATTGCGAGCCATTTGCAGGTCGAACGCCGAGTCGCCGATCATCAGCGCCTGATCGGCACTGACCTGGCAGTGAGCGAGGATCTCTTCCAGCATCAGAGGGTGCGGCTTGCCCCGGGTTTCATCGGCAGCGCGGGTAATATCGAAAAATTCAGTCCACTCGTTGGATTTCAACACGCGATCCAGGCCGCGACGCGCCTTGCCGGTGGCCACTGCCAGCTTGTAGCCCTGCCGACGAAAAGCTTGCAGCGACTCGCGGACCGCCGGAAACAGCGGCGACGGCTGCTCGTCCAGACGCTTGTAGACATCTGCATACTGCTGACGAAACGCCGCGACCTGCTCGGCATCCAGCGCCGGATACAGCACGCTGATGGCCTCGGACAACGACAGACCGATAATGCCTTTGACCGAGACCTCGTCCCGCTCGACATAGCCACAGGCAACGGCGGACAGATTCATCGCCTCGACGATACGGCCAATGGAATCGGCCAAGGTGCCGTCCCAATCGAAAATCAACAGCTGGTACTTACTCGGCACTCAAGCGCTCCACGGTCTTGGCCCAGACTTCATCCACCGGGGCCTGCAATTTCAGCTCACCACCATCGGGCAGCGGCACGGTCAGAGCATAGGCATGCAGGAACAGACGCTTGCCGCCGAGCTCGCGGATTTCGCGGCTGAAATTTTCTTCGCCATACTTGCTGTCGCCGGCGATGCAATGCCCGGCGTGCAAGGTGTGCACACGAATCTGATGGGTACGACCGGTGATCGGCCGAGCCTCGACGATGGTGGCGAAGTCGCTGAAGCGGCGCAGCACCTTGAACATCGTCAAGGCCTCCTTGCCCTCGGGATTGACCTCGACCATGCGCTCACCCGATCGCAGGTTGCTTTTGAGCAACGGCGCATCGACGCGCTTGAGCGCGGTCGGCCAATTGCCGCGCACCAGCGCCATGTAGCGCTTGTCGACGCCATCGCCGCGCAGGGCGGCATGCAGATGGCGCAACATGCTGCGTTTTTTGGCGATCATCAGCAGCCCGGAGGTGTCGCGGTCGAGGCGATGCACCAGTTCCAGCTCCTTGGCATCCGGGCGCATCTGCCGGAACGCCTCGATGACCCCGAACGTCAGGCCACTGCCACCGTGTACGGCAATGCCGGCCGGCTTGTTGAGCACGATCAGGGCCTTGTCTTCATAGACGATTGCGGCTTCAAGCCGTTGCAGCAGGCCCTGGGCCACCGGCACCGGTTCGTCACGCTCAGGCAGCCGGACGGGCGGCACGCGCACGATATCGCCGGCCTGCAGCTTGTATTCGGGCTTGATGCGCCCTTTGTTCACGCGCACTTCACCCTTGCGCAGGATCCGATAGACCAGAGTCTTGGGCACACCCTTGAGCGCAGTGATGAGGTAATTGTCTATGCGTTGGCCGGCATATTCCGGTGCAACCTCGATCAGGCGAACGCCGGAGGCTGGGGGATTTGTAGTCGTCATTTGCGGATGATAGCAATTTTTTAGGCAATTGAAGCACTTAATCAATGCTGCTATAGTCGCGAACGTCGCCAAAAGCGGCTGTGAAGTGGATAGGCGACATTTGATTGCCTCTTACCCACGCAGTTATCGAGGACGCGAGGCCGTCCGACGGGGCTTTCGCTTGTTTACGGGTGTCTTAGTAATCGCCAGTAGCGCACCGGAGAAGTCCGAAACACGATGGAAAACGCAGTGCAGGTTGCACGCCTTTCATCGGTATTTTCCGACGCCAGATCTTCCGCGCCGGCGTGGCCACCCGATCCAAGAGAATGTTTCGGAAACAGAGCCTTAGCCATGATGCGCCCGCTCCCGACAAGAGCGGGCGATAAAAGCCAACCCGTTGCGGATTCAGCGCACGGCAGCACCCGAATTATCAGGGATACGTGTAGGGTGGAGATGCACAACGTTCGGACCGTGTAGCACCGCGTCCCTGTCGGGAGTGGCCACAGGCCCTCCCTCATTGACCCGGGTCTTGATCAAGATGCCTGCGGGTATCCACGGCCAGAAGTTGATTCCTCCTCCTGACTGAGTGCTTTTGACACCACAGCAAGCAGGACGCGTCGTCGCACACCCTGGCCCACTGGACGTTCAGTACTGGCCAGGCCTGCCTGACACTGGAGTGGCCAACGCTCCTGACGCACCTGACACCGACCGTGAGAAGTCGTGTGTGCCGAACGCCGTTTCCGGCAGCCCGGAAACCGACGGTACTACATGAAAAGAATGCTGATTAACGCGACTCAACCCGAAGAGTTGCGTGTTGCCCTCGTAGACGGCCAGCGCCTCTACGACCTGGATATCGAATCCGGCGCCCGCGAGCAGAAAAAGGCCAACATCTACAAAGGCCGTATCACTCGCATCGAGCCGAGCCTTGAAGCCGCTTTCGTCGACTTCGGCTCCGAGCGGCACGGCTTCCTGCCCCTCAAGGAAATCTCCCGCGAGTATTTCAAGAAGGCGCCCGAAGGCCGTGTGAACATCAAGGAAGTCCTGAGCGAAGGCCAGGAAGTCATTGTTCAGGTCGAGAAAGAAGAGCGCGGCAACAAGGGTGCCGCCCTCACCACCTTCATCAGCCTGGCCGGTCGTTACCTGGTCCTGATGCCCAACAACCCCCGTGCCGGCGGTATCTCTCGCCGTATCGAAGGCGAAGAACGCAACGAACTGCGTGAAGCGCTGAACGGCCTGGTCGCCCCTGCCGACATGGGCCTGATCGTGCGCACTGCCGGCCTTGGCCGCAGCAGCGAAGAAATGCAGTGGGACCTCGATTACCTGCTGCAACTCTGGACCGCGATCAAGGAAGCCTCGCTGGATCGCTCCGCGCCGTTCCTGATCTACCAGGAAAGCAACGTCATCATCCGCGCCATCCGCGATTACCTGCGCCAGGACATCGGCGAAGTGCTGATCGACAGCGTCGAAGCCCAGGACGAAGCCCTGACCTTCATCCGCCAGGTGATGCCGCAGTACGCCAGCAAGATCAAGCTGTACGAAGACAGCGTGCCGCTGTTCAACCGTTTCCAGATCGAAAGCCAGATCGAGACCGCTTTCCAGCGCGTCGTTGAACTGCCTTCCGGTGGTTCCATCGTCATCGATCCGACCGAAGCCCTGGTGTCCATCGACATCAACTCGGCGCGCGCCACCAAAGGCAGCGACATCGAAGAAACCGCCCTGCAGACCAACCTTGAAGCCGCCGAAGAAATCGCCCGTCAGTTGCGCCTGCGCGACATCGGCGGCCTGATCGTCATCGACTTCATCGACATGACCCCGGCCAAGAACCAGCGCGCCGTCGAAGAAAAGGTCCGCGAAAGCCTCGAGGCCGACCGTGCCCGCGTCCAGGTCGGGCGCATCTCGCGCTTCGGCCTGCTGGAAATGTCCCGCCAGCGCCTGCGCCCATCGCTGGGTGAAAGCAGTGGCATCGTTTGCCCACGCTGCAACGGCACCGGCATCATCCGTGACGTCGAATCGCTGTCGCTGGCGATCCTGCGCCTGATCGAAGAAGAAGCCCTCAAGGACCGTACTGCCGAAGTACGTGCCCAGGTGCCGATCCCGGTCGCTGCGTTCCTGCTCAACGAAAAACGCAACTCGATCACCAAGATCGAAATGCGTACGCGCGCGCGCATCATCATCCTGCCGAACGATCATCTCGAAACGCCGCACTTCGAAGTGCAGCGCCTGCGTGATGACAGCCCGGAAGCGATGAACAATCAGTCCAGCTACGAAATCGCTGCCGCTGAAGTCGAAGAAGCCCCTGCTGCACCGGCATCGACCCGCACCCTGGTTCGTCAGGAAGCTGCGGTCAAGACCGCGCCAGCCCGCGGCAATGCGCCGGTACCGGTCGAAGAGGCCGCGCCAGTCGTCGCTGCCCCTGCTCCCGTCATCGCCGAGCCGAGCCTGTTCAAGGGCCTGGTGAAGTCGTTGGTCAGCCTGTTCGCTACCAAAGAAGAACCAGTGGCACCGGTCGTGGCTGAAAAGCCTGCCGCCGAGCCAGCTCCACGCCCTGCACGCAATGACGAGCGCCGTAACGGTCGCCAGCAGAGCCGTAGCCGCAACGGCCGTCGCGACGAAGAGCGCAAACCGCGCGAAGACCGCGCGCCACGTGAAGACCGCGCCCCGCGTGAAGAACGCGCACCTCGCGAAGATCGCGCCGCCCGTGAAGAGGCTCCGGCCGCTCCTCGCGAAGAACGCGCTCCCCGCCAGTCTCGTGCGCCGCGTGAAGAACGTCGTCCACGCGAAGAGCGTCCGGCTCGCGTACTGCGCGAGGCACTGGATGCCGAGCCCGCCGTGAGTGAAGAACGTCCTGAACGTGCACCGCGCGAAGAACGCGCACCTCGTGAAGAGCGTGCTCCTCGTGAAGAACGCGCACCACGCGAGCCACGTGAAGAGCGTGCCCCGCGCGAACCGCGCGAAGAGCGTGCGCCGCGTGACGAACGCGCCCCTCGTGAAGAACGTGCACCGCGCGTGCCTCGTGAAGAGCGCCAACCCCGCCCAGAGCAGACCGATGAGGTCGCTGGCGAGGAAGCACTGCCGAACGAAGAGTTGCTGCAGGACGAAAACCAGGACGGTACCGATGGCGAACGTCCTCGCCGCCGCTCCCGTGGTCAGCGTCGTCGCAGCAACCGTCGTGAGCGTCAACGTGATGCCAACGGTGATGTCATCGAAGGTTCCGAGGGCGCCGAAGAAGGTCAGGAAGAGCCAGAACGTAAGGAAGGCGAAGGCAACAACGTTGCTATCGCTGCCGCCGGCACCGCTGCTGCAGTCGTCATCGCCGAAGGCGTCATCAGCGCAAACGCCGAGGCGCAAGCGCATCAGCAGGCCGAACGTGCTACCGCCTCGACCCTGGAAAGCACCGAGCTGGCTGCGCCGGAAATCGTCGTGACGCCTACCACCGAAGTGCAGGAATCCTTTGCCTTCGCCCCGGTGGCCGACGTTCAGCCAGCAGCGGAATCCGTGACTGCCCAGCCTCAGGCTTCTTTCGAGCCTGTGGTCGAGCAGGCGCCAGTGGTTCAAACCCCTGCCGCCCCAGTACCGGTAGAGGCCGAGCCATTGGCCGATGCGGCTCCGGCCTTCGAAGCCGCTCCAGCCTTTGAACCTGCCCCGGTTCATGCGCCAGAGCCAGTGGTTGAAGCCCCGGCGGCAGAAGCTCCAGCCCGCGAGTCGTTTGCAGCCCCTGTGAGCGAAACTGTCGAAGCCCCTGCGGCCGAGCCAGTGGTGGTCGAGCCGGTGTCCGAAGTCAGCTTCACGCCGCAGGCTCAAGAGTCTGTCGTTGAAGCGCCAGCGGTCGAAGTGCACGCCAGCGAGCCCGTCGTCGAAGCCCCTGCGTTCAGCGCGCCGGCAGCTTTCGTCGAAGCCGAACCAGTGGCCCACGCCGCTGAGCCTGAAGCTATCGAGCCAGCCGCACCGGCCGCCGAGCCCGTAGTGGTCGAGCCTGAAGCTGTCGCACCGACGCCAGCCGTCGAACTGCCCAGCAATGGTCGTGCCCCAAATGACCCGCGCGAAGTACGTCGCCGCAAGCGCGAAGCTGAACTGGCCGCAGCCGCTGCCAATGAAGCCGAACAAGCAGTGACGCTCAACGCTGCGAAGGAACACGCCGAGGAAGAACGCCACGAACCTAAACCGTTCGGCTGATTTCAGGCGGTCAATGAAAACCCCCGCTACCGGAAGGTAGCGGGGGTTTTTTAATGAGCCGATTAAAGCAGATTGGCGGGAATGTCGACGTCTCGATAGATGCCAGGATCGGTGACTTGGACTTCGGTGACACACTCAGCGCTGAACAGCCGGCGGGCGCCCTGATCGCCGCGTAGCGTTTGCAACGACAGGCCAAACTTGCGGCCAAAACCAACCGGATGCCCATAGCCGGACTCCCCCGTCGCCACCGCGACACAGTCTTCGTTCATGGCCCTGGTGACCGCGTCCAGAGTCGCTGGCGCGATGAACGGCATGTCCCCCAATATCACCAGCCAACCGGACGCCTCGGCGCTGGCGGCCACCGCAGCCGCCAGGCTATCGCCCATCCCGGTCGAATCCAGCAGCAGCACTTCGCAGTCATAGGCGTGGGCTAAGGCGATGATGTCGAGATTGTGCGGGCGGGTGATGACGAGGCGACGCTCGATGCAATCACCGAGGTTGATGAGCACGTGTTCCAGGACGGGGCGCTCGATGTCGATCAAGCCGCGGCAGGGTGCCAACAGCTTGTCCTGATCATCCCCCGCCATGATGCGGAAGCGACTGCCCTGCCCGGCAGCCAGGATGATAGCGACGGGGTTGTTCATGGTTCACACCTATCATAGCGACGGGCCTAGTACAGATTAGGCTCCATCTCCAACTCGACACCAAAGCGCTCGGCGATGTCGGCCTGGATGCGCACCGCCAGCGACTGCACCTGCCGCCCGGTCGCGTGGCCGTAGTTGACCAGCACCAATGCCTGCAAGCGGTGCACTCCGGCGTCGCCCTCGCGAAAGCCTTTCCAGCCCGCCTGCTCGATCAGCCAACCAGCGGCCAACTTGACCTCATCGCCTTGGGGATAAGCGACCAGACCGGGGTAACGAACCTTCAATGCCTGCGCCTGGGCGGTCGGAATCACGGGATTCTTGAAGAAGCTGCCAGCATTGCCCAGCTCGGCGGGATTCGGCAGTTTTTCCAGGCGAATACTGCAAATCGCCTGGCTGACGTCCATGGCGGTCGGCTCGCTGATGCCTTGCTCCTGCAAACGCTGACGCACTGGACCGTAGTCCAGGTGCAACGCAGCCTCGCGGCTGAGGGCAAAGCGCACCCGCAAGATCAGCCAACGCCCCAGGTGCTGCTTGAACAAGCTGTCACGGTAGCCGAACGCGCATTCATGCCCGAGAAAGTCACGCACCTCGCCAGTCTGCCGGTCCAGCGCCGTGAGGCTATGGAACACATCCTTGATCTCGACTCCATAGGCACCGATATTCTGCATTGGCGCGGCCCCGACAGTGCCGGGGATGAGGCTGAGGTTTTCGAGCCCGACCAGCCCGAGCTCCAG